>CANDMH010000103.1 GCA_947385785.1 uncultured Lachnospiraceae bacterium
CTTCCCCCCGGCGAAGGCGGTCAATCAGTTCATCGTCATTGTATTGTCTGTAATTTGAATATCTGTCTGCCATATCCCTGCTCTTTTCCGCCCTGTAGACTTCTGCCCTTCCCTTCCGGGCTGCGGCTTTTCAGTTTCCTGTCACGGCCTTTCCCGCCGGACTGTGGCTTTCCGCTCCCTGTCCCGGCCTTTCTCATCCGGACTGCAGCTTTCCGCCTGGCAAGTCCGCCCTGTTATCCCAGGCGCTGCCGCACAATTTCATATGCAAGTACGCCCGCCGCAACGGAAGCATTCAGAGAATCGATATTCCCTTTCATGGGGATTGCCGCGGACAAATCGCACTTTTCCTTCACCAGTCTGCTCACGCCTTCCCCTTCGCTGCCGATCACCAGTCCGATGGGTCCCTTTAAGTCAAGGCTGTACATGGAAGTACCTTCCATATCCGCGCAGACGAACCACAGGCCTTCCTTTTTCAGCTCTTCAATGGTTTTCGCAAGGTTTGTGACTTTCGCCACCGGAGTATAGTTCAGCGCTCCGGCGGAGGTTCTGGCAACGGTGGCCGTCAGCCCCACCGCCCGGTTTTTCGGTATGATAACGCCGTGGGCGCCCGCCAGGTTAGCGGTACGGATAATGGCGCCCAGATTGTGGGGATCCTCGATATTATCAAGCAAAATCAAAAATGGCGGCTCCTGCTTCTGCCTGGCTGCCTGCAGGATATCCTCCACGGATGCATATTCGTAAGCTGCCGTTACAGCGATTACCCCCTGATGCCTGCCCGATTCCGACATCTGGTCCAGACGTTCCTTCTCCACATACTTGATCATTGCGGAGTGTTTCTGGGCCTCCCGCTTAATGGACAGGACCGGACCGTCGTGACAGCCGTCCTGGATGTAAAGCCTGTCTATGGGCCTGCCCGCCCGAAATGCTTCCATGACGGCATTGCGTCCCTCTATGACAGCAGAGTCGCTGTTCTCTTCGGAAATTTCCGCCGCCCTGTTTCTCCGCTCTTCCAGAGCTTTTTCCGCAGCGGCTTTTTCCCTGGCATACCTGTCCTGCGCCCGAATGCCTGTCCCGGACTTTTTCCCGGACTGTCCTGATGCCCTTCCGGAAGTTCTCCGCCTGTCCTCCGCTTTGTTTTCTCTATATGCCATATTTTTTCCTTTCTTTCACAGGAAACTGTTGAAGGCCAGTGCAATTCCCTTTTTCACCAGTTCCAGTGCGCGTTCCATATTGTCCGTCAGATACAGATAGCCCAGCACTGCCTCGAAGCCGGTGGCTTTCAGGTAATCCGAAAGGCTGGCATTCCTGGCAGTTGTGTGCGGTTTGGAGTTCTTTCCTCTTCGGAAAACTGTTCTTTCTTCCTCTGTGAGAATCTCGGACAAAGCCTGTACTATTTTCGCCTGTGCCCCTGCGCTGACATATTTTACGGTGATCCGATGCAGGTCATTGACAGGGCGGTTTCCTTTCCCCACCACTGCCGTACGGATGATCAGATCGTAGACCACATCGCCGATATAGGCCAGGCTCAGCGCCGAGTAGGAACGGATATCCTGGCGCCTGCCGGGGAATGCGGCGGCAATTTCCTCCCGCAGGCTGACGGGACCATCCTTTTCCTCTCTCACGGGTTCTCCCGCATTCGCCTGTGATAAAACGGCCTCTCCGGCAGCAGCCCCCGGCAAAGCGGCCTCTACAGAAGCCGCCTCCGGCAAAGCTTCCGCCTTTATTCCCCCTTCTTCCACGAACTGTCCATCTTCCACTTCACGCCCTCCCGGGTATCTTCCAGAATGATTCCTTTTGCCAGCAGTTCACCGCGGATTTCGTCGGCTCTGGCAAAGTTCTTCTCCTTCTTTGCCGCTTTGCGTTCCTCAATTTTTCCCAGAATATAGCTTTCCAGATCCGCGTCCACCTTGTTTTCCGCTTCCTTTTCCGCGTGGGCAGTGGTCAGATCCAGGCTCAGCACCCTGTCAAAATCCTCCGCCAGGGCATATTTTGAAGCGTCTGACATGTCTTCCTTCAGCATGTCATAGAGCACCGTAATCGCCATGGATGTGTTCAGGTCGTCACAGAGCGCAGCCTCGAATTTCTGTTTGTATGCCTTGATTTTTTCCTGCTCCACTGCCCCTTCCTTTTTCAGGCCGCCGATGCGCTTCACCAGCTTGTCATAGGCAGCTACCATGTTGTCAAGCGTCTCATAGGAGAACTCCAGCGGCTTGCGGTAATGGGACTGCAGGCAGAAAAAGCGATATACTCTGGGGTCGTATCCTTTGGATTCCAGCAGAGACAATGTGAGGAACTCTCCTTTGGATTTGCTCATCTTGCCTGTCTTGTCCGTCAGATGATGCACATGGAACCAGTAATTGCACCACTTATGCCCCAGGTAAGCCTCGCTCTGGGCGATTTCGTTGGTATGGTGGGGGAAGATATTGTCCACGCCGCCGCAGTGGATGTCCATATATTCACCCAGATGCTTCATGCTGATGCAGGAGCATTCAATGTGCCAGCCGGGATACCCTGTTCCCCAGGGGCTCTCCCATTTCAGCGCCTGATCCTCGAACTTGGATTTCGTGAACCAGAGCACGAAATCATTCCGGTTCCTCTTGTTGGCATCCTCTTCCACATCGTCCCGGACCCCCACCAGAAGCTCCTTCTCGGTCTGGGAAGAGAAGACATAGTAGTCTTCAAGTCTGGATGTGTCGAAGTACACATTGCCTCCGGCCAGATAGGCGTATCCTTTTTCCAGCAGCACTTCCACCATGTGGATAAACTCCGGGATGCAGTTCGTGGCGGGCTCCACTACGTCCGGTGTCTTGATATTCAGCTTCCTGCAGTCGCCGAAAAAGGCGTCCGTATAGAATTTCGCAATTTCCATCACTGTCTTGTGCTCCCGCTTCGCTCCCTTGAGCATCTTGTCTTCCCCGGTATCCGCGTCGGAAGAAAGATGCCCCACGTCGGTAATGTTCATCACCCGCTTCACGTCATAGCCCATGTAGCGCAGTGTCTTCTCCAGCACATCTTCCTCGATATAGCTTCGCAGGTTGCCGATATGGGCAAAATGATACACTGTGGGGCCGCAGGTGTACATGGCCACCCTGCCGTCTTCGTTGGGGACGAAAAGCTCTACCTTTCTGTCCAAAGTGTTGTAAAACTGTAATTTGTTCTCCATGCTGTCTCCTCTCTGCTATCTCATCTCTGCCCGTCTGCGGCAGGACTGCCGTGTGGAACCGGAACGCATTTCCGTCCTGTGGTATCATGACCCTGCCCGCGCTCATAAAGAAATGTCTACAAATAACCGATGCAGGTTTACAGCTGTTTTCGTTGAATTTCCGGGCTTTTGCCTAAAGAAACTGCATCGGTTATCAATTCCTAACTTCAAAAAGTGTCTCCAACGCGCCGGTTCTCTGTGAGTGTCCTGACCTGGCTCTCCAGTTCCAGTATACGGTTTATCATCTCCGAATTCGCCCGCTGCAGGCCGGCGATATCCTCCTTCACCGGATCCGGCAGGTCGGTCTGGTTCATGGTCTCCTGAGGCAGCGCCATATTGTTGCGTTTCACCACCCGTCCGGGCACGCCTACCACCGTGGAGTTCGGCGGGACCTCGCTGAGCACCACGCTTCCGGCGCCGATTTTAGAGTTGTCTCCTATGGTAAACGAGCCCAGTACCTTGGCTCCGGCGCTGATCATCACATTGTTGCCTATCGTAGGGTGGCGCTTTCCGTGCTCTTTGCCCGTGCCGCCTAATGTCACTCCCTGATACAGGGTCACATTGTCCCCGATAATCGTGGTCTCGCCTATAATGACTCCGTTTCCGTGGTCAATAAAAAAGCCTTTTCCGATCTCCGCGCCGGGATGAATTTCGATTCCCGTTCTGCGCACCCCTCTCTGGGAAACCCACCTGGCCCAGAAGAAATGTCCCTTCCTGTACAGCTTATGGGCAATCCGGTAATGAATCATCACTTTAAAGCTGGGATACAGAAATACTTCCATGGCGGAATGAATCGCCGGGTCCCGTTCCCTGACGATCCGGATCTCTTCTGCGATATTACTGATCACTCCCATGCAATCACTTCCTTTTATATCATTTCAAGCCTGTATGTCAGCCGCTTCTCTGGAATTGCCGTTTCCGAAGCCTTCTCTCTCCCGCGCAGGCATGGAACAGCCGGCACCGCCCGGAAAGAGCAATCCCGGGGAGTGTCAGGTTATTTCGTGGCAATTCCGACATGCCGCCAATATGGCATTCACGGCAAATAAAAACGCGGCAAACCCATCCCTAGAGACGAATTTATCCGCGGTTCCACTCTGTTTAGAGGCTTCCATCAGCCCCTCCCTCAACGCGTTTAACGCACGCCTACGGCTCTGCCTACTTCCGTTTCCGCTGCGGAACAATGCATACGGCATGCGTTCTTCCGTTTCGAATTTTCCGATAGTTTCTTTTTCAGCAGATCTGCTCCCGGATGCACTTCCTTTCCCCCCGGCGAGGGCTGTTTCCAGCTCACCAGACAGCCCCTCTCTGACGCCTTGCCGGAATGGAATCCTCCGCGGCACTCCATCCTCAGGAAAAGTACTCTCTCCGTTCTCAGCATTTTGTTATATCATTTTCAGGAAATTGCCAATCCGCATTCTCTTATAACAGAATATGCAAAAAAATGGATTCTGTCAATGTTTTTTTGATTTTACCTTAGTTTCTTTTTCCTGCCCTGGCTTTCTTTTGCCTGCTCTCGCTTTAAACTTTTTCATTTCGTTTCGGGCACCCGCCGCAGCCACTGCAGCTTTCCTGAACCGGCTGTGCATTCATATCAAAGGGCGAGGTCAGCAGACAGACTGCCTGGGCGGAAATCCCCTGGCCGCTTCCCGTAAATCCCAGCCCCTCCTCGGTGGTAGCCTTCACATTCACATGCTCCGTATCCATCCCCAGCACCCTGGCAATATTCTCCCGCATGGTATCGATATACGGCCGCATTTTAGGCGCCTGAGCGATGATTGTCGCATCGATATTCTCTATGAAAAATCCCTTTTTCAACAGAAGCCCTTTTACCTTTTCCAGCAGTACCATGGAGGAAATCCCCGCATAAGCCGGGTCACTGTCCGGAAAATGCTTTCCGATATCCCCCAGTGCCGCCGCTCCCAACAGGGCGTCCATCACGGCATGGAGAAGGACATCCGCATCCGAATGTCCCAGAAGCCCCTTCTCATAAGGAATCCTCACTCCACCCATGATAAGCTCCCTGTTTTCCGCCAGTCTGTGCACATCATATCCCGTTCCGATTCTCACTTTGCGCTGTTCTCCATACTTCCTTATCTCTTCTTTTTCTTTTTGGGAAAGGAAAACGCAAGCCCTTTCTCGCTGCCGTCCATCCTCACGTCACGCTCTTTGGAGGAATGAGGGCGGCGATTGTCACGGACCTCATCACGGCTGCGCCTGCGGCGGTCTTCCCCGCTTTCCCCGCGCCCGGCTCTGCGGCTTCCTTCCCGACCTTCGTCACGCCCGATTCTCCGGCTTCCCTCACCGCTCTCGTCACGCCAGGATTTCCGGCTTTCCCCGCGCCTTCCTTCTCCGCTTTCGTCACGTCCGCTTCTCCGCCGTCCTTCCCGGCTCTCGTCACGTCCCCACCTGCGTCGGCTGTCGCGTTCATCCCGCCCGCGCCTGTCGCCGAAACGTCCGTTTCTGCCCGTATAATCGTCCACCGCTATCTCAGGTCCTCTGTCCCCGATTTCCATCTTCAGCATGGCGGCGGCCAGATCCAGGATGTCACACTCCTCCGCATCCAGCTTCCGCTGCAGATAGCTCTTCATCAGCTCGATGTCCTCATGCTCATGAAACTCCCATGCCCGGTTCAGATATTTATCCGCCTTTGCCTTCAGCACCTTGGATGCGCCCGGCAGCTTCTTCTCTTCAATGGTGGTCTTGCAGAAGCGCTCTATCTGGCGGATTCGGAAAATTTCTTTTCCGCTGACAAAGGTGAAGGAGCGTCCCGTCTTACCCGCCCGGCCGGTTCTGCCGATCCGGTGCACATAATATTCATTGTCCTGGGGCAGGTCATAATTGATGACGATCTCCACATCATCTACATCGATTCCCCGGGCGGCCACATCCGTAGCGATCAGGATATTCGTACTTCCGTTTCGAAATCTCCCCATGGCCACATCGCGCAGATGCTGGGACATGTCGCCATGCAGTCCTTCCGCCTGGAACCCTGCCTTCTTCAGCACCTCCGCCAGCTCGTCCACCTTGATCTTCGTATTACAGAAAATCAGTCCCAGCCTGGGCTGGTAATACTCCAGCAGACGGATGCACGCGGCATCCTTATCCTGGCTTTTCACCCTGTAATATCTCTGGGACACCAACGGAATGGTCAGCTCTTTGGAGGCCACTCTCACCAGCCTGGCATTCTTCTGGAACTTATCCGCAATGTCCAGAATGGGTTTGGGCATGGTAGCGGAGAATAGGGCCGTCTGATGCTCACCCGGAATCTCCCCCAGAATCAGTTCCATATCCTCCCGGAATCCCATATCCAGCATCTCATCCGCTTCGTCCAGAACCACCATGTTCACATGGTCCAGCTTAATGGTGTGGCGCCTCATATGATCCATCACACGCCCCGGCGTCCCCACAATGATCTGCGTGCCCCGCAATCCGGTAATCTGTTTACGAATCTCCTGTCCCCCGTACACCGGGAGCACCTTAATGCCATGCATGTATTTCGCGATACTGCGAATCTCATCCGCCGCCTGCATTGCCAGTTCCCTGGTCGGACATAGAACAATGGTCTGCAGACTCCGCAGCTCCGGGTCTATCTTCTGCAGGGCGGGAATGGCAAAAGCGGCTGTCTTTCCCGTTCCCGTCTGGGCCTGTCCTATGATATCTTCCCCTTCCAGCAGATAGGGAATGGCCTGTACCTGAATCGGGGTAAGCTTCTCAAAGCCCATCTCATGGACCGCCCGCACAATGCGCCTGTCCAGGAGCGGTTCTATGGTGGCCAGGCTGTCCTCGTTCTCCTTCGGTCGGGAATCCGCGCTCTCCCCTGTTCTTCCGCCGGTTTCCATCTTATCTTCCGTCAGTTCCGCAGCCGACTGTCCCCCTGCCGCGCCGACTGCTCCCTGTTTCTTTTCCGCTTCCTCCGCTGTCTTCCTCTCATTCTGCTCTGACATTTCTCTCTCCATCTCCGCTGTCGCAGCTGCATCCACGCATGCATACCCGGCATGCACCCAGTATCTCTCTCTCAAATCCGTCATTTTTGCTCTCTCTGCACTTTCGTTCCTTTCACAAAATCTTTTCCATCCCTGTCTTCTGAGGCACCAGACCGCATTTTTCATAGAACTTTTTTGCGCCCGGATTGCATTCCCAGACATTCAGCGTCACATTATAGCAGCCTTCCCTCCTGGCGTAATCCAATACATATTCATACAGCCGTCTTCCTATCTTATGTCCCCTGGAAGCCTCGTCCACACACAGATCGTCAATGTACAGAGTCCTGATATCCGTCAATATATTGTTATCCAAATGCTGCTGAAAGATACAGAATGCATAGCCCATTACATTCCCCTCTTCATCCCTTGCCACAAATACCGGCTTCCCGTCATCACGCAGAATCTCCAGAAGTTCCCCGTCCGTATATTTCTTTACATTACCCTTGAACAAATCAGGCCTGCCGTTATGATGCACTGTCAATACCTGGCTAAGCAGCCTGTTGATTCCCGCCATATCCCGTTCCTTCGCCCGTTCAATTTTCATTGCTTTCTTCCTCCGGCTTATGCCTCATTGTCCAAAAATAAAAACCTGAAAACCCTATGGCTTTCAGGAGTCCCGCCATTGATATTACCACAGAAAGCCAAAAAAAGAAAGCCTTTTTTTCAAGGCTTTCCCATTTCCGTCGCTATATACAGATATCTGCTCCTTCGCGGCAGAATTTACGTTAAATCCTCCCAGATGTTTCGGATTTTACGCTTCCCTGTCCTTTCTGTTCACAGTAAACCTCCATGCATCCCACCGCACCACCCTGCATGAAAGTCCAGGGGTTTACATTTCTTTCTCAGGAACCCGGGACAGGCGGGTCCTGCGCTTCGTCAGCACTTTCTGAGTCAGCACAAACAATATAATACTCACCGCGCTTACGGCCAGTCCCGCCCAGGCGCCCGCGGGAACATATTTCATTTCAAATGTATACTCCCCCGGCTCCAGGTCAAAGGCCATCAGGCAGCCTCCGAACAGTGTGCCTTCCGCTTCTTCTCCGTTGATACGGACCGTCCATCCGTCTTCATAGGGAATCGAGCAGATCACTCTTCCGGGCCGTTCCAGCGTAAGGTCCGCGGTGAT
Source organism: uncultured Lachnospiraceae bacterium (assembly GCA_947385785.1). Taxonomy (GTDB): domain Bacteria; phylum Bacillota; class Clostridia; order Lachnospirales; family Lachnospiraceae; genus Acetatifactor. The sequence goes on from CANDMH010000103.1 coordinate 8,312, forward strand.
ATGGTCACTTTCCCACTCCACATTTTCCATATGCTGCGCGGAAAGCCTCTCCAGCGCCTGTCCCAGCACCTCCGTGTCCATCCGGTATACATCCGCCGCGATTTTGGGCGTAGTGTCATCCTCGTCCCCGTTGGTCAGGGTAATGGTCTGTTCCTGTTCCAGATATCCCAGATACAGAATGGAGCCCTTCTTTAAATCCTTAAAGGACGCTTCCTCCGTGCTCCCACCGATACAGTCCACCTTACCGGTGCCGGATGCCGTCAGTATGGCATAGTAGAAACCGCCTTCAGGCGCGGTAAATGTCACATCCTCCTTCGTTTCCTCACTGTCCGCCTTCTGAAACAGAATTCCATCTATCCCCAGATCTTCCATCATCTGATTCTGCAGCTGGAATTCCTTCTTCGCCTCATCCTGATCCAGGTCAAAGCCCACCGGCGCCACATAGCCGAAAGGCAGCACTGCGTTGCACTGGTAAAGGAAAATATCTCCACTGTGTCCGATGAGGGAATAAAGGGCATTCTCATACTTTTCCGACTCCCCGAACATATATTTCACATTCAGCATGGCCGAGGTCAGGGCCGTGGCACCGTCAAAGCCGTAGTACACCTTACTGTGGCGCATCCCGAGCCTTTTATACAGATCCATCACCTGAGAATTCATGGTGGAGGAAAACACGCTGGCCGTGGGATAACCGGTAAGCGTGCCGTCATTCTTCGTCTTTCTGGTGAATTTTTCCAGACGGTAAAAACCGGCCTCCCGCTCCTTTGTCATCCCGTACAGCTCTTTGTAATCCTCCTGCTGTCCCAGATAAGCACTGCGGCTCACCGTCCCCACGCTTGTGACAAGGGTATTCACGCCGCATTCGGCAATCACTGCCGCCACCGCCACAATCGCCACCGCCTTAAGGGTATTCCTGTTCTCCCTGGTCCGGTACAGATGCAGAAGTATGGCGTAAATGCTGACAAACACAAGGGTCAGAAGCTTGACTCCCAACTCGAAATCCTCATGCTCCACAAATTTCTCGCAGAACAGGAAGAAGCCCACCGCACACAGATAACCGTACAGAATGGATTGTTCATCCGTCTCCCGCACATGCCTCCAGGCATCATAACACATCACCAGCACCAGGAATATGTAGAGAAAAGACTGTCTGGCAGGCAGGGAATCCGGATAATTAAACCCATGCCAGATAAAGTTCAGCAGATTCGTACTGAAGCTCAGCAACAGAAATCCGGCCAGCGCCATCCGGCAGAATTTCTCGCGTATGGATATCTTTTTATTCATCAGGTACATGGGAATCAGCATCAGCACCGCGCTGCCGCAGTAAATATTGGGCCAGTGATCCAGTCCCCGTTCCGTATATACGCACATACAGTGTCTTGCCAGCATGTCCAGCACGGAAAAGTACGTCTCTATCTTCTTCGGGAATTCCATATCCCCGAAATCCGTCTGCACAATGGCACAGACCTCCGGAATCAGCAGCAACGCCGCCATACCGCCCGCCAGCAGGGAGTACAGCGCGAAATATCCCGGAACTCCCCTCTTCCATATCCCCCGCGGCCTCTTCGGCTCCGTCACCACCAGAAACCCGAAATACAGCACCAGAAAAATACAGATCATGATGGAGATATAATAATTGGTATAAATGGACAGGGCCAGCGTCACACAGTACAGTCCGCAGCGCCCCTCCCTCACCAGACGCTCCAGTCCCAGCAGGATCAGCGGCAGCAGCACCACGCAGTCCACCCACATGATATTGTAATTGTAGGCCGCCATGAAACCGGACAGGGCATAGAAGCAGGAAAACAGGATCGCCGCCAGGCTGCCGCCCAATACAAGTGACGCACTTTTCGACAGACTCTCCTCCTGGACGACAGCACCACCTTCTGACAGGCTCTCCTCTGACGGACTCCCTTTCGGGACGGCATCACCCTCCGGCTTCCCTTCTGTCCGAAGCGTGCCCCCTCTCCTGCCTCCGCTCCCCTCCCGGCGTCCGTCAAACCGGAAATGCTCCCGCAGGTAGATATAAAAGGTAAGCCCCGCAAGCCCAATCTTCACCACGATCAGGTAGCTCATAAACTCAACCAGGAAACGCTCCGGCACCAACAGCGACAGGATATTGAACGGGCTGGCCAGGTAATACACAAAGAGCGCCAGGAAATTGGAGCCGATTCCCACATTGAAAGAGAAATTCAGGCTCTCGCCGCCCCGCACTTTATGAAGCAGCTCGCTGAAAAAGGGCATATACTGGTGGTACATATCGGCAAACAGAAAACTCCTGTCCCCAAAAGGATAGATTCCCCGTATCACAAACAATACCAGCATGACCGCAATGGGAATCAGGAAAGCGAAAACAAGCATCTTATTCTTTTTCATCTGACAACGCCTCGACATTCATTTTTGAGAAATTCATCAGATTTCATTTTAGCATATTTTTTTCCATAGTAAAGTACTGTAGAAGGTAAAAATCCTTAAATTCTCTTAAGGTTCGCCGCACATTCTTCCCCTCATGACTATTCGTCACATGTCATGCATATATTAATCTGTAGCGCTTTTTGTCTTATACTGCAGACCTGCTCACTCGTTATACATTTTATTATGTAAATGTCTTCTACCGCAGGTATAAACTGCAGCGCTTTTGCCAGCTATGCTGTGGCAACACTTTCTGATATTCATCGAAGGGGAATGAAATGAAAATAGCCATCGTCGGGAAGAAAACGGAAACCGTCAATTATGTCAGATACATACAGACCATGGGCATCACACCGGTCGTAACCTTAAATATAGAGGAGGTCTCCGCCTGCGACGCCCTGCTGCTCCCCGGCGGCGGTGACATCACCCCGGCCTTCTTCGGGGAGAAAAATCACGGCTCCCGCAATATCGACACGGAACTGGACATCCGCCAGCTGCTGGCCTTCGACCTGGCCGTGAAAAGCAGGCAGCCTGTCCTGGGCATCTGCAAGGGGATGCAGATTATCAACGTGGGGCTGGGCGGGAAAATCATTCAGGACCTGCCTCCTTCCGCCTCCCAGCGCCACAGATACGAAGACGAAGATAAATATCACACAACCGTAATCACCTGCGGCTCCTGGACGGGCAGGCTCTACGGACAGGAAACCTGCGTCAACAGCGCCCACCACCAGGCGCTGGGCAGACTGGGGCAGGGACTGGAAGCCGTACAGATCTGCCCCCTGGACGGCTGCATCGAGGGAATTGCCCACAGGACACTGCCTGTAATCGGCGTACAATGGCACCCGGAGCGCATCGACTGTGTAAAATCAGGTACCGATGGGAGAAAAGTTCTGGCATATTTTGTGTCTTTGATTTCCAGGTCCTAATGCTCATCCGGCTGGATTTTCGCAATTTCCGGGAACCGATAATCTATCCGGCCGGAGTTTCACAATTTCCGAGCCCTGGTGCTCATCCGGCCGGATTTTCACAGCTTCATCCCTCCGCATGCCCCGGCGTCTCCCCGGGGCATATCCGCCCTTCATGCTTCTGCGCCCCTTTGCCCCGCCCCTTCTGCTTTGAGGCAATCCGTTTCAGAACGGCTTCGGTTTTCTCGGTGGTCTGTTTCTTTTTATTTTCCCGGGCTATCTCAAAGAGAGATTTTACCACCTGGATCAGAATCTGCTTCGTCTCCTCGTCCACTTCTTTCAAAGCCCCGATAATGCCGTTCATGCTCCGCTTCCATTCGGCGGTAAAGTCGATCAGGTTTCTGGCCTGGGAAGCGGTAATGACCTGGTACATGGTATCCACAAAGGTGCGCAGCTGCTGCTCATTCAGAGACAGTATCCACTCGTTGAGCATATTATCCATATTTTTTCTGCGCTCGTACAGGCCGTTGGCCCGCACCAGATGGTTTGAGACCACCAGCCAGGTATAGGGATCATGCTGAAGCAG
>CANDMH010000104.1 GCA_947385785.1 uncultured Lachnospiraceae bacterium
TCGATAATACCTGATAATAAGGCATAATTAGGGTTGTGTGTATCATTATGGAGGAAGTGCAGACCATAGTTGCCTGCGGTGCGGGGAGCATCTCCAAAAGGGTATACCCTGACGGGCTGATCAAACGAAGCGAAAATGTGAAAGACGTTTCCCAATATATCGAAAGAATCGGGGAAATGATAGAAAGAAAACGTGTATTATTAGAGGATTAACAATTCAAAATTCAGAGTAAAATTGCCCCGTGTGATGCGGATTTTGGGTACGACAAAAACACAATCGAAGCGCTCTTTTTTATCCTGAATCTTGCATTCGGCACAGACTGCCTGGAGACTTCGTTTCAGATGCTGTTTTCGGTTATCAACCTGCCGGCAATGTCTGTTACCTGTGATACAGACAATATGTATGTATTATCAAAAGAAAGCGGTGAGGAAATCGCTTTACCAAAAAGGTATTGAGGGCGTCATCCTGATAGCCATTGGCATTAGATTTTCGTTCAGGGAATCCGGTGAGCCGGAAAAGAGCGCCGGAAAAGAGCCGCGAACCTGTTGACAAACTCCTTCATATCATATAAAATAAACCCATACATTTGTTCGGTATGCGAAAGCTGCCGGACTGTCTCAGGTTCCGTCGTCCATGTTTTCGGGACAATGGCTATCCAGGCGGGAATCTGCCCGGTTTACCGGGGACAATGCAGGCAGCCGCAAAACAATTTCGGGAGGTAATCATATGAACTATCGGACTTTGGGCAGGACAGGCCTTTCCGTCAGCGAAATCGGCCTGGGCGGGGAATGGCTGGAACGTCACAATACGGAAGAGGTCCGGCAGGTGGTGGCCCGCTGTGAAGAAAAGGGCATTAATATCCTTGACTGCTGGATGTCGGAACCCAACGTGCGCTCCAATATCGGAAAGGCCCTGGCCGGGCACCGTGAAAAGTGGTATATTCAGGGCCACATCGGTTCTACCTGGCAGAACGGCCAGTATGTGCGCACCAGGGAACTGGGAGCGGTAAAAGCTGCTTTTGAGGATCTGCTTGCCAGGCTTCGGACTGACTACATAGACCTTGGGATGATTCATTTCGTGGACGAGCCCGCAGAATTCCGCAGGGTCATGGAGGGGGATTTCTTTGAATATGTAAAAGAGTTGAAAGCCCAGGGCAGTATCCGCCACATAGGGATGAGCACCCATAATCCGGCTGTGGGAAAACTGGCTGCGGAACATGGTGAGATTGAGATGATTCTTTTCAGCGTCAATCCCGCCTTCGACATGCTGCCTGCCACGGAACATATTGACGACTACTTTGCGGACAGCTACGACGAAACTCTGGGAGGAATCGCTCCCGAACGGGCGGAGCTTTACCGGCTGTGTGAGCAGAACCAGTTGGGCATCACGGTAATGAAAGGCTATGCGGGAGGACGGCTTTTCTCTGCGGAGCGTTCCCCCTTCGGTATTGCGCTGACTCCCGTCCAGTGTATCCATTATGCCTTAACCCGGCCTGCCGTGGCAAGTATCATGGTGGGATTTGACACGGTGGAACATGTGGATGCCGCCACAGCCTACGAGACGGCGTCCATGGAAGAAAAGGATTATGCCAGCATTCTGGCAAAGGCTCCCCGTCACGGCTATTACGGCCAGTGCACCTACTGCGGCCACTGTGCGCCCTGTCCCGCCGGAATCGACATTGCCATGGTAAACAAGCTTCGTGACCTGGCAGTGATGCAGGAGACGGTGCCGGATACTCTGAAAGCCCATTACAGACAGCTCTCTGCCAATGCGGATGCCTGTATCGGATGCAGAAGCTGTGAAAGCCGTTGTCCCTTCGGCGTGAAGATTGCGGACAGGATGGCGGAAACCAGAGAGCTGTTTTGACGGGTATAACCAGAATTTCATTTCTTAACCTTTCTGAATAGAAAAACGCGGGCAGGCTTGTGGCGATGGCGGAATTTTTGGAACGATATTAATTGGCGAGCTTCTTATATTCTTTTGTGTAGAAGAAGACAGAGAGAGCCATGGCGATGGTCCATCCCACAGGCCATGCGCACCATATCCCCAGAGCGGAATTCGTCATGTCGGAGAGAACGAAAGCCAGAATCACCCGCAGCACCAGATCCAGGAAAGTGGCAGCCATAAACTTTCCCATTGCGCTTGCGCCCCGGAGGATGCCGTCCGCCACCAGCTTCGAGGATACCACAAAGTAGAATGGGGACAATATCCACAGGAACTGCTGCCCGGTCAGCAAAGCCGCTTCAGACTCCTGCTTCAAAAACAGCAGCAGCAGATACCTGCCGCAGAAAACATAGATGAGGCAAAACGGAAGGCACAGGCACCATATCATTTTCAGACCGGCGCGGAAACATTCCCTGATACGTCCGATCCTGCCTGCCCCCAGGTTCTGGGCCGAAAAGTTGGAGATACCGTTGCCAATGGTAGTGAAGGATGTAATGACCAGGTTATTCAGTTTTACCGCGGCGGAGTAACCGGCCATGACGGAAGCCCCGAAGCCATTGATAACGCTCTGGATCAGGATATTTCCCACCGATACGAAGCTTTGCTGCAGGATGCTGGGAATGGCGATGACCAGGATTTTTTTCAACAGTTCCCGGTCAAACAGCGCCGCTTTTTCTCCTGACTGGATTTTCTTAAGCCGCTTCCATACCGCCAGTACAGCTAGAAAGCAGCTGGCGCCCTGGCAGAGGAAGGTAGCCCATGCGACACCTGCCACGCCCATGCCAAAAAACTTGACAAACAGGATATCTACGGCGATATTTGAGGTGGAGGATACTGCCAGGAAGTAAAAGGGTGTCCTGGAGTCGCCCAGCGCGGAGAAAATCCCGGTGGCGATATTGTAAAAGAACACAAAGGGCAGCCCCCATACATAGATATCCAGATACAGTCTGGAATCAGCGAACACCTCTTCGGGTGTCCGGATGAGCCGCAGCAGCGGGTCACAGCCCAGGATGCCGGCAAACATCAGCAGGGCACAGAGAACCGCACTGAAAATGCAGGCTGTGGTGACGGCGGTTTTCAGTGCGCCGTATTTTTTTGCTCCGAACAGCTGGGAGACGATGACGGAACATCCCATATTACATCCGAACGCAAAAGCGATAAAAATAAGTGTAATTTCGTAACTGTTCCCCACGGCCGCCAGAGCGTTCTCCCCGATGAATTTTCCGGCCACCAGGCTGTCCGCGATATTGTAGAGCTGTTGGAAGACGATGCTTCCAAACAGAGGGAGGCAGAACTGCCACAGTACTTTTTCCGGTTTTCCTACTGTCAGATCTTTGTTCATATTTTTTACTTCCTTTCCTGAAATTTTTCTTTGCAAACTTTTGGTTGAAAATTTTCCTGAAAATTTTTCTGGAATTTTCTCCGTAAATCTTTTTACATAAAACTTTTTCCTGCAGGCTTTTCTTTGAACCCTTTTTTCTGCAGACTTTCCTTGCGTTTTTTCGAAAGTATATTATAATACACTTTATGAGATATGAAAAATACATATAATATATCGGAGAAATACGAAAAAGATATGGATATCAATTTTGAATACTACAAGATTTTTTATTATGTGGCAAAATACAGGAACATCACGAAGGCTGCTGCGGCTATGGGGAGCAACCAGCCCAATGTGACGCGCATTATGAAGCTGCTGGAGGCGCAGCTGAACTGCAGGCTGTTCGTGCGGGAAGCCAGGGGAATCAGCCTGACGGAGGAAGGGGAGCTGCTCTATTCCCATGTGGAGGTGGCTTACCGGCACCTGCTGAATGCCCAGGAGGAAATCGGCAGGCCTAATTCGCCGGGCCGGGGCACGGTGGAAATCGGAGTTACCGACACCGCGCTTCACCTGTTCCTGTTGAGTGCACTGCATGATTTTAAGCAGGAATATCCTGCAATCAGGATCAAGATCCATAACCACACAACTCCGGAGATCGTAGGGCAGCTTGTGAGCGGCATACTGGATTTTGCGGTGATCACTACGCCTTTTGATGTGGGAAAGGCTTTTTTACGTGTAAAAGTGCTTGATTTTAAGGAAATTCTGGCCGGAGGAATCCAGTATGAGAGTCTGTGCAAAAAGCCGATGGAACTGGAGGAGCTGAAGGACTGTTCCTGGGTAGGGCTGGGCCGGGGCAGTGCCACCTATGAGCTATATCGGAATTTCTTCCTGGAGCATAAGCTGGATATGGAGCTGGACATGGAAGTGACCACTTCTGACCTGATGCTGCCTCTGCTTGAGAGCAACCTTGGGATAGGCTTTGTGCCTGAGACACTGGCATATCCCCTGCTGGAGAAAAAGACGCTGGTACAGATTCCCGTAAAATGCGCTATCCCCGTGCGTTCCATACAGATTGTCTCGGACAGGGAGCGCGGCAAAAGCCTGGCGGCGGATACTTTTTATAAATACCTTGGGAACTGTCGGAAAATAACCGTTGCAAATAAAGACTGTCAGTAGACCTCCATGCAAAAAAAATGCAGGGCAGACCAGGCCATATGGCAGGCCTGACTGGTTCATCCTGCATGAAAGCAGAGCAATACAGGGACTGGCCGTGGTAAGGAAGGCATAATTCCTGAATCGGAAAATACGTAGGACAAATACATATATATTGCGGTTAATATATAAGTGAAATACAATATATTGACATTTCTCCATTACCCGTCTATAATATGGAAGGTAAGCGTGAGCGCATATATTTGCCAGATGTTTGCCCTGCGGCAAGGGTGCACTCACTCGTTATACTTTTACGTTGATGTTTTTGACCGCAATTAATTTTGTTTGTGCGTATAAATTGTAAAAAAGGAGAAGGCAATATGAAGGTTATCAAGAGGAATGGGGAAGAGGTACAGTTTGATTCGGTCAAGATCGTAAATGCGGTCAATGCCGCCAATATGGGTACAGAGCCGATTCACAGACTGAACAGATATCAGGTTCAGGCGATTGCGGATACCGTGGAAGGAAAAATCCAGGAAATGCCCCATATCGCCCATGTGGAGGATATACAGGATATGGTGGAGACAGGCATCATGGAGATGCGCGGCTATGAGGTTGCCCAGAAATATGTGCGGTACCGCTATAAGCGGGAGCTGACCCGCAAGTCCAACACCACGGACAACGGGATCCTTGCCCTGATCGAGCATCTGAACGAGACTGTCAACCAGGAGAATTCCAATAAGAACCCCGTGATCAATTCCACACAGCGGGACTATATGGCCGGAGAGGTAAGCAAGGATCTGACCATGCGTGTGCTGCTTCCGGAAGAGATTGTGAAAGCCCATGAAGAGGGAATTATCCACTTCCATGATTCGGATTACTATGCCCAGAAGGAGCATAACTGTGATCTGATCAATCTGGAGGACATGCTGCAGAACGGAACGGTGATCAGTGAGACGATGATCGAAAAACCACACAGTTTTTTTACGGCCTGCAATGTTACCACGCAGATTGTGGCACAGGTGGCAAGCAACCAGTACGGCGGACAGACCTTTACGTTGTCCCATCTGGCGCCCTTTGTGGATATCAGCAGACAGAAGATTCGCGGCACAGTCCTGGAAGAACGGACGGCCTGCGGAGATTCGCTGGATGGGGACATTGTGGAGAAAATCGTAGAAAGCCGCCTGAAAAGCGAGATCAGAAGCGGAATCCAGACCATACAGTATCAGCTGATTACGCTTATGACCTGTAACGGGCAGGCGCCCTTTGTGACCATGTTCATGTATCTGGACGAGGTGCCGGAAGGACGTGTGAGGGACGACCTGGCCATGCTGATAGAAGAAGTTCTTCACCAGCGGATGCAGGGGGTAAAAAATGAGAAGGGAATCTGGATTACGCCTGCCTTTCCGAAGCTTGTGTATGTGCTGGATGAGGACAATATAAACGAGGATTCCAAGTACTGGTACCTCACGGAGCTTGCGGCGAAATGCACGGCAAAACGTATGGTTCCGGACTATATTTCCGCGAAAGTCATGCGCTCTCTGAAGAAGGGGGATGTCTATCCCTGCATGGGCTGCCGTTCCTTCCCCACGGTGGAGGACAACCAGCGCAATCCGGACGGCTCGCGGAAGTATTACGGCAGGTTCAACCAGGGGGTGGTCACCATCAATCTGGTAGACGTGGCCTGCTCCTCTCAGGGGGACATGGAACAGTTCTGGAAGATCTATGAGGAGCGGCTGGAGCTGTGCCACCGGGCGCTTCGCTGCCGCCATGAGCGCCTGCTGGGGACAAAGTCCGATGTGGCGCCCATTTTATGGCAGCATGGTGCCCTGGCAAGGCTGAAAAAGGGGGAGAAGATTGACAGCCTGCTTTATAATGGATACTCTACCATTTCACTGGGATATGCGGGACTGTGCGAGATGTGTGTGCGCATGCTGGGAAAGACCCATACATCCCCGGAGGGCAGGGAATTTGCGCTGAAAGTCATGCAGAAGATGAACGATAAGTGTCAGGAGTGGAAGGAGGCGGAGCACATCAGCTATTCTGTTTACGGGACGCCCATGGAATCCACCACTTATAAGTTTGCCAGGTGTCTTCAGAAACGATTTGGCATCATCCCCGGCGTGACGGATAAGAACTATATTACAAACAGCTACCATGTTCATGTGACAGAACCCATAGACGCTTTCAGTAAGCTGAAATTTGAGGCGGATTTTCAACGTCTTTCCCCCGGCGGCGCCATCAGCTATGTGGAGGTGCCGAACCTGCAGGGGAATACGGAAGCCGTACTTGCGGTTATGCGGTTCATCTATGACAATATCGTCTATGCGGAATTGAACACGAAGAGCGATTACTGTGAAAAATGCGGCTACGACGGAGAAATCCGTATTGTATCGGACGAGGACGGGAAGCTTATATGGGAATGTCCCAACTGCGGCAATCGGGACCAGGACGAGCTTTTCGTGGCCAGACGTACCTGCGGGTATATCGGAACCCAGTTCTGGAACCAGGGGAGGACACAGGAGATCAGGGACAGAGTATTACATTTGTAATATTTTTGCTGCATTCTGCGGCGGATGTCTTTCCAGGCATCCGCTGTTTTGCGTGCAGGAGGAATTTCCTTATATACTGGTGTTTTGTTTCTGAAAGTGCAAATTTATTTCTTTACAATATCCGGGAAGTGTGGGTGGCACGGGAAAAGACAGTTCGCTCCGGCAGCGGCTGTTTGACGGCAAACGGTTGGCCGTATATTCGGGAAAGGAACAAGGTTGGACAAAATTGGCTGTTTTATGAGAATTTGGCGGCTTGACGGGGAAAATGTGCCATGCTATAGTTGATATACCAATGATAAGTTTTAAAGGAGATATACGGAAATGTTTCATTTGTTCGGAAAAAGAAAAGCCGCTTTGGAGGCCCGCCTGGCAGAATACCAGAGAAAACAGGACTGGGCCGGGCTGGCGAAGGCCTGTTATCAGTTGGGTGCGCAGGCAATGGATAAAAGGGATCCAAATCGTGCTTTGTTGTGGCTCGGTCGGGCGGATACCATTTACAGTGCGGAAGATGCGGTTTTTGAACAGGTGTGGGAGAAGCTGATGGACGACTGTTCGGACCGCCTGGGGCATCTGGAAGGTGAGCACATATTGTACAATGAAGTTCCCGCCAGAGTGGGAGAGATGGCAGAGTCCCTGGGAGACGTGAAAGTGCGGGTGTGGGGGCTGCTGTCTCTAGCCAGGCTGGTGAAGCTGGGCGGGAGGCTGGCGGCGCTTCCGGGCTGTGAAATATTTGGAAAACTGAGCTGGGCAGTGGATACGGTGCTGAAATCCCTGCAGGGACCGCTTGCGGAGAAGGACTTCGAGGAAATGCAGGAGCTGTGCAGTGCGCTCTATGCATTTGGTGACAGTCCTGAATTTTGGGGATTGGGAAGCGAAATTACTGTCCCGGGCGGCGCCCCTTTCCAGGTTTTCGACCTGAACGGGATGATGGGGGTTCATCTGGAGATGGAAGCTTACCTGGACGGACATTTGAAGCTGGTGTGTGCACGGGAGCGGGGAGAGGCGCTTCCGGCGCCGGAGACAGGCATAATCATCGGTGCCCTGTTGCCTGATTATTATGTGCGGACAGGTGCGGGAAGGCTGGAGGAGGTCCCGCAGATTAAGGAGGAGCTGGAGCGGATATGGAGTGATTATGAATTTGTATGCTCCGATATTACATGGGAGCTGACGGCACAGAGGATTGAGGCTTACAGGGAACTGGATGTTCTGGCATGAACTTCCTTGCCCTTCTACGCCTCCGTAAGGTATTTACTGCTCGGAGAAGCAATTCCCTGGGATGCTGGCGCCCTGCGGTTGATTGCCGCGGGAGGTTTCATACAACATAAGTACAGTCAGGCCGGGATCACGTACAGAAGGTGCGTATATTTATCTGGCAGTATGGATGTACTGACGGGGGACGATGCCCGGAAACCTGGAAAAGAGGGATTGGCAGGATGATAAAGGCAATTATTTTTGATGTGGACGGTACTTTGTACAATGAAACCGATGTGAAGATGATAGCGGAACTGGAGACGGCAGTGTATCTGGCTTCCTGTTCGGATGTAACGGCACAGGCAGTCTACACCGCCTTCAGGGAGGTAAAATCCCGGGTGACAAGCGCCTGTAAAGGGCGGCCGGAGGCAAATGACAGGACAAAGTGGTACGGGGAAGTCCTGAGAGAACTGGGGATTTCCCATATCACGGGGGCGGAGCTGGGAGAATTTTACTGGCAGGCTGTGTACGGCAACATGAAGCCCTATGAGGATTTCCTTTATATCCTGCCCCGTTTACAGGAAAAGTACAGGCTGTATGCGCTGACGGACGAATTGCAGTCAATACAGGAGCGTAAGCTCCGGCGCCTGGGCCTGGAACATGCATTTATCAAGGTTGTGTCCGCGGAACAGATCGGCGCTACGAAACCCAGCGAAAAATGTTTTCAATATATGGCTGGCGTGATCGGCGAAGCGTGTAAAAATATCCTGGTGGTGGGAGATAATCCCGGGGCGGACATCAGGGGCGGGAAGCAGTCCGGGATGCACACGGCCTGGCTGAGGCGTGGCAAGTACCACTATTATCCGAGGAAGCCGGAGGAAGAACCGGAGATCATTTTTACAAATTTTATCCAACTGCCTGATAAAATAGAGGCATTGGATGCAGGGAGGTGATGCGTGTGGTTGAGTATGGTGACGGCAAAATACTGATGCATGATATGGAAGATAAAGATGTATCGCAGTTACCGCAGTTTCGGGAAAGGGAAGCAGTTCAGGGGCGGGATATCGATCAATCTGAGATGAAGGCAGCGTCTTATTTTGAAATGGAGATATCAGCCCTTACTCCCAGCCAGCTCTATATCAGCCAGGAGAAGCTTGACCGGGTGCGGGAATGGTTCCGGGAGAAGGGGGATCTGGTGAAAATGGATCCCATTCCTGTCAGGAACCTGGCAGGGCGCCTGCTGATGACTGACGGCCATACCCGTGCCGCGGCTGCTTTTCTCCATGGGGTAACATCCCTTCCCTGCGTCTGGGATGGGGATGACATGGACTGGGCGGCTTATGCGGCGGATATCAGCATGTGTGCCGAGGAGGGAGTCACTTCCGTTGAAAAACTGGCGTCCAGGATTGTTTCCGCTCAGGATTATAAACACCTGTGGGAGGAACGCTGCGACGCATTATATAATGAAAGATATTATAAGGTGCTGAAGCAGGAAAAGGAGATCATTTGTTTTACGAGAAAGCCTGCACGTATTCCCGATCCTGCCGATTCCTGCCAGTGGGAGATCCGGCCTCTGGATTTTGGGGAGGACGAGGATATAGATTATTTTCAGCTGTACCGCGAGGGTGCTCCGGCGGCCAGGGGCTGTATCGAGCGTTATTCCTACGAATTTTGGGAAGCGGCGGATATCCGGACTTACGATAGAGTGCGGGGCCGGGGCTATGGCACGATGATAACGGCATACCTGACCAACCGGATCATAGCCGCAGGGAAAACAGCCACCTGCCGTACCCTTCCCGGAAATCTTTCCATGGCCAGAGTGATGGAGAAATGCGGTTATCAGAGGCTGTATGATTGAACAATGATTGAAGAAAAAATGACTGAAAAAATGATTGAAAAAAAGATTACAGGAAAAGAATTACAGGAGAAAAGATATGCCGTTTTTATTGGTGCTGAACTTAATCATACCGATTGTCATGATATTGGTTGGCGCTCTTTTAAAGAAATATCCGGCAGACATGGAGTCGCATACCGGATACAACACTCCGGCTTCCCGAAAATCCCGGGCACATTGGGACTATGCCCAGAGTATCGCACCCGATATTTTCCTGTCCCTGGGGAAAAGACTGGGGGTTATCGAGATTGTTTTCAGTGCGGTGATGCTCATCGTTCACGCTTCAGTCGGGGTTGCCGTCGGGATCGGGTGCTGTGTCGGAGCGGGCTTCTTGTTTTACGGATTTTATAAGACGGAATCGGAAATCGAGAAGAAGTTTCAGTAACATTTTTCCGAGAAGGGAGAAAGAAGAGGGAAAAATCCATGCCGGAGAAAGTAAAGGAAAGAAAGCCGATTCACATGGAAACAGCAAGAATGCGCATACGCGATTTCTCTCCGGAAGACGCTGCGGCGCTGCAGGAAATTCTGGGGGACGGCGAGGTAATGAAATACTGTGAACCTGCTTACGACTTGGCGAAAACGCGCAATTTTCTCCAATCCTTCTGCATTGGCCAGAGGGGCGCCGTGGCCGCAGTCCATAAGGAAAGCGGCAGGCTGATAGGCTACATTTTATGCCGGGAGGGGGAAGAGGGCGTGTACGAGATGGGATGGTTTTTCCATAGGGAATTCTGGGGGCAGGGCTATGCCTTTGAAGCCTGCAGGGCCGTGATGGATTATGCTTTCCGGGAATGGAATGCGCATAAGGTTTTTGCGGAGACCATCGATACCGCCAAATCCCTGGGACTGATGAAGAAACTGGGCATGCGTCCCGAGGGGATTCAGAGGAAGCAGGTGCGGGACTGCGACGGGAATTGGGCGGATCTGCATCTGTATGGGGTGATTTCGGAAGAGTGGGATAGGACGGAGCACTTCTCTGTAGACAATTAGAAATGATGGATGGGAAGAAGTAATAAAGGCGGTTAATGAAATCGAAAACAGGAGGACACGGGAATGGCAAAACGTACAAAAGGTAAATGCAAATTTTGTGGAAAGGAATACACATTCAGCTACATGAACAGGCATCTTCCGGTTTGTGAAGCGCGTCAGAAGAAATGGGAGCAGGAGACTGGCAGTAAAAAGTGCGGATATTTTGAGCTGGCCGTTTATCCCAAATATAACAGAGATCACTGGCTGTTTGTGGAGATAAAAGAGACTGCTACATTGAAAGATTTGGATCAGTTTTTGAGAGACATATGGTTGGAATGCTGCGGACATTTGAGTGCATTTGACATAAACGGCGTCAGCTATGATGTTGCGCCGGGGGATGATTTCTGGGGTGAGCCTGCCAAAAGCATGAATTATAAATTGAAATCCGTTCTGGAAAAGGGAATGACATTCGATTATGAATATGATTTCGGATCCACTACGGAGCTTATGATAACGGTGGTAAATTACAGGGTCAGAAACTACAGGAAAGAGAAATTAGTAATTCTGTCCAGAAATAATCCTCTTGAAATGATATGTGATACATGCGGGAAGAAACCGGCGGCTTACATATGTGCACAATGCTGTTATGAGGGGAACGGATTGCTGTGCGAAGACTGTGCAAAGACGCACGAGTGCGGAGAGGAAATGCTTTTGCCGGTCTGCAATTCGCCACGGATGGGAGTATGCGGATATTGCGGAAGCGATATTTATCCGGATCAGTTTCTTTCGGATACGGAGATGGGGTGATTATACTGCGGTGAGAAAGTGATTTTATGTCCGCTGAAGAGGACAAAGTTGCCAACTTGCCTTTAATCCCAAAGAGGGTTTAATTCCCCGCGGCTTACTGCGGGGAGTTTCATTCCATCACGGGTCTGATACCCCGCTGCTTGCAGCGTTCAGAAAGAAGAAGCCAGGGCTGGATACCCCGTTGCTTGCAGTGGGGGGTTCATTGGAATCATACAATATTTTCCCTCTTTCTTCTACATGGGGTGGTACATGGTTAATGGTTACTGTTTTCAGTCCGATTCTATCTCGTATTCATATGGATAATAATTTTGTA
>CANDMH010000105.1 GCA_947385785.1 uncultured Lachnospiraceae bacterium
ATGCTTAGGGGTTGCTTTTACTATGGCAAAGTGGAGTTTACTTTGGCAATCAACCGGTTTTCCTCCGGTCTTCTCAGTACTCCTGCCCCTGCTTCCAGACGCACCAATTTCATCCGCGGTGCTCTCTGCATCCGCCATATCCGCCCCGGCTTTATCTCCGCACAGAACCTCAAGCTTCCCGTTCCGCTTCAGCCCTAACAGCACCAGCTTACGAACCAGGTCATAACAATCATCTGCCGCTTTTTGTCTCACACTGTCCGGATGCTCACTGGTTATACTTTCAGGTTCGCAAACCGTTTCGGCTGTGGGTATAAATTACAGGTTCTCTCCTTTTGCCTTTGCCAGATACTCCCTGGGGGTCATTCCGGTCTTCTCCCTGAACTGCCTGTAAAAATGAATTTCACTGTTATAGCCGCTCAGCTGCGCCACCCGCTCCAGCTTTAAATCCGTATTCAGAATCAGCCCCCTGGCGTAATCCATGCGTATATTAATCAAATCCGCCTTGAAGGGAATTCCAAACAAACTTTTATATAAATACTGGAAATAAGAGGTACTCACATCCAAAGTCTCCGCCATCTCCCGGGCAGTGAAATTCCTGTAGGGCTGCGACTGCATGGAAAGCCTCAGGTTCTGCAGCCTGGCAATGTAAGGATTGTAGGGCAGAGGACTGTCCTTTTTGCGCACTGCCTGGACGAGATTGTTGACAAGCACCCGCATCAGCATATCGATATTTTCACCACGGAAATTCGATTCCGCGTAATTCTTCTCCCACATAATCTGCTGAATATACAGAGTAAACTCCACTGCACTGCCTATGGGAATGGGCTGATGAAACAATAGCCCTGTCCTCTCCGGAAAATCCGGCACGTCACAGTCAAAATGCAGCCAGTCATCCGTATACTCACCGCTGATACTGCGGTACTGATAAGGCACGTTCGGCCGGATCAGCATGGCACAGCTATGCTCCGTCCGCACCTCCTCCGCCCCGATCCGGAACAATGCCGGACACTTTACAATCAGCAGCAGATAATGCGGCAGCCCCTTGGGCCGGAACATGGAATAATCCAGCGGATGCCTGGAATGGCACCCCCCTGATGACACACTGTACATAGAATCCGCCCTCCCAAATCCTCTCAGCCCGATCCCCTTTCAACAGGTCTCCAGGACTATCTCCGGGCAGAAGCCAAAGCCGCTCACTCCCTGCTGCAGCCCCGCCCTCTTCAAAACCACATATAATCATTAAAAATGTTAGTAAATAATATTATAAGATATTATGGAAAATCCGTCAATTTAATATAATAATATTACATCTACACCCTGCTAACTTACAGACCGGATACGAAATGTTATGCATGCCGCTTTCGTCGGCTCCTGATGCCCGCAAATGAACCACCCCATGGCAACAGGATATCAGGCAAAAGCCAGACTGGCTGATGCCGAATGCATTTATCAGCCTGTTCCCACGAGTATATTCAGGGACAGCTCAGAACCAGCAACACAGCAACGGCACAACAGCAATATATTAACAATATATCATCAACAAGCAAGGAGAAAAAAATGAACGAACAGAACTTTGCCCTGGAAGCAGCCGCTAAAATCAAACACAAAATGAACCTGGTAGCCGACAGAAACCGCCACAAAATCCCTTACACCACAAAGGACGGCGTATTTGACGACTGGTCCGGCGACAGAATCATCTGGTGGACCAACGGTTTCTGGGGCGGCATGATGTGGCAGCTTTACCATGCCACCGGAAATGAGCTCTACAAAGAAATCGCCCTGGAAAATGAGGAAAAACTGGACGCCAACCTGATGATTGCCAGAGGAATGGACCACGACAGCGGTTTCCGCTGGCTCCCCACAGCGGTAGCCGACTACAGAGTTACCGGCAATAAAGCTTCCTTCAACAGAGGAATGCTCGCCGCAAACGATATGGCCGGACGCTTCAATCCCATGGGCCGTTTCATCCGCGCCTGGAACGACGACGGCGACGGCAGCAAAGCAGGCTGGGCAATCATCGACTGCATGATGAACCTTCCTCTGCTGTACTGGGCTTACGAGGAAACCAAAGACCCCAGATACCTGCAGATTGCCACCATGCATGCCGACACCGCTCAGAAATATTTTATCCGCGAGGACGGCTCTTCCAACCACATCGTGGCATTTGACCCCGCCACAGGCGAATTTGCGGATACTTTCGGCGGCCAGGGCTACGCGAAAGGCTCTTCCTGGACGAGGGGACAGGCATGGGCGCTCTACGGCTTTACCTTAAGCTATCTTCACACGAAGAACGAAAGTTACCTGAATACCGCCAAGAAAGTCGCCAACTACTTTATTTCCAATATACCGGAAAACGGGCTGATTCCCGTGGACTTCAGACAGCCTGCCGACTGCACTCTGGAAGATTCCACCGCCTCCGCCATCGCCGCCTGCGGGCTTTTGGAGATTGCAAAAGCGCTGGAACAGCTGGGCGAACTGGGCCTGACGGAAAGCCGCATTTACAGAAACGCCGCCCTGAAGCTCCTCAACGCATTATACGAGAACCGCTGCAACTGGGACGACAACTGCGACAACATCCTGGAGAAATGTACCGCGGCATTCCATGACAAGGAACATGAATTTTCCATCATTTACGGGGATTATTACTTCATCGAGGCAATCTGGAAGCTGACCGGAGAAGAACTTTTCATCTGGTAAACTTTGCTTCCCGGAAAACACGCTTTTTTCCCGGCAGTTCAGGCAGGGACTGTCGGGAAACAGCACATCAGCAATATGCAGTTAAACGCTTATATGCTTTCATACAACAGATGCTGCGCCTCACGCCTGCCTTCCATAAAAGCCTTTTCTATCTGCTCCGCTATCCTCTTATCCCGGAGCCTTGCCGTCAGCAGCGGCGAAAATCTCCTTCTTTCCAGCTCTATGGCCGCCTCCACCGCTTCCCCGAAGCTCTTCTCCACCCCCGTATACAATGTAGCCGTTTCCACCACATTATTAATCCAGTCCAGCATCCCAATGACGTCAACCATCTGTCTGCACGGACATTCCAGCCTGTGATAGGTTTCCGGATATCCATGGTTCCCATGGGAACCATTGGAACCGTCATACCAGCAATGATGCCCTAAAGCCACCGGCGCATACATGCTGGTGGACTCTCTCCCGCCCAGCCATGCCGCCCCCAGGTTGGTATGCAGATGAGCTATCTCATATTCTTCCTCAAACCACTGCCTCGCAGTCTGGGAATACAGATTCATGAAATTGATCTTGCCCACATCATGCAGCATCCCGCACTCCCTGGCATAATCCAGAATCGCCTGACGTTTCTCCATAGGATCCCCAATCTCCCGGATGCTGTCCATATCGTCAAAAAAGCCCGGCTCCTCGTCGATAATAAGCCGGCAGAACGCCACTGCCGCATCCGCCACTGCCTTTGAATGCACATAAATCTCCGGCGCAAAACGCATCAGAATCTTTAGCAGAAACTGCTTATACAAAACGCCCCCTTCCACCTCCACAAAAGTACTGGACAGCTGCCGCAGATACAGAAAAAGCTTCTCACTTTCCTCCTCCCGCGGAAAAGCCTCCACATATTCCATGGCCCTTCTGTAAAGATTCCGGATATATTCCACCCTGTCCGGTATTTTATCCGGGTAATCGTTTAAATATTGGCAATAAAACGCAGGCAGTGAAATAATCCCATACATCCCCTCTTCCGAAAAATCAGCCGCATCCGCTCCGTCCATCAAAGTTTCTATCCGGGCAAGCAGTCCGTCTATCCCGAACATTCCGCAGAAATACTCGATGACATAATAGGAAAAGCTGGGCCGCAGCAGCATCTTCTGCTTTCGCTCCGCCGCCTCCTCAAACCTTCTCTGATAGACAATGTACACCGACTCCATCACATCTTCCACGTCCTGCGAAGTCATGGTATTTTCTTTTCCGTAAGATATACTGGCCGCCATCTGCTGATGCGTCAGATAGATATATCTGTCCCAGGGAAGCCCCGGCTCCTTCTCCTGGAATCCCTTATCCTGAAGAATCTCCAGCGTCCGTTTAACCATACGGATTTTCTCACTTGGAAAAGAAAACTGCCCCAGGGACATATTGGCACGGGAACGCAGGATAAATCCCCTTGTCTCCGTGTCCTCAATCTCATCAAAATATTTCAGGTAGGCAGCCGCCTCCGTAAAGCACAGGCGCATCTGAGAGGTATATTTCTGAATCTCCTTCCGCTCCAGCCCCACCAGCATATTGCACAGACTGTAGTATCCCATGCCAAGACAGTACAGTTCCCGAATCATCTCCTTCCGGTCCTTCCTCATTCTGGCCAGGCTCAGCAGCGCCTTGTGAATCTGGCAGTATAACCCCACATCCAGCTCTTCCCTGCCGCCTTTCAGTTCCCCGGCAAATGTCCGAAGCTCCGACAGTTCCGTCTCATCCGCATCATAAATATGGTCCAGCACCGGAAACAGTTCTTCCCGAAGCAGCTTCATATTCCGCTTTACCAACGCTTCTCCCCGCAGCCTTTTCCTGTCGGCCTGCTCCAGATACGCCTCAAAAGACAGCTTCTCCCGCCCCTCCTGCGTTGTGAGCGCGGCAATCTCTTTTAAATTAGCAATATACTCCTCTTGATATAGCTGCATTCTTTCTCACCGCCCCCCGTCAGGAATTGCCGCCAAGCCTTCCCCGCAAAATCTCCTGCAGACGCTCGGGATCCACAGGCTTGGAGCAGTGCTCATTCATCCCCGCATCTCTGGACCGCCGGATATCCTCCACAAAAGCATTGGCCGTCATCGCCACAATCCACACGCTCTCCGCATCGCTCCTGGCAAGCTGCCGTATACGCCGCGCCGCCTCATAGCCATCCATAACAGGCATCTGAATATCCATGAAAATAATATCGTAATACCCCTCAGGCGAAGAAGCAAATTTCTCCAAAGCCTCTTTCCCATTGTCCGCCGCTTCCACCTGTACCCCCGTGGCGGACAATATTTCCATGGCAATTTCCTGATTCAGCGCGATATCCTCCGCCAGCAGGACGTGACGGCTGCCATAATCCGCATCCCCGCCCTCCGGCTTTCCCCCCTGCTGCCGTCCGCTGCCCACATATGCAGAAAAAGTCTCCATCAGCCGGCTCCGGAACAAAGGGCACGGAACAAAGGCATTCACCCCTGCCCGCACCGCCCGATACTCGATCTGGGCCCAGTCTTCCTCCGACACCAGCAGAATCGGAAATTCCCGCCCTGCCAGCTGACGCACATGGGATGCCAGTTCCAACGCGGACATATCCTCCAGTTCCTGTCCCAGAAGCAGCGCGCAGGGCATGTGATTTTCATACTGGGCCTCTGTCAGCCTTGTTACCGTCTCCAGGCCGCTCCTGGTGCGGACAAGCCGAAAGCCTTCTTCCTCCAGATACCCTGTAATCTGAGCCACCCTGTCGTCCCTGCACTCCGCCATCAGCACGGTTCCTCCCGCCGGAAGCGCCATATCTTTCCTGTTCTGCGCAGCCGTCGCAGGAATCTCAACCTGAAAACGGCTTCCTTCTCCCTCCCGGCTTTCCACGGTAATCTTCCCGCCCATGCGCTCCACCAGATTCTTAACGATGGCCATCCCCAGACCGGTACCTTCAATTCGGCTGATGGTAGTGTTACGCACCCGCTCAAAGGGAAGGAAAATCTTCTTCAGAAACTCCTGGCTCATTCCTATTCCGTTGTCTTCACATATAAAATCAAGGAGCAGCCGGTCGGTTTTCGAAGACACCCTGTCTTCTTTGTCGTTCTCCTGCACACCGGTCTCCGGACGCCGGCCCGGATGCTCCACAGAGTCACCCTCCGCCTCCAGATGCTGCCCCAGCCGCACCCGAATTTCACCGCCCTCCGGCGTATATTTCACCGCATTTCCCACAATATTGACCAGAATCTGCCGCAGCCGCAGCGGGTCTCCGATCAGGTTTTCCTCATAAATCTGTCCTATTTCCAGACGAAGCTTCTGCTTCTTTAACACTGCCTGCGGTCGAAGTATGACAGCAATGTCATGTACCAGATCCGGCAGTGAAAAAACCTCTTCATTCAGCGTCAGGCGCCCGCTGTCAATACGGGACATATCCAGTACATCGTTCACCAGGCTCATCAGATGCGCGGATGCGGTCTTTATCTTCATAAGACAGTCCTGTACCCTTGGCTTTTCGTCTATATGGGTCAGACCGATGGACGTCATGCCCATAATGGCGTTCATGGGCGTCCGGATATCATGAGACATATTGGAAAGGAAATTGCTCTTCGCATGATTCGCCGCTTCCGCCGCTCTCAGAGCCTCTTCCAGAGCCGCGTTCATATGCTCCAGTTCCGCAACCCGCAGCCGCCTGTTGTCAGCAGTGTCCAGAATCCACAGTTCATGCCCGTCATCCAGCGGAACCGTACTGACTTCCATATCCTTTACAGCCTGTTCCGGCTCGGCAGACCTCAGTCCTTCAGCAGAATAGCCGGACAATTCACATGCAATGCTGTCCGCATACCGAATACGCGCCTGACCGTCGGGCTGCCGCTCCACCACCAGATAACCCTTTTCCCCGGAAGCGAATTCTTTTTTCACTGAAGTGAATTCCTTTTTCACTGAAGTGAATTCCTTTTTCACTTTATGCTCCCTGTTCTCCACATTTTCCATATCCCCGACTCCATTTCCAGTAACCTTCGGTCGCCTCACCTGATACCCGAAAAAACATCTTTTTATACGTTCACGCATATAGTTGCGCAACTAATGTTAATGCAATGGGATACCAGGCAAAAAAACAATATACTCACAGCCGAAACCATATGCCCTCAAATGTGATAAAACCCTTCCGCTCCGCCGCGGATTACCTTGTCCAGCGTCCGGTACAGCTTATCTACCTCCACGGGCTTGGACAGGTGCCCGTTCATACCGCATTCCACAGACTTCTTCAGGTCATCGTCAAAGGCATTGGCGGACATGGCCACAATGGGTATGGAACGGCAATCCTCCCGCTCCATGCTCCGGATTCTGCGGGTCGCCTCCAGTCCGTCCATCACAGGCATCAGAATGTCCATCAATATCA
The DNA here is from genome assembly GCA_947385785.1 of uncultured Lachnospiraceae bacterium. Taxonomy (GTDB): domain Bacteria; phylum Bacillota; class Clostridia; order Lachnospirales; family Lachnospiraceae; genus Acetatifactor. The sequence continues at coordinate 7,070 of CANDMH010000105.1, forward strand.
CATCGTATGTGCCTGGCTCCGTGGTACGGATACGCTCTACAGCCTGCCTGCCGTCATGGACACAGTCCACGGTAAAATTGCGCTCCTCCAGAAGACACTGAGCGATTTCGGCATTAATCTCATTGTCCTCCACCACCAGGATACGATATCCGTCAAAGAAAAACGATTCTTCCTGCACCTCTTCTTCCGTATCCTCTCCCAGCTGCAGCGGAATCCTGAAATAAAAGGTACTGCCCTCCCCGGGCTCGCTTTCCAGACGGATATTGCTGCCCATCATCTGAACCAGGCGGCTGCTGATGGACAGCCCCAACCCTGTTCCCTGCTGCTTTGAGGGATTCCTGCCGGAAGCCTGTTCGAAGGAGCGGAACACCCTGTCCTGATCCTCCTTTGCTATGCCGATTCCGTTATCACGTACCGCAAATGCTACAGTCACTCTCTCCGCCTTACCCGCAGGTACGCTTTCCTCCACCGGGCCTTCTTCCTTCACTTCCAGCGTAATCCGCCCCTTCTCAGGCGTAAATTTCACCGCATTTCCCAGCAGATTAATCAGTACCTGGCTGATACGCATTTTATCGGCCAGGAAAGTGCCATGTGAAAGCTGAATATCCTGCACGAATTCTATTTCCTTAGCTGCCGCCTGGGTCGTAACCAGTTCCTTTATGGTACCCAGCATCTCATAGATATGAAAGGAAACAGGGTCCAGCTTCATCTTGCCGCTCTCTATCTTTGACATATCCAGAATATCGTTGATCAGCCCCAGCAGATAATCTGATGAAGACTGTATCTTCTGCAGGCAGTCCAGGATCCTTTCCTGGCTCTGACCCTGCTGCAGCGCAATAGCCGTCATGCCGATGATACCGTTCATGGGAGTACGGATTTCATGACTCATGCGGGACAGGAACTCCGACTTGGCCTTGCTGGCAATATCATGCTGCACCTGATTCAGCTGCCCCTGGATCACATGCCCGAGCTCCGCCAGATCATGATACGCTTCCTGGTTTTCCAGAAGCTGCGGTGCAACGCCCAGAATACAGATATTTCCCATATAACTCCCGCTGTCGTACATGGGCAGCATGATACCATGCTGTCCCGGCTCCAGGCTCAGAAAACACTGTATCACCTTCTGCCCGCTGTCCCGGGGCGAAACATACTTCACCTCATCCTGTCCCAGCCAGCTGAAAAATTCCGCCCTTTCTTCCTCTCTGTACTTCCTTACACACTCCTCTACGGTTTCTCCACTCCGGTGCCACTGATATTCCAGATAATTGGAATTAAAATCTCCCCGAAGCACAGTGACCAGCACATCGTCGGCCCCATAAAACCTGCCAATCTTGCGGGTCATCAACACCATCTGCGCCGAAAAATCAGCTCCCTTGCCGAACAGGTTCAACGCTATGGAAACCAAATCGACGTTTTCTCCGTAGTCAAGGCTCACAATCTCGCGCCCCTGCAAAGCGGGAAGGGCTTTCTCCTTTCCGTCAGGTATATCCTCGTAAAACACATATGCTTTCGTAATGCCGGGATTTACATAGCTGCGTGCCAGCCTGGCCATGGAAATCAGTTTGCCGGTGCCCAGTTCTTTCTTCCCGCAGGCCAGTCCTGCCTGCACCTCCACGCTGAACACTTCCCTGTCAAAGCCCGCCGCAATTTTCCCCAACAAATCTTCAATGAATTCTGCCGCCTCTTGCCTTGACAGCCTTTCCAGCCACAGAACAAAGTCATCCCCATCCAGCCGGAAAGCCACAGTCTGCGTATTTCGCCGCTCCATAAGCTCCTGGCAGCTGCTGCGGATCAGGCATCCTATTTCCTCCAGGATCATGTCTCCGAACACAATACCGTTCTTCTCATTGCTCTCCTTCAGCCGGTTCAAAAACAGATTCGCCATCACCCCGGTGTAACTGCCGGCATCCGACACGCTGCCGTCCGGACTTCCGGTCTCTCCGCCAGCCTCTGACATGCTCTTCCAGCGCTCCTCCAGCCGCTTCATTCCCTCACTGAATACATAGAGACCTGTAATGCCGTCCGTTGTATTTTTCCGAAGCTGCTCTGCCTCTTTCTCTTTCTGTTCCTGGATAACCCGGAAACTTCCCACCAGCTTCCGCCGTCTGCCGTCGATGTCATAAACTGTCTTACCGGAGAGCAGCACCCACACGTAATCCGCATCTTCCGGCCATTTCATCCGAAATTCCGCCGACAGCTTATCCTCCTTACTGCTCAGCGCCTCCACGGCCTTCTCCATGTCCGGCTCATAGATATACTTTGGATCAATAAAACCGGTCTCGAAATCACCGCATTGCCAATTCCCGTTATCCGTCTTATTATTTACGATATCCAGCATTTTGGTCTCGATATCAAAAGAAAAGAACACATCCTTGGAAGACTCCAGCGCTACCCTGTACCGTTCCTTCTCCTCCAGGAGAATATTTTCTGCTTCCATCTGTTTGTCTGTCAGATCCTTCACCACATCGTACAGAGCATCCACCTCCAGAATATTGGAGGGCTTAAATTCCGCCAGCCCCATCCTGCCGCCGCTGATACACTGCATCAGATGCTTCACCGGCCTGGTGAGGTGCCTTACCATGACGGAAATGCCGAATACCCCGAAAAGCAGCCCTGCCAGGACGGCAGCGACCATCCAGATATAAAGCTGACGGCTTATCCCGAACAAATCCTCCTCCGTATCCAGTCCCAGAAGCATCCATTCCGTATTTTCGTAAGGCACATTATTGCTGTACAGCTTCAGCGGACAGGACACGGCATAGATATCCTGATGCTCCAGACGGATGTCCTCTACCCTGGAAAGCCCCTCGTATGCCGTATCTCTCAGGAAAAACGTCTCCCCTGCGGAGCTTACCAGACTATGCAGGATTCCCTTGCCGGCCAGGGGAAGATAACCGCCGTCCTCCTGTCTCACCGCCAGCATATACCCCGACTGCTTGGACTTGTTCAGCTCCTCTACCTGAAAATAATCATACAGCACCCGGCTGGAAATTTCCACTCCCAGCACACCATACACTTCTCCTTCATACCGGAGCGGGACAGAATAGGTTATCATCTCATAGGAGCCGGAAGTGCCCTTCTCCAGGGAAAAAGGCATGGCCCAATAGCCCAGGTCAGCCGTATCCGCATCCGCATACTGGACCCCGGCCCTCCAGGGCTCATAGAAAAAATCCTCCGCCGCATTCTGCCCCTGCCCGTCCATATGAAAACGGGTGGTCCAGGCAGTGTCCAGCGGAATATTCCATTCCCGGGACAGCTCCTTGCTTCCCCGCTCCAGCAGCAAATCCCTGTAATTCAGAGGATTGGTATGGGGATCGGAATCTCTGATGAAGAATCCGCTGAACTCCGCTTCCTTCCGCATATCTGTTCCGGTCAGAATCAGAAATATACCGGTGGTGGAGTTATTCTGCAGCCAGCCGAGACATTCCGGGAAAAAAGCCTCCAACAGCCGCCCTCTCATCTCATCCGATTCCCGGAAAGCATCCAGGCTTACCCCTTCGCTTTCCAGAAACTCCTCCAGAATCCCATCCAGTATTTCCTCGTTATCCCGAACGGACACCCAACGCTGATTCATATCATTCTGCAGAATCACCGCCCGGTTTTCCACCAGTCGGTTCATCATCCCGCTGGAATACGCCTCCAGCATTCCGGCAGTCCGCCTGACCACCAGCGTGCCGATGGTAATGGCGCTCTGTATCAGCATTATAATGATCAACGGAATCAAAAATATCCTGAATATGCTTGTTTTTCTACTGTTAAGGCCTCTCTTCCACCTCATTCATACACATCCCTACTTGCTCGGGAACGAACAGACGAAAAATAACTTACCATATTTCGTATCAGTCCCCTACCGCAGATTTTAGTGCATTACAAAAAGAATTGTACCATTCCTCAAAAGCTTCCTCTGTCACATAGGGCGCCGCCGCTTCCTCCAGGCTTTTCCCCTCTTCCATTGCGGCCGTTACGGCTGCCCGGTCCTCCGCCGCCCTGTCAGCAAGATTGTATTCCAGTACTTTTCTTGCCGCGGAGCCGTTCTTAAAGCTTTTATTGGTATACAGCGTCATGCTGTCCATTTCCCGGAAAATCGTTGCCAGGCAGTCGTAGGTCTTCGGCGCCACCTCCATCTGCCGCTCCGCAATCACCTGATCCAGTTTTTCCACACTGTTCGCGTCCTTCCGCACCGGCAGATATCCCGCCACACAGCCAAACTGCAGATTGTTCTCGGCCTGCGTGAACCATTTCAAAAATTCCACCGCGGCGTACTCATGGATTTCATCCGATTTGCTCACCACCATGCCGGCTCCCTGCTGTACCGCATAAGGCTCCCCATCCTGGAACACCGGCGCAGGCATTACAATGTAATCGATGGCATAGCTGGTATCCTCCTGCTCCACCTGACCGGGAAAATACATGGCGGAAGCCGTGGAACCCGTATAAGCCAGCAAATCCCCCGTCTTCACATCATCGGAACGGAAGGAGCCGTAGGCGGCAAAATACCCTTTTACCATAGGTATGTAGTAATTCTCCCAAAGCCGGCGCAGTTCCTCTCTGGGCACATTCAGCTCCACCTCTCCGTTCTCCACATGGAAAATTTCCACGCCCAGCTGCTGCAGGCCGATAATAAAATAATTCGCCACTGCATCCCTGCCGTAAAAGGCTCTGCCGTCCCCGGGTATGTCCGGCGTCTGGCCATCCGTCCATTCATAATAGGCCTGCGCCGCCGCGGCAACCCCTTCTATGGTCTCCAAATCCTCCAGCGAGATGCCGGCGGCTTCCGCAAAGGGTTCCCAGTCTGTCTTATTTATCATCATGATTTCCGTAGACTTTGCCGTGGGAAAGATGCGCAGTGTACCGTCCGCGGCAATGCGTCCTTCTTCTATGTAGGAATCCACGTACTTATCCAGATCCTCTTCCTCCAGATAACTCGACAGATCCGCAAGAGCGCCCGCCTGCTCCACCTCGTATGCGGTATCCGCATAGGAAGAAAAGATATCCGGCATTTCCTCCGCCCCCACCTTTC
>CANDMH010000106.1 GCA_947385785.1 uncultured Lachnospiraceae bacterium
TTCCGCTTGACAGCTACCATTTTCCGTTTCATCTGCCTACTTTCCGAGACCACTCTGTGCGTACAATTATTATATTCCTGTGCGCACAAAAGGTCAACAGTTATATTCGTGAGCGCATTCATTAGCCGTTTTCTGTTCTGTATCCCGGAAGCGCTCACTCGTTATACAATTTCAGTTGGCAAAAGTTTTCGATCGTGAGTATAAATAACAGAGTAGGTGCAGGCGGGATCTTTGAGTAATAGGGACAAAAGCTTCAGTTCCGTCTCAGTCACCATCTCAGTCACCTCATCAGTCACCTCGCCAAGTGAAGTGTATACAATGGGTCTTCGGCTGCTATAAATTGAATCACGATATCTCTTTTCTGGCGGCCAGGGTTTTGATTTCTGAACCAGGGTATCATCAATACCGTCAATAGTTAAACCGGGCAGTAGCATATTGTCCCAGGAGGCGCCCCGTTTGCAGAGGATGAAGCTTTCCGGCTCGGGCCCGGAGAGTGATCTATTTTATTTAAAAAACTTGTAACGAATCCCCCATTCCTCTCTCTTATTGATAGAAACCCACAAAAAGCAAGATGCAGGAGAAAAAGCATTTCTATCCTCATCAGCTCTCCGGCGGGCAGCAGCAGAAAATCGCCGTGGGAAGAGCCCTGATTACTCATCCGCCCCTGCTTCTGGCGGACGAGCCCACGGGGAATCTGGATTCCTCCAGGAGGAACGACATTTTGAAGCTGTTACATTATCTGAACCGGAAGAGAGGAATGACCATCCTCCTGGTCACCCACGATAGCTTTGTGGCCAGGTGCGCCGACCGGAACATTCAGATGCAGGACGGATATATTAGAAAGGATATGGTGCTATCTGGCTTTGACAAGGCTGCTCCTGGTTCCGGTTCCTCTGGATATGACACAGGCAAACGTAGAAAATATCACGGAAAACAGTGTGGAGATATTGTTTGTGGTGACGGACGGTAAGAAGGTGCCGTCCACCTCCCTGGAATTTACGGAAGACGGGAGGTGCTTTATCACATTAAAGCGGGGCGTCATTCCCCAGGGCAACGGCAATGGGGAAAACTGGACCGGGGAATGGAGCGTTTCCAGAACAGGCTTCACTAAGGCCGGGAAGGAGGTCTCCGTGCGGGAAATTTACTGCGGCACGGAGGACAGTAATTTTTTGATCTGGCAGGCGGAGTAGCAAGTAATACCCGGAAGCTATTTTCTGTCTGATTTTCAGGCGTTTTCATTGATTTCCCAATGTCCGTTATTGCCGCTTCCAACATAGTGCACGTTGCCCATGTCTTTTAACTTGCGTCCGACAGTTCTTGTACTGATGCCAAGGCGTTTTCCTAGTTCCCTGCGGGTTATGTTTCGATTTTCCCTTATCATTCTGCATATTTCCTCGCCTACAATATCGTGGGGGACATCGTGAGGGACATCGTGGGGGACATCGTGGGGGACATCGTGAGGGACATCGTGGGGGATATTGTCAGGAATGATTCCGCCGGGCCCTACAGTGGTGGTTGCAACCTCCTTAAGCGGTATGGTGATTTTGAAGATATCTCCTTCGATAAAAAGCGGATCAGAACCGGAGTACATTTTTGTATACTTGTATGTGTTTCGCATTCCGGATCCCAGTTCGTCCGCCAGGCCAATCTCACGAAATACTTTTGAGATGGGCGGATTCTTCGGAAAAGGTTCAAACGAGGCGAGATTTAATACACCATGGCCGTGGGAAAGGTTGGCATTTTCTGTGTAAATGTGGTCTTTTTCAATGATCAGCTTTGCTACATAGGCGTTGGAAAAATCTCTGTGGGCCAGAAGGTTTGAGACAATTTCTCTGAGAATATTATCCCTTGCGCTGACGCTCTGTATACCGTCCAGATGGAAAGTGTCGTTCAGGTGTTTCTGCCCAAACGCCATCAACCTGTCGTAGCTCTCGATGAGATTCGTGATAACTACATCGCGGTCGTCATAGCGGTCAGTATTGAACACACGGAAAATAGCATCGGTTTTATGCTGTGGCAGGACGGACATAATAGTACTGTCTTTGCCAAAGAGAAGAATTCCGGCATAAGTAACGCCTTCAATCTGGGAATATTCATCCGTCAATATCAAACCGGCGCTGCGAAGCATTTCCTCATCGGGCATGGTTTTCCAGGGATGATTTTTTACGCGCATTCTCGTCATCTCTCTTGCGCGCTCCAATAAGTCGCTACGGAGAGAATCTATGCCAAAACGGGTGACCTTGTTGACGAAGAAGCTGCCGCGTTTTCTGGCATAGAGCCGATATACTTCATCAGAATGAAGCGTGATATCGATATCGGCATCAGCATTTCTGTCCCATATTTTACCGGAGCAACGAACTACATCCTGTGATACAGGAACCCGAATGTAGAGAATCTCTTTGCCATCCGCCTCATAGGCGACAGGTGCAAGATAAAGCGGAGGATATATCTTGCTGTCGTTATTAATTGTAGTGACAAACTGCTTCTTTATCTTTTCTATTTTATCCTTCTGGATGCCGATGATTTCGCCATTATTTTTCACACCCAGAAAGATATGCCCGCCATCCCTGTTGGAAAAGGAGCATACAGTCTCATAGACATCCTTTGTAATGTCGGTATGGGATTCCTTAAATTCAACGGTAATGCGTTCACCGCCGTCAATCAGTTTCTGCAATTCCTCTGGAATTATCATAAGCCACAAAGCCCCCTTTTTTAAAAAGATATATCGTTACCTGAATGTATGCTACTTATTCTGCATTTTTTCATTCGCCATATTCGCCGCCCCCTGCTTCCCGCCCCCATGCTCGCTCCGCCATTGCCTGGGAGACACCTGGTACACATTCTTGAAAGCCCTGGAAAAGTGCAGCTGATTAGGATACCCCACCACATTCCCGATATCCGCAATGGACAAATCCGTAAGCTTTAAAAGCTCCGTGGCCTTGGTCATCCGGTAGGAAATCAGGAATTCCTGGGGGGTCTTGCCCATATTTTCATGGAAAATCTTTCCGAAATAGCTCCGGTTCAGCCCGCAGGCCGCCGCGATGTCCTCCACGGAGATATCGTTCTGGAAATTCTGCTCGATAAAGGCGATGGACTCCTTGATGTAGAAATCCCGCAGGCGGTTTCCCTTCCCGATCTGGGCGGAGGTGGAGGAGCGCACAAGGCCGTCCATGAACAGATAGAGATGCCCGATCAGGTGAAAAGGGGATTCCTCCCTGTGGTTTACGATATACAGCATTTCTTCCTTCATTGATTCGTATATATCTTTGTAGCGGGCCCTGTACACGGGCTGATCCTGGCGCAGGCCTGCCATCTCGATACATTCCTTTGCCCGGAGCCCGTCGAACTCCAGCCAGACATATTCCCAGGGCAGTTCCCGGTCCGCGATATAGGTGCACACCTGCTTGGGGAACAGCAGGAAACCCTGGCCGCTTTTGACCTGGTGGGTCAGGTTCGTCCCCTTTCCGTTGTCCGCGATCAGCTTCCCCGTCCCGGACAGGCACAGGTGGAAGAGATAGTGGTTTCTGGCGGCAGGGCCGAAGGAATGGGCCGGGTCGCACTGCTCCCACCCGAACTGATACAGCCCCAGGTCGATAAAGTTTTCACTGGGAAATACGGAGAAAATTACTTCGCTCATCAAAGATATCCCCCTTGTCCATTGTGTACAATTTCCAGAAAGCATGTATAACATTCGTGATTTTTACATAAGTAAAAGTATCGGCCGAATTCCAAACCGTGATTTTGTATACAGCCGCTGATAAACTTATTATATACCAAAATGCTACCTGACTTCAAATAAAAAAGCAAAAACCTGCATAATGGTATAAAAATGGCAAAACACTGCTATTTTCCATAGCATAAAGGTATGTTAAGATAGTCTCATCAAAAAAATCCAGGAAATGACGGGCATGCCGGAAACTGGATCACAGCATCTGCCCCCGGCATACTGCGGCCGCGGGACATAACAGGGCAGTCGGCAGAAACCACTGCGGATTGTCCGAAGGAAGAACCGGGGAGCGGATGAACTTTTTTACATGATAGAAAAGTCCGTGAAACGAAACAAAAAATTTGGAAGGAGAAAATGCCATGAAAGGAAAACGGGCAAAATATCTGGGTGCGGCATTGTGCGCCACAGCGGCGGCATTGAGTATCCAGGGATGCGGGAGCGGTTCGAAGGACGGCAGGGTTGAGATCGAGATTGTCCAGTACAAACCGGAAGCGGCGAACTACTTCAAGACGGTGGAGGAGGAATTCAACGCGACTCATGACGATATTCATCTGACCATCAGCTCCCCCAACGATGCCATGACCATCCTGAAGACCAGGTTTATCCGGGAGGATTATCCGGATATCATCGGGATCGGAGGCGACATCAACTATTCCTACTTTGTGGACGCGCAGATTCTGGAGAATGTGGCAGATTACGAAGGAATGAAGGACATTAACCAGGGCTACCTGGACATAGCGGAGGCCCTGGAGCTGATTCCCACGGAAGGGACTTACATTATCCCCTATGTGGCCAACGCGGCAGGCGTTCTCTACAACAGAGACATGTTCGCGGAACACGGATGGGAGATTCCGCAGACCTGGGACGAAATGTTACAGCTCTGTGATAAAATCAAGGCGGAAGGCATCCTGCCATTCTACTTCGGTTTCAAGGATACCTGGACCTGCCTGGCTCCATGGAATGCCATGGCGGTGGAACTGGCGCCCTCGGATACGGCGAAGCAGGTGAACAAGGGGCAGACCACTTTTACGGAGCAGTACAGGGAGCTTGCGGAAAAGTACATGAAACTGCTGCCCTACGGCCCGGATGACCCCTTTGCCTACGGGTATAACGATGCCTGTACCGCCTTCGCCAGAGGGGAATCCGCCATGTATCCCATCGGAAGCTATGCCACGCCCCAGATTCTCTCCGTGAATCCGGATCTGAACATCGATTCCTTTGTGATGCCCGCGGCGGACAGCGCGGATGCGAGGACGCTGAACTCCGGTATTGACCTTGGCTTCTGCGTCATGGACGGATGTGAGAATAAGGAAGCGGCCTACGAGGTGCTGAATTTCCTGTATGCGGATGAGAAAATCCAGAAATACATCGATGACCAGAACGCGGTTCCCTGCAAAAACGGTGATTTCAGACTGGCCTCCATGCTGGACGGCATGTTGGAGTTCATCGAATCCGGCAATATGACGGACTACCAGGACCACTATTACCCTTCGGAAATGTCCGTGGACGCCCTGCTTCAGACCTTCCTCCTGGAGAAGGATGTGGACGGTTTCCTGAAGACCTTCGACACCAACTGGCAGCGGTACAACCGTGACATCATCCGCATGGTGCAGGATTACGAGAACAGCCATTGAGAAGATGATAAACAGACTCGCGTAGCGACTCAATTAGGAGGCATGAAAATGAAAAATGACAGACAGAGAACTTTTTTGCTGATAACCATTCCGATTCTGGCCCTGTTCGTCTGTTTCAACACCATCCCGCTGATCCGGGGCGTGGTGTACAGCTTCACGAATTTCAGGGGTTTCGGAAAATATGACTGGGTTGGTTTCCGGAATTACATTGACCTGTTTTCTGACGCCAGGGTGGGAAAATCTTACTGGTTTACCATCAAACTGGCAGTGGTGACCACCATTGTGGTGAATGTCATCAGCCTGCTTCTGGCACTGGGCTTAAACAGCAAAATCCGGGCAAAGGGATTTTTCAGGGGGGCGTATTTCCTTCCCAACATCCTGGGCTCCCTGGTTGTAGGTTACATTTTTAATTATTTCTTTACTTATATCATCCCTGCACTGGCGGACATGACAGGCATCAAGGCTCTGAGCAGTTCCATCCTGTCCAGTCCCGGTAAGGCATGGATCGGCGTCATGATTGTCTGCGCCTGGCAGGCCATCGCCATGAACACCATCATCTACATCTCCGGCCTGCAGACCGTGCCCGAGGATGTGTACGAGGCCGGCGGGCTTGACGGCGCCACCGGATGGAAACAGTTTAAAATGCTGACTTTCCCGCTGATTATTCCCTTTTTCTCCATCAACATGGTGCTCAGCGTGAAGAACTTCCTGATGGTGTTTGACCAGATTATGGCATTGACCAAGGGCGGCCCGGCACAGAGCACGGAGTCCATTTCCTACCTGATTTACAATAACGGTATGTCCGGCGGGCAGTTCGGGTTCCAGAGCGCCAACGCGGTGGTATTCTTCATTGTGATTGTGGCCATCTCCGTAGCCCAGATGAAATTTTCCAGTTCAAAGGAGGAGCAGCTATGAAACATACATCCACAGTGGGCAAGTCCAACAAAGCAGTTATGGTATTGTTGATTCTTGGCCTTTCCACCATTATTTTTCCTTTGTACATGACCATTGTAATCGCTTTCAAGCAGCCTTCGGAGATGACCAACAGCATCAGCGGCATATTGTCCCTGCCTAAGAACTGGAGCCTGGACAATTTCCGGGAGGCCATGGAGGTGACGGATTTCTGGCGTTCCCTGGGGAACAGCCTGCTGATCTCCGTGACCACCATCGTACTGGCCATCGCCATTCATTCCCTGATGGGCTACGCCCTGGGGAGGAACAAGGCCCACAGCAAGTTTTATAATTTCGTATACCTGTTCATCGTCAGCGGTATGTTCGTTCCCTTCGCCATCCTGATGATGCCCCTGGCAAAGCAGACGGCGGAGCTGCATATCGCCAACTGGTTCGGCGTGATTCTGCTGTACGTGGTGTTCTATATGCCGATGAATATCATGCTGTATTCCGGTTATCTGGTGAACATCCCAATCGCTTTGGAGGAGGCGGCCAGGGTGGACGGCGCTTCCACCTGGAGGACTTACTGGAGCATTATCTTCCCAGTGATGCGCCCCATGCATGCCACGGTGGCGGTTATCACGGCTCTGGCGGTGTGGAACGATGTGATGACGCCCCTGATTATCATGGCGGGTTCCGGGCAGAATACCCTGCCGCTGGCACAGCTGAATTTCCAGTCCCAGTTCGGCACCAATTATAATCTGGCCTTTGCGTCCTACCTGCTGTCGCTGATTCCGATTCTGATTTTCTATGCAATCTGCCAGAAGCAGATCCTGAACGGGGTTACCAACGGGGCGGTGAAGTAATATCTGCGAATGAAAACAGTTCATACACAGCCAGGTTTCCTGCGGGGAACCTGGCAAGATTCAAGTAATATAAAGAAGGTGGCAGGGATAAGCGATGGCGATTTACTACACACAGGAAGACAGGATTTTTACCTTGGAAACGGCGCGCACCACCTATCAGATGAAGGTGGATGATTACGGTTTCCTATTGCATTTGTATTACGGAGGGAAAGTCGGGGGAAACATGGACTATCTTCTGACTTACAGCGACAGGGGATTTTCCGGAAATCCCTACGACGCGGGGTTAGACAGGACTTACTCCATGGACGTACTGCCCCAGGAATGTCCCGGCCTGGGCACGGGGGACTTCCGGAACAGCGCCGTGGTGGTGCGTAACGGCGACGGCTCCGAGTGCTGTGACCTGCGCTATGCGGGCCATGAGGTTAAGCCGGGGAAATATGCCCTGAAAGGGCTTCCGGCGGTGTTTGCCGGGGAGCAGGAGGCGCAGACACTGGAAATCCTCCTGGAGGATCCGGTGAGCAAAGTGCGGGTGCGCCTTCTCTACGGGGTACTGGAGAAAGAGGACATGATTACCAGGGCGGCGGTGATTGAAAACGCGGGACAGGGCGCTGTCTGCGTGGAAAAGGCGGCGTCGGCCTGCCTGGATTTTGTGACGGGGGAGTATGACCTGCTGACTTTTTGCGGGAGACATGCCATGGAGCGGAACCTTCAGCGTACAAAACTGGGCCAGGGCACCTTCCGCATCGGCAGCCGCCGCGGTACTTCAAGCCATCAGCATAACCCGGCGGTTATCCTGGCGGAGCGGGGAACCGGGGAGGACGCAGGGGGCTGTTACGGGATGGTTTTCGTGTACAGCGGGAACTTCCTCTGCGAGGCGGAGCGGGACCAGTACGGCCAGGCCAGGGTACTGATGGGGCTTCAGGAGGAGCTTTTCCACTATCCCCTGGAAGGCGGGGAGAGCCTGGTGGTCCCGGAGACGATTCTGGGCTACACGGACAGAGGCTTCGGGGAGCTGTCCCGGATGTTCCACCGCTGTATCCGGAACCATATCTGCCGGGGAAAATATGCCGCAGGGAACCGTCCTGTGCTGCTGAACAGCTGGGAGGCGTCCTACTTTGATTTCACCGGGGAGACCATCTGTTCCCTGGCGGAGGAGGCGGCGGCCCTGGGCATCGACATGGTGGTCATGGACGACGGGTGGTTCGGAAAGCGGGACGACGACAACAGCGGCCTGGGGGACTGGGTGGTGAACGAGGAGAAACTGGGCTGTTCCCTGGGGGACATGATCCGCCGGATCAACGCCCTGGGGGTGAAGTTCGGCATCTGGATTGAGCCGGAGATGGTGTCCGAGGACAGCGAGCTCTATCGGAAGCACCCGGACTGGGCCCTGCAGGTTCCCGGGAGGCCTCCTGTCCGGGGCAGGAACCAGCTGGTACTGGATTTTTCACGAAGAGACGTCAGAGAATACATTTTTGACCGGATATGCGCCGTACTGGACCAGGGAAATATCGAATATGTCAAGTGGGACATGAACCGCAGTATCACGGATGTGTATTCCGCGGCAAACTGTCAGGGCAGAGTGCTCTATGACTACATGATTGGCGTCTACGATTTTCTGGAAAAACTTACCGCCCGGTACCCGGATCTCCTGATTGAGGGCTGCAGCGGCGGGGGCGGGCGCTTCGACGCGGGGATGCTGTATTATACCCCCCAGATCTGGTGCAGCGACAACACGGACGCGGCGGACAGGCTCCGGATTCAGTACGGAACCTCCTTCTTCTATCCGGCCTGTGCGGTGGGCTCCCATGTGTCTGCCGTGCCCAACCACCAGACGGGCCGGGAGACCAGTCTCCATACCAGGGGCGCGGTGGCCATGGCAGGAACCTTTGGCTATGAGCTTGACCCCGGGAAGCTGACGGAGGAGGAGAAGGACCAGATCCGGCAGCAGGTGAAGCTTTATAAGGAATATGCCTCCCTGATTCAGACCGGGGACTATTACCGCCTCTCCGATCCTTTTCGGGATGCCTGCGGGGCCTGGGCTTTCGTTTCACAGGACAGGAGCCGGGTGCTGTTCACCGCGGTGGCCACGGAGATTCACGGGAATATGCCGGTGAGCTATGTGCGGCTGAAGGGGCTGAATCCGGAGGCGGTGTATGAGGACACGGAATCCGGGAGAAAATATTACGGTTCCGCGCTGATGCGGGCGGGTTTGCCGATACCGGCCGGGATGGGAGAGTACCGGGCTTACCAGGCGGAATTCACAGTGGTGGGATGAAGCGTTACTGTTTACAGGTGCCTCCGTGAGGTGTTTTCGTGCGCACTTTGCATGAACAATCCCAGGCAGCCATCAGGGAAAATAATATATGTTTGCCAGGCCTGAAACAACAAATGGAATTCAAATGATGCCAAGTCATTACAAATGTATTGACCTGGCATCATTTATTTGCTATTCTTAGTCGCATCAGTACTCCCCCGAAAGTGTATATCACTGCGCACGGAAAGAGTAAGGAAGTTATTTCGCGACAATTCCTAACGTATAAGTAATGAAAAAGATTCACCTATCCATATCAAAACTGCAGGCACTTACATAGTGTAATCATGATTGCAGTACGCCGTTTGACTCAATGCTTTCACAGATCACAGCAATTACGGCTTATGAACAAAGTAAGTATCATTACAGCAATGAGGAATTGTCTGCAGGCAATTCCTCATGTGAAACAGGAGAAATGTGTATGGACGAGAAGGAAATAATCCCCTGCATAGAACCAATCTTCCGGTTCTGCCACCATCGCCTGGACAACTGGCATGACGCCGAGGACCTGGCGGGAGAGATTTTGCTGCATATACTGGACGGTATCGGAAAATACGAAATCGAATCGCCGGAATCCTGGATATGGCGGATTGCGCACAATCGTTACGCCCGTTTTATCAACGCCAGGAATAAGCGGCAGTCCATCCTTTCCGGACAGGAGCTGTACGAGGCTGCGGAAGGCTGCGCGCAGGTGGAAGAGCCGTCAGTGGAAGAGGAATATGAGCCGGTATTCCGCTGCCTCCATACCCTTTCTTCTGAGTACAGGGATATTTTTGTGGATTATTATATCGGGGAAATGCCGGTAAAACAGCTGGCGCAGAAATATGCCCTGCCGGAAACCACAATCAAATGGCGCCTGAATGTGGGGCGCAGCAGGATTCGGGAAAGGATAGGGACAGATCAAATGGATAAAGTGTATCAGAGAATTAACTGGAATACGTACGGATGCAACGGCTCCATGGATTCCCATCGGTATCTTCACAGCCAGATAGCCAGGGCCATCTGCGGGGCCGCCTACGAGAGGCCGCTGACCGTGGAAGAAATCAGCATGTGTACGGGGATTCCCACGATTTACATCGAGGATGAACTCCCGGGACTTATCTGGGGAGATGCCATACGAAAAATCGGAAATAAATATGCGGCCGATTTCATTGTTTTCCGGCTGAAGGACCGTGCAGACACCGAAGCAGTGCAGGAACCGATGGTGAAGGCGATTACAGATTACTATGAAGAACTGCTCTGGCAGGAGAGGGACCTTAAGGAAATCGGTTTCTACGGATGTGATTTCGGAATGGAGAGGCTTGGGTATATTCTGATTCCTTATCTGCTCAGGCAGAAGATGGAAGTGCTGAAGAATCATCGCCTGCATCTCTCAAGCGGAGAGTTTCCTCCCAGAAAGGATGGCGGGCACGGGTGGTTTATCGTTACGGAGTCTGCGGACACAGATGAGGAGCCTGGGAAGTACAGTACCGGATGCAATGTCAACGACACCGGGGAAGGGCATATGTATTTTTACTGGGTCAATCAGTTCTACGACCGTCGGGTGTACTGCAACGGCGGGACCGCATGGCTTGCGGAGCAGGGAATCCCTCAGAAATGTCCGGGCGGTGCCGTGCCGGAGGGACTGATTGCCGAAGAGGATATGGTACGGTTAATGCAGAACCGCCTGGTCAGGAAAAAGGACGGAGAGTATGCATTGAATTTTGCCTGCTTTACCCGGAAGCAGTTTGACGAGTTCTGTGGTTTGTACAAAGCGGAAGACGAGAGGCTGGATGCCATGCTCTGCGACTGGATTCTCTCTGTGAGGAAAAGCTTTGAAGGCTTTGTGCCCGCCCGCCTTCATGGACAGATTAATCAGTGGATATCCGTCTACTGCGGGGAGCTGATCGGGCATGTGGCAGAGGAGCTGATACGCCGGGGAAGGCTGGAGAAGCCGGAAGCCGGATCCTTTGTAGACGGTGTGTTTTATGTAGAGGGGGAGTTTATGCTGGTGTAACATGAAGAAATAACCGATGGACATATAGATTGCCATAGTCAGGGAATGTTTCAGGACAATAGCCAGAAGCTCCTCATCCGAAGAGCATCTGCAACGTTACTGTTTACTGCTTCGCCGTTCACAGCAACATGATGCACACATACAATAGAATTCAAGTGCAGAATTCTATTGTCAGGAATTGAGCAAAGTGCGCTCATTTTGGCGCACGCAGTCAAGGCAAACTGATGGTTGCCTGGGATTGTTCGCGCAGAATGCGCACGAAAACGCCTCGCGGTGGCGAGTGAACAGTAACTCTGCAACCGCCGGTTGACAAATTTCCAAGCGCAATTGCTGGTTGTCAACCGGCATTTCTGTTATGATTAGCGTATAAGGAAATGTCTTCATACTACAGGAATCGCTTCGCGTCTCCTGTAGTTCAAGAGAAATTACAGGAATCGCTTCGCGCCTCCTGTAGTTCAAGAGAAATTACAGGAATCGCTTCGCGAACCCTGTAATCAAAAGGAAATTGCAGCAGTTATTTTCCGACACTTCCTGAAAAATATGACAATCATGTCAGAAAAGGCGCAGAAGCGCAGAAAGGGTAAGGCAGAGAAATTATGATGTTATCGGAAAAAATCATGACACTGAGGAAAAAGAAGGGCTGGTCCCAGGA
>CANDMH010000107.1 GCA_947385785.1 uncultured Lachnospiraceae bacterium
TCAATAGAGACTCCCAGTGTGGAGAACATTGCCAACCTCACCAATAAGCAGGGGGGCGATAATGAGAAGCTGATTTTCAAGATATTAAAGCGCGGCGAGAAGCTGAAGATAGCGGAAGCCGCCACGGAAGAGGAAGTGGTGGACGGCGGGCTTCGGTATGACCTGACGGTGCCTCTGGTGCGGTATTACTCGAATAATGGGGCGCAGCTGCCCTCTCCTTTCAAGGCGCTGCAGATAGGAAACGTGTGGCGGGCGGACAGGCCTCAGAGAGGGCGTTACCGCCAGTTTACCCAGTGCGATATCGACATTTTCGGGGAGGCATCCAACCTGGCGGAGATTGAGCTGATATTGGCGACCACCACCACGCTGGGAAGGCTTGGCTTCAAAGATTTTGAGATCCGGATTAACGACAGGCAGCTTCTGAAAGCCATGGCGGCCTGCAGCGGTTTTGCGGAGGATGATTATGACAGTGTGTTCATCACCCTTGACAAGATGGACAAGATCGGCATGGACGGTGTGAAAGCCGAGCTTCTGGAGAACGGTTTTGCCGGGGATACGGTTGAAAGGTATCTGGAATTGTATCAGGGCCTGGCTGAGGCCGGGGATGGGCTGGGCTATGTGGCGGAGAGGCTGGGAGAAAACCTGGACGTTTCGGTGACGGAGGGGCTGCAGGAGATCATCGGCAGCGTCAATGCGGCAAAGACGGCGGATTTTCGGATGGTATTCGATCCTACACTGGTGAGGGGAATGTCCTACTATACGGGAACTATTTTTGAGGTAGCCATTCCCGGCCTGGGCGTCAGCTGCGGCGGAGGCGGCAGATATGATAAAATGGTGGGGAAATTTACCGGCAGGGATGTGCCGGCCTGCGGTTTTTCCATCGGGTTCGAGAGAATTATCCTGCTTTTGACGGAAAGCGGCTTCAAGGTGCCGGGCGCCCCGAAGAAGACGGCTTATCTGGTGGAGAAGGGCATAGAGGGTCAGGCCATGACGGACGTGATTGCCAGGGCCCAGGCAGCCAGGGAGGCCGGAGAACAGGTGCTGGTGGTGCGCATGAACAAGAACAGGAAGTTCCAGAAGGAACAGCTGACGGCGGAAGGGTATGAGGAATTTGTGGAGTTCTACAGGGAGGGGCTGAAGAACTGATGAAAGCACATGCGGGGGTTACGCTGTTCTCGATCAGATATGGGTCTGCGATGACGGAATCGTGAAAGGAATGATTCGTATCGAGGAACAGGAATCAGGGAGCTGCATAAAAGAAAAACAGCAAAAAAAGTAAAAATAAAGGAAGTGTTACGAAATAAATTTGCAGTCTTCCGCACGGGAAGGCGCATATATACTGGTGTTTCGTTCCTCAAAGTGCAAATTTATTTCTTCACAATTCCTAAGAAAAAGGGCAGAAATCGAGGAAGCAAAATGGCAGAGTCAATGAAAGGAATGAAAAGGACACATCGCTGCGGAGAGCTTTCCGCGGCAAACATCGGGGAGAAAGTTACCGTCATGGGCTGGGTGCAGAAGCAGCGCAACAAGGGCGGCATTATCTTCGTAGACCTCCGGGACAGGGCAGGCATCCTGCAGATAATCTTTGAGGAGGCCGACTGCGGCGCAGAGAATTTCGCGAAAGCGGAGAAGCTGCGCAGCGAATTCGTGGCGGCAGTGACAGGAAGAGTAGAGAAGCGGGCAGGAGCGGTAAATGAGAATCTGGCCACCGGTGAGATTGAAGTCCGGGCGGAAGAGGTTCGGATTTTATCGGAGGCCGAGACGCCGCCTTTTCCCATTGAAGAGAATTCACGGACAAAAGAAGAATTGAGATTGAAATACCGTTATCTCGATTTGCGCAGACCCGATTTGCAGAGGAATTTGATACTTCGCAGCAGAATGACGGCGGCGGTGCACACTTTTCTGAAGGATGAGGGCTTCCTGGAGGTGGAGACGCCGATCTTGAATAAGTCCACTCCGGAGGGGGCCAGAGATTACCTGGTGCCCAGCCGGATACACCAGGGCTGCTTTTACGCGCTGCCTCAGTCGCCGCAGATTTTCAAGCAGCTGCTGATGTGCTCCGGATATGACAGGTACTTCCAGATTGCCAGGTGCTTCAGGGACGAGGACCTGCGGGCGGACAGGCAGCCGGAATTTACCCAGATCGATATGGAGATGTCCTTTGTGGATATGGAGGATGTATTGGATGTCACCGAGCGGATGGTGGCAAGAGTCTGTAAGGAGACCGTGGGGCTTGAGATTCCGCTTCCGCTGAAGCGGATGACCTGGGACGAGGCCATGAACCGTTTCGGCTCCGATAAGCCGGACACCCGTTTCGGGATGGAGCTTACGGATGTGTCGGAGACGGTGAAGGGCTGCGGTTTCGGTGTGTTTACCGGCGCTCTGGAGGCGGGCGGCAGTGTGCGTGGCATCAATGTGAAGGGCCAGGCCGAGATGCCCAGAAAGAAGATTGACGCCCTGGTGGAATTTGCGAAGGGATACGGCGTGAAAGGTCTGGCTTATCTGGCAGTGCTGCCGGACGGAAGCTACAAGTCTTCCTTTGCGAAGTTTATGGCGGAGGAAGAGCTGAAGAGCCTGGTGGCTGTCATGGGCGGAGAGCCGGGAGACCTGCTGCTCTTTGCGGCGGATAAATTAAAGCTGGTGTGGTCTGTGCTGGGCGCGCTGCGCGTGGAACTGGCCAGGCAGCTTGGTATGTTGGATGAGAATCAGTACAATTTCCTGTGGGTGACGGAGTTTCCTCAGTTTGAGTGGAGCGATGAGGAAGAGCGTTATGTGGCAATGCATCATCCTTTTACCATGCCCATGGAAGAGGATCTGGAGATTCTTGAGACAGATCCCGGAAAGGTGAGAGCAAAAGCTTACGACATTGTAGTCAACGGCATGGAACTGGGGGGCGGCAGTGTCAGGATTTTCCAGAGTGACATTCAGGAGCGGATGTTTGAGGCCCTTGGGTTTACGAAGGAGAAGGCCCATGAGCAGTTTGGATTCCTGCTGGATGCCTTCAAGTACGGTGTGCCGCCTCACGCGGGACTGGCCATCGGGCTGGAACGTTTCGTGATGCTGCTGGCGCAGACGGACAATATCCGTGACGTGATTGCATTCCCGAAGATTAAGGATGCCTCCTGCCTGATGTCCGACGCGCCGGGCAAAGTGGAGGAAAAGCAGTTGGAGGAGCTGCACCTGCAGGTGACGGAGTAAGAGTAGAGATGTATGTTGCCAGGTATCTTCTGTCTATAGAAGCGTTTATGGATACGGAAAAAGGGGAAGCCCTCCTGGAGAGGGCTTCTTTGCGTGTGGATGAGGAGAGAAGAAGGAGGGCGGAGGGCATGAAGACGCTTTCAAGGAAGGCGGCGTGCCTGGGGGCGGGGCTCTTGCTGCAGTTTGCGGTGGATGAGGCGCTCAGGGGCGGTTCTGGAAGAGAGGGTGATGCCGGCGCCGGGGAGTTGAAGGTGGAGGATATCGCAGCAGCCCGCAGCAGATTAAAAGTCTGTTCGGCCACGGAACTCCTGGACGCCGGAAAGGAGGCTCCTGTCAGGCAGTTTACTTACAGATATGGAGAGCGGGGGAAGCCTTATTTCAGAAATCTGCCCTTTTATTTTAATCTGTCGCATTCCGGCAGTTATGTACTCTGCGGGCTGTCCATGGAGGAAATCGGTGCGGATATCCAACAGCACTGCGGGAAGGATGTGGGGAAGCTTGGGCGGCGTTTTTACTCGAAGCGGGAATCCGCCGCCCTGGAGCAGGCGGGGGCGGAGAGAGAGAAGCTGTTCTACAGGCTGTGGGCCAGGAAAGAGGCTTACGGAAAACTGACCGGGGAGGGCATTGGAAAAGCGTTGGGAGTGGATTTGCTGCCGGGGACGGCATCCCTCTCTCTGATTTGGGAGGAATGGGACAGCGTGGAGGGGTACAGTATTGCCCTTTGCCGGTACCGCAGGTAAAACTGCTAAGCCTTTTTGCTGCTGGCCGACGCAGCACTCAATCCGGCCGGAAATCGAAGTCTGTGACTGTCGTCTCAGACTCCATTTTCTAACTGGACAGAGCAGTGGAATTTTTAAAACATTGCCAAAATCAGAGTTCATGAACTGTCAATCAGGGCAGGGCTCAGGGCTTTTTATGGGGCATCCGGTCATGTTCGGATATCGGTCTTTCATAATCAGCCAGAAAAGGGTCGGCAATATCCAGCCGGACAGGCGGTCTGGGAGATGGGACATTTTCAGCCGGAGCGGAGGCAGCAGGCGGGGCGGCCGGAGCGGAGATAGATTTTGACGGAGGGCCGGCAGGAGGACAGACGGCCTGAGTTGGACAGGACGGCAGCGAGGCAGGGAGCGCCGGATTTACAGACGGTCCGCAGATCGGCCCGAATTGTCTGCTAAACTGCAGATTTGCCTGAATCAGGTTGTATTGCAGCAGCATCTTAAGTGTCTGGGAAAGACATTCCGGTGTATTACAGTTTACCTCACAGATGTCCTTGAGGGAGTGTGACAGGTTCAGAATGTCCACGGATGTAATTGCCATGGCGGCCTCCGGCAGAGGGTATTTATTTTATTGTATTCAGGAGGGGCAATGAAGTTGCAGCGAATCGCTCATAAGATAAGGAAAAAGAGGGAGGAGAGTCAATGCGCACATCACAGGAAGTCATGGATGCGATTTTGGAATTTGCCATGCAGAATGATTACATCCGCATAGTCGGAATGGAGGGTTCCCGGGTCAATCGGAACATACCTCAGGACTCGTTCCAGGATTTCGACGTCACCTATTTCGTCACCGATCCCCGGCATCTGACAGAGGACGATGGGTGACTGTCGCGGTTCGGAAACATCCTCATGATGCAGAAGCCGGAGGATATGGAGCTGTTTCCGCCGGAAGAGCCGGGCTATTCCTATCTGATGATTTTCGAGGACGATATCAAGATAGACCTGACCATCCTGGAGGAGCCCCGGATTTCTGAATATCTGGAACAGGACAGGCTGCGGACCGTACTGTTGGACAAGACCGGGAGAGGCCTTGCGGGCCTGGAGCCCACGGACGAAGAATACTGGATCAGAAAGCCCGGCGCCCGCAGCTTTGACGACTGCTGCAATGAGTTCTGGATGCTCACATCCTATGTGGTAAAGGGTCTGTGCAGGAATGAAATCCTTTTTGCCATAGATCATCTGCAGCTTATGCGAAACGAGCTGCTGAGGATGCTTTCCTGGCAGGTGGGGACGGAATATGGGTACGGCTTCAGCGTGGGGAAGAATTACAAGTTCCTGCCAAAATATCTGCCGGAGACGACCTGGAAGAGGGTGCTTTCCACATATCGCAACGATTCCTGCGAAGCCGTATGGGACGCGCTGCTTTTGTGCCAGGAGCTCTTCCGGCAGAGCGCATCCCATCTGGCTGAGCAGTTCCGATACGTTTATCCGGAATACGATGCCAGGATGACGCAGTATACAAGGCGTTTTTACGGCACTAATCTGTAGAAAGAGAGGTAACTGACATGAAAAAGCTGATGAAGTATCTAAGCGACTACAGGAAAGAGTCCATTCTGGCGCCGCTTTTTAAGCTGCTGGAAGCCTTTTTCGAGCTGCTGGTGCCATTGGTAATGGCCAGCATCATCGACAGAGGCATCAATGTGAACGGCGCCGGCGGACCGGACACGGTGCATATCTGGCGGATGGGCCTGTGTCTGCTGGCGCTGGCGGTAGTGGGACTGGTTTCTTCCATCACGGCGCAGTTTTTCGCGGCCAGGGCGGCGGTGGGATTCTCCGCAGGGCTTCGCCAGGCCCTGTTCGACCACATCCAGGGGCTGGACTTTACCAATATCGATAAAGCCGGAACCTCTACCATGATTACCCGTATGACCAGTGACGTGAACCAGATTCAGTCCGGCGTCAATCTGGTGCTGCGCCTCTTTCTGCGCTCGCCCATTATTGTATTCGGCGCCATGATTATGGCTTTCACCATCGATGTGAAGAGCGCTCTGGTGTTTGTAGTGGCGATTCCGCTTCTGGCCATCGTGGTTTTCGGCATCATGGTGTGGACCATGCCGCTGTACAGGAAGGTACAGGCGAATCTGGATAAGGTTCTGGGAGTCACCAGAGAGAACCTTACGGGTGTCCGGGTCATCCGGGCTTTCCATCAGGAGGAAGTGGAAGAGGAGCGTTTTCGTGGATTTACCGGGGCTCTGGCGGACAGTCAGATATTCGTGGGAAAAATCAGCGCGGTGATGAATCCCGTGACTTATGTGATTGTGAATGGAGCCATCATTGCATTGATATATATCGGTGCCATCCAGGTAAACGTGGGGAACCTGTCCCAGGGCGAAGTGGTGGCTATTATCAACTATATGTCTCAGATTCTGGTGGAGCTGGTGAAGCTGGCGAACCTGATTATTACAGTGACCAAGGCGCTTGCCTGCGCAGACCGTGTGGCAGGCGTGTTTGAGATTCAGAACCAGGAGCAGGCTTCCGCAGCCGGGCCCGGGGCTGCCGATGCCCTTACGGCTGACAGAAACGCGCCTGAAGTTCCATTTCTGCAGTTTGACCATGTTTCCCTGACCTATGCGGGAGCCGGGGCAGAGACCCTGCACGATATTCATTTTTCGGTAAATAAAGGAGAGACCGTGGGTATCATCGGCGGCACCGGATCCGGCAAGTCTTCGCTGGTGAATCTGATTCCCGGTTTTTATCCTGTGACGGACGGCTGCTTACGCCTGGAAGGCAGAGATATCCGCCAGATGTCTGAGGAAGAGCTGCGGAGCCTTGTGGGCATGGTACCCCAGAAAGCGGTACTGTTCAAGGGGACCATCCGCAGCAACCTCCAGTGGGGCAAGCCCGATGCCACGGAAGAGGAGATGTGGCAGGCTGTCGACACCGCCCAGGCCAGAGAGGTAGTGGAAGGGAAGCAGGGCAGGCTGGACGCCGAAATCGCCCAGAACGGCAAGAACCTGTCCGGAGGCCAGAGACAGCGCCTGACCATTGCCAGGGCCCTGGTGCGCAAGCCTCAGATCCTGATACTGGATGACAGTGCGTCCGCGCTGGATTATGCTACGGATGCCAGACTGCGCACGGCAATCCGTCAGCTGGGGGGCGGCACGACTACCTTTATCGTCTCTCAGAGAGCTTCTTCTATCCGCCATGCGGATAAGATTGTGGTGCTGGACGACGGTGAGATGGCGGGCATCGGAACTCATGATGAACTGCTTCGGAATTGCGAAGTATACAGGGAAATCTATTTTTCACAGTATCCCGAGGAACGGCTGAAGGCGGCGAAAGCGGGAAGCGGAAACGGAAAAGGGGCAATCACCGGGACAGGGAAAGGAGGAGCGGAAGATGACGGCAGATAATAAAAAAGACAGGAAAACCAAGAAAAGTGCGCAGTCGGGCGGTGCTGTCGGAAATAATTCCGGACATCGTTCCGGACAGATGGCAACGCTGCGCAGGGTGATGAACTATATCCGCAGATACTGGCTGATGGTGGGGTTTTCCCTGATACTGGCGGCAGTGACGGTGGTTCTGACGCTCTATGTCCCCATCCTTACGGGAGACGCGGTGGACCTGCTGCTGGGAGAGGGAGAGGTGGACTTTTCCGGTGTGTTTGAGCTGATAAAAAAGATCGGTGTCGCCATGGCGGTGACGGCAGTGGCCCAGTGGGTGATGAATACCTGCAATAACCATATTACCTATCATGTGGTAAAGGATATCAGAGAGGATGCCTTTGAAAAACTGGAAAAGCTTCCCCTGAAATATCTGGACGCACAGTCTTACGGCGATATCGTCAGCCGTGTGGTGGCGGATGTGGATACCTTTGCGGACGGCCTGCTCATGGGATTTACGCAGCTCTTTACGGGAGTACTGACCATTATAGGCACTTTGATCTTCATGATGGCCACCAACGTACCCATTGCGCTGGTGGTGGTATGTATTACACCGGTGTCTTTCCTTGTGGCCAGGTTTATTGCCACGAGAACCTATTCCATGTTCAGGCTACAGTCTGAAATCCGCGGGGAGCAGACTTCCCTGATAGAGGAGACCATCGGAAATCAGAAGGTTGTGAAGACCTTTTCCAGGGAAGAGGCGGTGAAGAGTCAGTTCGCGGAGATTAACGGCAGGCTGCAGGGCTGCTCGCTGAAGGCAATCTTCTTTTCCTCCATCACCAATCCTGCCACGCGCTTTGTCAACAGCCTGGTGTATGCGGGTGTAGGCATTTTCGGCGCGTTTGTGGCCATACGGGGCGGCATCAGTGTGGGGCGGCTCTCCTGCTTCTTAAGCTATGCCAACCAGTATACGAAACCTTTCAACGAGATATCCGGCGTGGTGACGGAACTGCAGAATGCGCTTGCCTGCGCCGCCAGGATTTTCGAGCTGATAGAGGAGGAGCCCCAGGTTCCGGATGCGGAAAACGCCAGGATATTGACGGATGCCCGGGGAAATGTGACACTGGAGAATGTGTATTTCAGCTATGTGTCGGAGCGAAAGCTGATCGAGAATTTCAACCTGACGGTGAAGCCGGGACAGAGGGTGGCCATCGTAGGCCCTACCGGCTGCGGAAAAACTACGGTTATCAATTTGCTGATGCGTTTCTATGACGTGGACAGCGGACGGATACAGGTGGACGGCACCGATATCAGAAATATTACCAGGGGGAGCCTGAGGACCAGCTATGGTATGGTGCTGCAGGAGACCTGGCTACGCAGCGGGACTATCCGGGATAATATCCGCATGGGCAGGCCGGAGGCTACGGATGAGGAAGTGATGCAGGCAGCGAAGGCCGCCCATGCCCACAGCTTTATCAAGCGTCTGTCTTCAGGATATGACACGGTGATTACGGAGGATGGAGGCAGCCTGTCTCAGGGGCAGAAGCAGCTCCTGTGCATCGCCAGAGTGATGCTCTGCCTGCCGCCCATGCTGATTCTGGACGAGGCGACTTCCTCCATCGATACCCGCACCGAGATGAAGATACAGAACGCATTTGCGAAAATGATGGAGGGCAGGACCAGCTTTATTGTGGCGCACAGGCTTTCCACCATTCAGGAGGCGGATATTATCCTGGTGATGAAGGACGGAAATATTATCGAGCAGGGAAATCATGAATCCCTGCTGGCGAAGAAGGGATTTTATTCTACGCTGTATCACTCGCAGTTTGAGGGGTGACGGCGGGGCGTGCCGGGGTTGGCAGCAGCCGGGGGTTATTTATACTTACGACCGAAACGAGTGAGCGAATCCGCGCTGTAAGACAGGAGCCTGGTAAATGTACGCGCTCACGAATAAGGACTGTGCGGATGTGGATGCTGCAAAGGAGAAGAACCGACAGAGGCGATGAGCTGAGCGGAACAGGAAGAAACTAAATGGAGATTTGAAAAGGCTGCAGGATAGCTTTTGTTATCCCGCAGCTTTTTCAAGTTGTAAAAATATCAATATTATTTGGATTGAAATACAAAAAGTGTTGATTATTTTATGCTTTTTGGATAAAATATTATTATAGCGGAGGAAATATGTTATGGGAAGTATAAGAATCGAACGGAAGGAATATCTGGAGAAGCTGATGGCATGGAAAGACAGGCAGGTAATTAAAGTGATTACCGGAGTCCGCAGATGTGGGAAATCTACTTTGATGGAAATGTTCCAGGATTATCTGAGAGAAGGGGGTGTCCTGGAAGAACAGCTGATAGCAGTGAATCTTGAGGATTATGATTTTCGTGAGCTGCGGAAACCCGACAGATTGTATGCCTATGTGAAAGAACGAATCGTTAAAGGCAAAAGGATGTATCTCTTTCTGGATGAAATCCAACACTGTGAAGGGTTTCAGGAAGTTGTGGACAGCCTGTATATCAAAAAGGACATGGATGTGTATCTTACAGGTTCCAATGCCCATATGCTTTCCGGTGAATTAGCGACACTGCTTTCCGGCCGCTATGTGGAGATAAAGATGCTTCCGCTGTCTTTTCGGGAATATGTATCTTCAACCGGGAGTATGGATGGCCTGTCTCGAAAATATGCGGAATACCTTGAAACAGGCGCTTTTCCCTATGTGCTGGAACTAAAGGGCCATTCCAGGGAAATCCGTGATTATCTGGAAGGACTTTACCATACCATCGTTATTAAGGATATCGCTTCCCGTAAGAAGATTACAGATATCATGATGCTGCAGAGTGTTACGGAGTTTGTGTTCGACAGCATAGGAAGCCAGCTTTCTACAAAAAAAATAGCGGATACCATGACCTCCAACGGCAGAAAAATAGATGTGAAGACTGTGGAGCGGTATCTTGACGGTCTGATGGAAAGCTTTATTATATATCAGGCCAGACGGTATAATATCCGGGGAAAGCAATATTTGAAAACCCTTGAAAAGTATTATGTGGTAGATATAGGGATGCGGTATATGCTTTTGGGAACCAGGGGGACGGATGTGGGCCATATTCTGGAGAATGTGATATATCTGGAATTGAAGCGCAGAGGATATGAGGTATATGTGGGAAAACTGGATGATCTGGAAGTGGATTTTGTAGTAAAGGAGCCAAAGAAAACCACGTACATCCAGGTTGCGGCATCTGTCAGAAACTCAGATACATTGGAAAGGGAGTTGACGCCGCTTCAAAGGATTCCGGATCATTATCCAAAGCTGATATTGACACTGGACGAAGATCCGGAGGCGGATTACGAGGGCATTCGCCGAGTCAATGCCCTGGAATGGCTGATTGGGACGATACAATGACAGGGAAAGCGCAAATTTATTTTTTCACAATTCCTAAGAATTGCTCCTGAAATGCCGATATATCCTGTATATGGAAGTAACGCAAGGGTTGAAAATTTGTCCTTTGTGAAACGTAGTGGTAATTGGTGCGGGTCAGAACAGGGTTTCCGGCAATTTCCAAATAACAGGAGGGGGTACTATGAAATTACAGAACAATATAACGGTTTTCAGCGGAGATACGCGGAATAATGTACAGGCGGAATGGAAGAACAAGGAAGGAACAGACAGCTACGATAAGAAGAGCAGGACCATTTACGCCGGAAATTTCCTGAAGGAATTTCCCCTGAGGGAGAGAATACAGCAGAAGAGGGCGGAAGCACAGCAGCGTGCCATGAAGATTGTGCAGGATGCCTGGGATGCCGACAGGCAGCTGGATAACGAGATTAAAATGCGTGAGGAAGAGTCAGAAAAGCTTCGCCAGGATAATCAGGCGGAGCTTGAGAACCTGAAGGATGTCAACCGGAGGTCGGAGGAGTTACGGGAAGCCTTTGGAGTGGACAGGAACAGCGAAGAGCAGCAGGAGCTGGAGCGCATGATACAGGACCGGAGGTCGGGCAGAGTAAGCTTATCCGAGGAAGAGCCTACAGAATATCAGCGCCGTGCACTGGCATTGGAGGATGAAGCGGCCAGATACAGAAGTAATCTTGCAGCCAACAACGGAAAAATTCTGGAGAACGGTGAGTATGCCAAAGCGATCCGGAAAGAGCGCCTCAAGAGCCACACCATGGTGGACGCCCAGGCGGAAGCTGAGAACGTGATGGAATCCCTTACGGATGAAATCGTGGGTCTGGTGACAGAGGAGGCAAAGGAGCACCTGGACGAGGAACAGGAGAAGCGGGAAGAACAGGCGGAAAAAATCGAGGAGAAGAAGGAAGAGCTGGAAGAAATTCAGGAGAAACGGGACGAGAGAGAAGAAGAACTGGAAAAACTCCTGGAGGAAATGCCGGTAGAGGAGATGACGGATCTGCAGCAGACCATGGATGAAGTTAAACAGCAGATTCAGAAGGTTCTGGCTGAAGCGAATCTGGCGGCTGAGGAGGTGAAGGGTGCGAAGGTGGACGCATCCGTGTAAGAAATTGCATTTTCTTATGCTCATGAGCATCATTTACGTTATTCACAGGTGTTTCCGCGAGGTGTTTTCGCGCGTACTTTGCGCGAACAATCCCAGGTAACCAATCATATTGCTGTGAGCGGCGGATCCGTGAGCAGTAACTATACTGCAGACCGCCAGGATTTATACTCGTGAACGCATTTAATTGCCGCTTTCAAATCTGGACTGCCGATGCGT
>CANDMH010000108.1 GCA_947385785.1 uncultured Lachnospiraceae bacterium
CCAGTCAGCGTTATGCAGTCTGGTTTCACGGCAAATGAAATCGTTAAGCAGTATAAATTGCAGAGCCTATAGATTTTTTGCAAAATATAACACCAATGTCCCATCCTCCACTTCGGACATGACAAACTTGTCATAGCCCCAGTGGAGATAGATTCCCAGATTTCTGGTCATGTGGGCCTCTACCCCGATGGTCAGCCTTTGGTAACCGGCCTCTCCGGCGTGCTTTTCCATCAGCTTCACAAGACGGGAGATATGTCCCTGTCCTTCATAGGCCTTCTCTATCCTCAGGGCGTTGATGTTTGCCGTTGTCCTGCCATCCGCCAACATTGCCCGCCCGTCTATGGCGCGGCATTCCGGCTCGAAGAGCAGCGTGCCCTCCCCTACGGGCTCTCCATCAAGGGATACCAGGAAGGATTTTGACTTGCCTGACATATGGTAGTCTATGTATTCCTTCCTCCATCTTACCCAGTCTTCATCCCCCTTGTTATTTTCAATGTTCTTCTCCCATATCCTCTCCAGCCCCGGCAGCGAGGCAATTCCATAGCTCCATTCCATGCAAAGTTCCTCCAATCTTAAAAACCCGAATCTCTAAGCCTTTTTATGCGGCTAAAATTCCCCCGCTTTCTATCTTCGCTTTCTCTTTTTTCCAGAATCCATAACACAAACTGTGTATAAGGATACCCTATTCTACCAGTCGAGAGAATAAATTTGGCATTCTGTCATCAAAATAGCCGATGATTTTTTCCTTGCTTTTTTCCAAATCAATTTCAAGATGAAAGCCGCCATATTGATTTTGCTTCCATAACACACATCTTCCTGACGGGTCATATGCATAAGTCACGGGAATGTGTCCCGCAAAGTGGGAACAGCCAATGACAGATACCTCATTCTCAATAGCCCGCGCCCTTGCCAGTGAAGTCCACTGTTCAAGCTGCAGCTCATGGTACATTCCTGTCCCGATTATATTGATCAATAAAACCGGATTGTCCAAACACATAATCCTTGCCACTTCCGGGAAATGTATCTCATAGCAGATCGGTATTCCAATCTGTCCGAATTTCGTATTTACGCAGCCGATTTTTTCTCCATGTCTTTTCTTTTTCTGCTTTTCCCCTTTGGTCAGGATACATTTCGTATATTCATCGACAATATTGCCGCAGTCTATGACCAGGGCCTTCTGCTGTCCGTTCCGGCCAAGATCCTTATAACCAGTGATGACATATTTTCCTTCTTTCCTTATTATGGCAATCGCTTCCTCCAGGACAATGCTGTCTAAAAAGCCTTCCGGGAAAACGTACAGGTCTGCTTTGTTTTCCGACAGGAAATGTTTTAGCTCCCGTATGCTGTTATTCTGCTTCGGAACCGCTAATAATACGTTCAAGGCTCTCATCCTTCCTTTCGCCGAATCTTCCTCTTCTTTGGCCCTGGAGCATTCAGCATCAGACAACAATGTGAATCCCTGTGCCATTTTATTATATATGGCTTTAAAGTAAGATGCAATGAGAAACCTGAAGAAATTTCAATTGATTTATTCTGCATATTATCACAAAAACCAGGGTTCAGAGCAGGCAATTTCGGAATTTTTCTTTAAAATTGTAAAATATATTCCCGTTTCGGAATATTATTGTACTTTTGAATAAAATATGCTAGAATGGGAATATCTATAGAAGAGGTGACAATTATGGTACAAAGACGCGAATATCTGGAACAACTGATCCAATGGAAACATGAAAAAGTCATCAAAGTGATTACCGGAATCCGCCGCTGTGGGAAATCAACCCTTTTGCAGCAATACCAGGACTGGCTCCGTGGAAGGGGTATCGAAAAAGAACAAATCCTTTCAATTAATTTTGAAGATCTGGAGTATGAGCCGCTCCTTGACTACAGAGCACTTTATAAATTCTTGAAAGAAAGGCTGTGCAACGGAAAAATGACTTATATCTTTCTGGATGAAATCCAAAAAGTGGACTCCTTCCAGAAAGTGGTGGACAGCCTGTACATTCAGGAAAATGTGGATATCTGCATCACCGGTTCCAACTCCTATATCCTCTCCGGCGATCTGGCCACTCTGCTGACAGGAAGATATGTGGAGATATCCGTCCTGCCCCTTTCCTACCGGGAATACTGTGAAGCTGTTGGACAGCCGTCAACAGACACACTGTTTGCCGATTACCTGAAGTACGGGGGCTTTCCTTATCTTGCTTCCATGCGGCATATGGAAGAGAGACTTCCCCTGGAAAACGGCTACTCCATGAAAGAAGGACTTTCCCTGGGGAAGAAACATTCCATGGAAAAACAGCATTCCATGGAAAAACAGCATTCCATGGAAAAACAGCATTCCATGGAAGAAAAAGCCGGCATATATCTGGAAGGGATCTACAACACCGTCATCATAAACGATATTGAGGAACGGCAGCGGCGAAAGGAAAGCGATCCCGCCAAGAGAAAGATAAACGACATCGCCCTGCTGAAATCCATCGCAAAATACTTGTCCAGTGTGATCGGCAGTCCTGTATCCGTGAAAAGCGTCACGGATTACCTGACTTCAAACGGACGCAGGGTGTCCCAGAACACCATAAGCGACTACATGGAAGCCCTGACAGAATCCTATGTTTTCTATGCCGTGGAGCGGTTTGACCTGGTGGGAAAACAGCTTCTGAAGGCTAACCGGAAGTTTTACATTGCAGATTTGGGCATCCGGAACCATATCCTCCCCCGTGCAGGCTATGATCTTGGTTTTTCCATAGAAAATGTTGTCTATTTTGAACTGCGCCGCAGGGGATACCGGGTAACCATCGGCAAACTCGGGAATACGGAAGTGGATTTCGTGGCGGAAAAAGGCGGCTCTCTCGCATATTTTCAGGTTACCGCCAGCCTTACGGACCGGGAAAACTTTGAGCGGGAAATCCGGCCCCTGCGCGGCATCCGGGACAATTATCCCAAAACCATCCTTACCCTGGACCGTTTTACCCTGGGAAATTATGACGGGATCCTGGCTGAAAACCTTGTGGACTGGCTTATGGCATAAAAAATTTCGCCCTTTCCGGAAAATCCGTCTCCCCGGAAAGGGCGGTAATTTCAAAAGCGTTTTCTGTATTCCCGGCATGCGTAATCAAAAATGTGCCGCACCCACTAATTTTATTTGTTCTAATATTGCAATAATATTTTAATGATAAACATTAAAATATTATTGACACACTTAAATTCCTGTGCTATCATAAGGCCAAGGTGACAGGCACGTAAGCAAACTTTCAAATGCCGGATACGGCAGTCTGTCATCAAAAGGCAACTATTGACCGGAATAAGCGCTGAAGCGCAAAGGGGGGTACAATGCGTATAAAATTCAATCAGATATTCGCAAATGAGCACCTGACCAGATCTGCCGCCCGGCTCATGAAACATCTCTGCTATTTTGCAATCGGTTTCTATGTCCTATGCACCGTCCTCAGCTTTATGGGACGTCAGACCTTTTTCCTGCACACAAAAACGGGAACCTTCGAGCGGGCGATTTACGCAGAGGAAAACTACAACCTCCATTCACGCGGCATGACTGTCTCCATGGGCGATGACATTCATGTGTGGACAAACGACAATGACCAGATTGCCCCGGCAATTCAGGCAGGGCTTTCTCTCATGTATGCTGTCCACATAATTCCCATGATTTTTGCCTGGTGGTTTTTGGGCCGTGTATTTTCCAACATAAATAAAGGGCAGATTTTTACGGAACAGAACTCCTCTTATCTGCTTTATTACGGGATACTCCAATTGGGGTCGGCTGTTTTTGTTCCGTTTATCAAACTGTTAATTTGCCGGGTTGTGAACCTTGTATCTGACAGCCGGATGTCCATTTCCACCGGGCAGGCCATGCTGAATATGCTTATCCCCGGCATCGCTTTCATTGTGGCTGCATACATCATCCATTATGGGGTGTATCTGCAGGACGAGGTGGATCATACATTATGATTATTATTCGGCTTGACCGCGTACTGGCGGACAGGAAAATGCGGCTTAATGACCTTGCGGCCCGGGTGGGTATCTCTAACGTCAATCTTTCTTACTTAAAAACAGGAAAAGTAAAGGCCGTCCGCTTCAGTACCCTGGATGCAATCTGCAAAGTTCTGAAGTGCCAGCCGGGAGATATTCTTGAATATGTGGAAGATTCGGAATGAACCACCCCACGGCAAGCTATACTCACGATTGAAAACATTTGCCTGTTGAAATCGTATAACGAGTGAACGCTTCCGCAGCCTGGAACAGAAAGTGGCAAACGTATCCGCCTCTGGCTTCCTTCTTCAGAATGCTGCAAGCAGCGGGGTATTAAACCCGTAAAGGAAAAAATTCGGCCGCCGGATTCGAAGACACAAAATGCCGCGGCTCTGGTAAAAAATACGGCCGCCTTGAGAAAGGAGCAAAATAATGAATGTTTATTATCGCAAAAGCGGAAATACATGGAAAGAAGACCGCAGGAAATCTCCTCTCTCCTGCATCCCCGTGAACCGGACTTTCCTCTGGGGCAGTCATGAAATCCGCATTCCGGCCCTTTATATCGGCAGAGAGGGCGTTGTCATCGATATCTGCTCCAGACTGCCCATAGAAGAAATCCTCCGGTTCCAGAGAAAATGGCCCCGTGAGAGGCGGCTCTCCCTGAAAAACCAGGAAGACTTTGAACAGATAGATGCGGATAATCCGGGAAGCCGTGATTTCCTGGCGGATTTGTGCCTGGACGGACAGCCCCTCGCCTGCCGCATGAGCGCAAGCTTAAGATGGTATCCGGAAGCACTCCGCCCCGACAGGGACGCGGAACAGGCGCAGGATGCACGGCACGACGGCATAGATGCGGATACAGAAACGCCCACAGCCGCACGGCTCAATGACGTAGACGCGGTTACACAAACGCCCACAGCTGTACGGCACGACGATGTTGACGCGGTTACAGAAACGCCTATTAATGCCCGTCTCAACGGCACCGACACGAAAACATGCACAGCTGCCTGGCACAACGACGCAGATGCAGAAGCACTCATAAATGCCTACGAATGCGACAGGAACGCCTGCTGGCATCTGGGACGGATTCTCTATGACTGGAAGGAAGGCCCTATCCTGTCTCCTTCTAGAGTTTCCCTGACCTTCCACGCCCGCCCCATCTCCGTCACCACGGAACATTTTACCACAATGCCTTTTTCCGCAGAATCATCCATGGACCCCAGAGAAATCAGGACCATCCATCCCGCAACCGGACAGGAATACACTCTGACGCTTCACGGGTGCGAAGAAACCATGCATGACTTCAGCGGCATCGGCGCAAAGGAGATGCTTTACCCGGAACACTGCCAGATTCTCTCCTACAGCATCTCCCCTGAAATAGAACCGGGCCTGTTTGAAATCAGGGACTGCGGGGAAAGTGACCCGCCCCGACCAAAAGAAGAGACTGACAGCCCCCGCCAGTCAGGCTCCGGCTGTACTGCCTTCTTTCTCGCGGGAAGAAGTCCTTCCCCTGACAGGCGGGTCGCCTTCTCCTCCCTGCATTTTGAGCCCGTCAGGGAAGTCCGGTGGCGTACTGTCTTTCAGGTAAAGCCCCTGGAGGATCTGGAGATTCATTTCCGGTTCGCGTCAGATCAATCTGCTCCGGCCACGCTTCCGTAGATTTTAACAGTAAACCTCCATGCATCCCGGCTGCACCACCCTGCATGAAAGTCTGGAGGTTTACTGTGGATGCACACAAACCCGCAAGGGAAGCGGGTTTGGTGCACAGCTGTCTTGCCGAATAAGCAAGGGAGCTTATTCGGACTGCGCGTATTCCGCAAGGCAGGTTACAGGACTTTCACAGTAATACTGAGCCTGCGCTTCCCAGAGCTGCGCATATTTTCCTCCGGACTGCATCAGCAGCTCCTCATGTGTCCCCTGCTGCACCAGCTGTCCGCCATGCAGCACTGCAATTTTGTCGCAAAACCGGCAGGAGGATAATCTATGGCTGATGGACAGCATGGTTTCCCCGGAGAGATGTCTGAAAAACTGATCATAAATTTCCTTTTCCGCGTATGGGTCCAGGGCGGCGGCAGGCTCGTCCAGAATCACAATCGGAGCCGCCTTGTAAATAGCCCGCGCAATGGCCACCTTCTGCGCTTCCCCACCCGACAGCTCTAATCCGTCCTCCTCGTAATCGCGGGATACCGCCTGCTTTATTCCTCCGGCCAGTCCATCCACCTTCTTCTGCAGACCCGCTCTGCAGAGTGCTTCATATACTTTCCGTCCGTCGTATACCCCGGACGCTGCCACATTCTCCGCTATGGGAAACGCAAACAGGGAAAAGTCCTGAAATACCGTTGCGATTTTCCGGATATATTCTTCATAGGGCAGATTCTGTATATCCTCACCGTTCAACAGGATTCTGCCTTCCGTGGGCCGATACAGGCGGCAGATCAGCTTGATCAAAGTGGTCTTGCCGGAACCGTTTTCCCCCACGATTGCCAGCTTCTCCCCGGGTGCGATTCGCAGGCTGATATCCCGCAGAACCGTTTCGCTGCTCTCCGGATAGCAAAAGCTTACTCTCTCCAGAACCAGTGATTCCTGTGATTCCTCTCCCTGTTCCTTCCAGGCGCTTCCGCTCTGTACCGGGGATTGTACCGGGGATTCCTCTTCCATATCCATGTATCTGAAATAATTCAGCAGATGCACATTGTTGTTCCGCAGATCAGTCCAAATCTGGGCCAGCTCGCTCAGCGCGCCGATGAGCATGGTCACCGTGGAAGAAAGCATGAGCACATTGCCGATTCCGATCACCTCCCGAATAGCCAGAAAGCCCGCCATTGCATAGACAGCCATGCCGCAGAAGCCTGCACACAGTATCCTTGCCACGTCCAGCCTGCCCGCGGCCCGCATTTCCTTCTCCTTTCCTTTTGCCAGAAGCCTGTGGCATCTCTGCTGACATTCCCGGATCACCAGTTCCTTTTGCCGGAAAATACGGATATCCATGGCCATGTCTTCGTCCGGCAGATAACTCAGCTCATAAAATTCTCCGTACCGGTTATACTTCGCCCCGTGCTCAAATACTTCAAAGCTGACCTCGAAGCGCTTTGACGCACATTTGCAGGCAATACAGGCGCCGGCCGCAATCAGAAGCGCCAGCAGAAACACAATCAGCGCCACTGTGACTGCGCCGACCCTGCCCTGCCTTACGCCGGCCACAGCCCGTGCTCCAAAGTCCAGCCCCAGAATCACCGCAATCACCGCGGTACTCAGATTTTTCGCCACAACCTCCATATCCCAGTACAGGCTTGCCATCCCGCCTCCGGTGAGGCCGATACTTCCTGACACCTGCTCCCTCAGGCTGCGGGTGCTCTCCTTTTCCAGAAGGGAAAAAGGTATGCGGTATGCCTTGTCCGTCAGAATCATTTCATGGGTGGAAAAAAGCCTGCCGTAACCCACCGCGATTTTCGCATCCAGCCTGTAACCAATCCAGGACAGCAGAAGAGTCGCTCCCACGGATACCAGAATACAGGCAGACAGCACTGTTTCGTCCTGCACTCCGGCCAGCTCGTTTAAAATCAGAGCGGACATCAGAATCCCGATATAAGGCGTAATCGCCCCGACCACACTTCTGAATATGAGAAAAGCCATCTGCCCCGGCAGTACCCTGCCGAATTCCCGGATTCCTCTTTTTATTATTGCTATGTCTTCTTTTATTGTCCTGTGATTCCTTATTGTATTCTTTTTCATGATACACATCTCCATTCAAAATTCTGTTTCTTTTTCCGCGGCACCTTTTTCCGCGGCATTTCCTGGTTCTGACAAGCCGGAATCATTACGATAGTACCTGCCCTGCACCCGGAACATCTCCGCATATTTTCCGTTTTTCCCAAGCAGTTCTTCATGGGTTCCGCTTTCCGCGATCTCTCCGTTCTCCATGACCAGAATCCTGTCACAGAATCTGGTGGAAGCCAGCCTGTGGGAAATAAATACGGATGTCTTTCCTTCCGTCAGTCTGCTGTAGGACTGATAAATCCTGCTTTCCGCAACCGGGTCCAACGCGGCGGTGGGCTCGTCCAGAATCAGTACCGGCGCATCCTTATACAATGCACGCGCCAGAAGCAGGCGCTGTACCTCCCCTCCGGACAGCTCCGTTCCGTGTTCCGCGATCCGCTTCACAAGGCAGGTATCCAGCCCTTCCGGCAGGGAACGCACCCTCTCTTCCAGATTCGCCAGGCGAAGGCAGCTCCAGACAGCTTCCTCACGGCTCTCCCCTGCATGTAACGTAATATTATCACGAATGCTTACCGGCAGCACACCGGATTTCTGGAAAACAGCCGAAAACAGCTTCCTGTACTCCTCATCCGCAAAGTCCGCCGTATCCATGCCATTGACCAGAATACGCCCCTTTGCAGGTCTCAGCAAACCACACAGAAGCTTGACAAAGGTGGTCTTCCCGGCTCCGTTTTCCCCCACGATTGCCAGCTTTTCCCCTGGCTTTATGGTAAGGCTGATGTTTTTTAATACGGGAATTTCCTGCCAGGAAAAAGAGACATTTTCCCATCGAAAGGAAACCGGCTCCGTCACCCTGTCCGCGCTGTATTGTTTTCCGTCTTTTTCTTTCTGTAATTCCATGAATTTCCGAAAATCCGTCACGTAATGATCAGCCTCCAAAAATCCGGACCAGCTCCCGACCAGGCTGCTTAAAAAATTCCCCAGTCCGGTAATCGCGGCAAAATAGAGTGTAAAATCACCGAGCGTCAGACTGCCCTGAAAATATTCCAGAATCAGGTATGCATAGGCGCATCCGTTCCGCAGGAAAATAAAAAATCCGTTCAGTATCATCTTTTTGTAGTCCTGGCGGGCGGCTTTTTCCTCCACCCGGTCCCTGGCGGACACGGCTTTCCCGGCAATCCCTCTGAGCCACCCCGTCATGGAATAAATGCGGATGTCTTTGCCTTCCCGGATTCCCTTCGTGTGATAGGCCATGTAATTCAGCTTTCGGTTCGCCTGCGCCCTCTCTTCCTGGAGCAGAGCCTTATGCCTCTCCGAAATTGTCCCATACCACAGTTGTGTCCCAAACATCAGAATCAGCAGTATCAGGACGAAGGGCTGTAGTCTGCAGATAACGGTGCCAAACGCCAGAAAGCCTCCCATGCTCTCCATAAGCCCCGTTATCCTGGGCAGATAAGTGACAACGCCGTAATTGGGGCTGCTGACGGCATTTCTCGCTTTTTCCGCGCTGCGCTTTCCCGCAGGCGAGGCAAATATGCCGTAATCCAGCTCCATCATCTTTTCCTCCCACTTTGCTTTCAGCCTGGTAAAAAGGAAAATCTGGGAACAGCTGTCAATGCGATTGTGTACGAGGGCATTAACGGAAGCCGCAGCTGACAGCAGGATTGTGCTGACAGCGATTCCACGCAGCAGAATGTACGCATCCGCTTTCCGCTCAATGAGATCAAGAATGAGCTTCGGCATCCATATGGCAATCAGGGACTGGAGCAAATGGAAAGCGCTTCCAAGAACAGGAAGAAACACGCTGTCCTTCCTGAATAAGCGCAGCTCATAAAACAGGTAACGGAAATTACCTGTCAAAGAATTTATATATTGTTTCATTTACATTTCCTCACAATTTCTGTTTCGTTTTATTCCTGTTTTAAAGTTTCATCCGCTTCCGGATATCGGGCAGCGGAATGCATTTCTCCACCACCCGCATGCCGGGCAGGAGAATGCATTTCTCCGCCACCCTCCACGCGGCCCGCATACCGCCTCGGCGCAGGGTATGCGCACAAAAAACTGCGGTATATACCCGCAGCAAATAAACGCCTTATGTCAGGAACTCATTTTGGCGCCTGCTGTCTCGGTTTTTTCGTGCATAATGCGTACAAAAACCTCGCGGAGACACCTGTAAACAGTAATGAGGAAATCCCGATATAAACAAAGGCATCATCATGCTTGACCTGCGGGAGAATGTCAGATACACTGCATCCAACACTGATAAATCCGGGTACAACAAAAAAACCGTCTTTTTCGTTATCCCATTCTCTATCAGCGCATTCTCCCACACGGACAAATTAACATGACAATACCTCTCCTTACATATTTTTTCTAAAGTATCACACCTTCAGGATGCTGTCAAGAAAATTTTGACTTTTCCCGCATCCTCTCCTGTACCATTGTTACTGTTCACAGCAACAGGATGCACTGGCACCTGTTGTCTGGGGATTTTCGTACTTTGCACAAAAATTCCGCCGGCAGTTCCTATGTACAGCACTCCACGTAGAACTCCTCCATGGTCTCAAGACAAATACACGCCAGCCTCCCACCGAATCCCGCACCGCAGTCTATGGCGATATGATTGTTGTATTTGTAAATACATCCAGGCCTGGGATTGGAACCGATTGTCATTGTGGGGGTATGGCCGGTAATGACATATTTATCGGGAAAGTAAGGCTTCTCATAGTCAGGCCTTTTCCACACAAGCTCCTCCAGCTCATACTCCCACAATTCCTTATCCGGACGAAACTCTCCAAGCCCGGCATGCACCAGTATGTACGCCACCCCATTTATATAAACTTTAACTCTTCCTAACTGTTTTTTTGCCGATGGAGAAAACGACAGGGAATATGGTATTCTTTGAGGACAGTTCCTACGAAGCATCGGATATTTTCCCGTTGTCCATCTCCTGCATCAGCCCCTGCTCCAGGCTCTCCTGAATCCCATACTCCACCACGTTCTCTATCACATTTCCCAGTCTGGAGAATCCGAACTTCTTGGCAGTCTCCCGAACCAAATCAGAACGATCCATTGCGCCCTGCTGCCGAAGTACTTCCAGCGCAGCGTTCTGTATCTCCCGGGAGGGAATATCGTCCATGCTCCGTCTGCCGTCCTCATCCCCGCCCACCCGGTATATCGCATATTCGCCGGGATTCTGCCCCTTCTTCCAATAGAATTCCCTGTCCTCATCCCTGGTGACGGTCATCTCCTCCTTCTCCAGGACAGCCGAAAAAATGTTCTCCACCCTGGCGCTTGTTCTGCCGATTCCAAAGGCCACCAGGACCTTTCGCAACAGCAGCTTCCTGCTTACCGGTGCTTCCTGCTCCAGAATGGTTCTCACCACCCTGCTGATTTTTTTCCAGTGCTCGGGCAGCAGGGTAAATTCATTCGACGAACCTGCGGGGACGTTTTTGGCGCTCTCATAAGCCCTCGCCGCTGTCTCCGGCGCCTCCTCCCGTTCCATCTGCTGAAAAGCCTCAAGGCAGACCGGCTGCGGCACGGCCTTTTTCTCCGGTTCCCGGGACAGGGATGCGTTCTCCAGTCCCTGTCTGATGTGGGCAAGCACCCTGGACGGGTCATCCACCCAGTCCAATGTCCAGATGCGCATCACATTCCACCCCAGTCCCTCCAGTACTTCAGGCTGTAAGAGGAACCGGTCTCTGGCTGTAGCGGCCTCCCTGCAGTTTTCTCCGTCTAACAAAAGCCCCAACAGATACCGCTCCCTGTCCTCCGGGTCCACGATGCCCATATCCATCTTGAATGCGGAACAGCCGATATTGCACTTCACCTCGTATCCCAGGCCTCTCACTGCGTCCGCAATGTCCTGCACCAGAAAATCTTCCTTTTTTACCAAGGTGTCCGCCCGCTGCGCCAACGCGCTCCTGCCTCTCTCGGCGAATTCCAGAAAGCCTTTCAGCCCTGCCAGCCCCTCCGCCCTGGTCCGCGTCAGGTCAATCTGCTCCGGCCGCAGCACGGAATAGA
>CANDMH010000109.1 GCA_947385785.1 uncultured Lachnospiraceae bacterium
ACATCGCTTTTGTGTTATCCCGGAAAGCCGCGTTCAGCTCCTCCTCGGAAGCGTCAGGGCTGACAAAGGTGACATCGATGCCCATCCTCTTCATGGTAACGGAAATCAGGTTGAAGGTGCCGCCGTATATGGTACTGGAAGACACAATGTGGTCGCCGCAGCCGCAGATATTAAACAGCGCATAGAAATTAGCGGCCTGTCCGCTGCTGGTCAGCATCCCTGCCGTGCCGCCCTCCAGCTGGGTGATCTTCGCCGCCACATAGTCATTGGTGGGATTCTGGAGCCTGGTATAGAAATAGCCGCTTGCCTCCAGATCGAAGAGCTTTCCCATATCCTCACTGGTGTCGTATTTGAACGTGGTGCTCTGAATGATGGGAATCTGGCGCGGCTCCCCGTTTCCCGGCGTGTAACCGCCCTGTACACATATACTGTTGATCTTCATATCGTTTTCCTCCTGATTTCATCTCTCTTCTGAATCGGCCCGCCTTTCGGAAATCCTGGAAAAGCCTTTACGCTTCCTTATGGGACGGAACTATTTTCCAGTATACACATTTGGGGCATGAAATTCAAGCTTATAACAAATATTTCAGATTTTTATGCTTTACACTTTTGGCATTGATTGCTATAATAATGATAGACTTTTCACCTTTTCAATTTGTACTGCGTGCCGTTGAACCCTGCAGTAAGGAACTGTCCCAAAATAACTTGTCATATTCCTTGTCTTTTTCTCCGCCCGCACCGCTTAAAAATCAGTTACATAGCCCACTATGCGCCTGATTTTTAAGCGGCACTGACGAAGAAAAATCCTACGGACTATTGACAAGTTATTTCGTGACAGTTCCTAACCAACAAATTACAGTGGCTTTAAGACCGTCAGCCATATATGCCCGCGGTAGACAGATTAATAAATGGCGGTCTTGAGTATGATCAGGCAGGGAACTGTTTTTCAGCCGAAATTTCCTCTTGCTTATTATGACTTAACCGCTATAATAGAAGTAACTGAATCAATCAGTAAGGAGAAGAGACATGAGCATACAGAAACTTAAGCCCATCAAGGAGGGCAAGGTACGTGAGATTTACGACAACGGCGACACCCTGATTATGGTGGCCACTGACCGTATCAGCTGCTTTGACGTGATTCTCGGCAACAAGGTCCACAAAAAGGGCACCGTGCTGACCCAGATGTCCAGATTCTGGTTCGATATGACGAAGGATATTCTGCCCAACCACATGATTTCCGTGGATGTAAAGGATATGCCGGAATTCTTCCGGAATGAGGAATTCGAGGGAAAGAGCATGCTCTGCCGCAGGCTCGACATACTTCCCATAGAGTGTATCGTGCGCGGCTACATTACCGGAAGCGGCTGGGCCAGCTACCAGAAGGACGGCACGGTGTGCGGCATCCGCCTGCCGGAAGGCTTAAAGGAAGCGGACAGGCTGCCTGAACCCATCTACACCCCCTCCACCAAGGCGGAAATCGGGGAACACGATGAGAATATTTCCTTTGAGCAGAGTGTGGATTATCTGGAGAAGCGCTTCCCCGGAAAGGGGCGGGAATACGCCGAAAAGCTTCGCGACTACACGCTTGCCTTATACAGAAAATGTGCCGAATACGCACTGGGGCGCGGCATCATTATAGCTGACACAAAGTTTGAATTCGGTCTGGATAAGGAGGGCAATATCGTCCTGGCAGATGAGATGCTGACGCCTGACAGCTCCCGTTTCTGGCCGGCAGACGGCTATGAGCCCGGACACGGCCAGCCCTCCTTTGACAAGCAGTTCGCCCGGGACTGGCTGAAGGCGAATCCCGGCAATGACTGGGTGCTGCCGGAGGATGTGGTGCAGAAGACCATTGACAAGTATCTTCAGGCTTATGAGCTGCTGACCGGGAAACCTTTATAAAAAATTACCGTGCACGGCTTTGCCGCTCACAGTAGATCCCCATACAAAAAGTCTGGTACCCTATTGCATTAATCTTCGAGTAATCAGCACTGATTACCCGGGAATTAATGCAACCGTGTACCAGAGGGACAGGTCTGGCTGCTCAATCCCGCATGAAACCCATACGATTTTTTCTATTGCCTGGGTACTGTGTATACACACAAACCCGTCAGGGCTTGTCTCCAGGGTGAGGGCATGGCGCTTTTAGGAAGCGGATTTGGCGCACAGCTGTCCCCGTTCCGTTCCTATCCCGCCTTCCGAAATCTCGAATTACACTTCAGCTGCGCGTCGATATCCGCTGCAATTCTGGTCTTCACCATTTCCGCAATCTCCGCCGTCCTCATCCCATTGTATTCTTCAAAGAAAATAGGCGCCAGAAAATGCACATATGTCCTGACTCTGCGAATTGAATTCATGCCAAAGGGTTTGTAGGAGTCAATAATAGCCACCGGCACGATGGGCGCTTTCGCCCAGACGGCGCATTTAAAAGCTCCCGGCATGAAATCCTGCAGATCATTTTTATTGTGGTCATAACCGCCTTCCGGAAAAACGATATAGCGCCTTCCCGCCCTGACTTCCTCCGAAATCTCCCGAATCGTCTTCATCTGCTTCTTCATATCGCGCTTGTCCAGACGGCTGCCCTGCACCAGATCGATAAAAGAATCCGTAATCGGCAGCCTGGAGCGATAAGCATCAATGACAATGGTGCAGGGCTTTGGATGAGAGCCCATGATCCCCAGCGTATCGTATTTTCCCTGATGATTGGAATACATGACGTAACCGCCCTCCCTGGGTAAAAGCTCCTGTCCGCGGCTCTCTGTCCTGATCCTCCCATTGTGCATCATAATGGAGATACACCTGCGGGCCATCCGGTAACGCCTCTCCTCCGAGAATTTTTCTCCGTGATGCTCAATATAATGAGCCTTACAAACGTAATAAATGACAAAGGGAAACGACACGACTACCACATAAATTAACCTTAACACGATCAAACACCCCTATTCATCCGCCGCTCCAGCGGGCGGCATAAAGTAGATCCGGCAGCATAAAACAAGCTTCCCTACTCTCTGCCGTCCCAGCAATAAGTACAGAGTTTACTCCTGTCAATTCCAACAGAAGCAATCATATCATCCAGCCTGTGGTAGCGCAGCGTGGTGAAATTCAGCTTCTTACCAATCCGCTCTACCATCTCCGCATATTCCGCGGTATCGGGATTTACATAATCCTTTAAATCAATCTTCCGCCCTTCCTCTTCCATCTCCTTCAATACCCTTCGGGCAATCAAGTCCATCTCCGAGGTGGATCTGGAAAAATTCAGATACTTGCAGCCGAACAGCAGCGGCGGGCACGCCGGACGGATATGCACCTCCTTTGCGCCGCTGTGGTACAGAAATTCCGTGGTCTCCCGCAGCTGTGTTCCCCTCACAATGGAATCGTCTATCAGCAGCAGGCTCTTATTCTCAATCAGATCCTGAACAGGAATCAGTTTCATCTTCGCGATCAGATTCCGCTGCGTCTGGATCACCGGCATGAAGGAGCGCGGCCAGGTAGGCGTATACTTGATAAAAGGTCTGGAAAAAGGCACTCCCGAAACATTCGCATAGCCGATGGCATGAGCGGTTCCGGAATCCGGTACGCCTGCTACCGTATCCGGCTTTACGTTATCACGCTCTGCCAGCAGCGCGCCGCAGTTGTAGCGCATCTTTTCCACACTGACCCCCTCGTAGGAGGAAGACGGATACCCATAGTATACCCACAAAAAGGTACAGATTTTCATCTCTTTCCCGGGCTGCACCAGAGTATGTATGCCCTCGGGCGTCACAACGGCAATCTCGCCGGGTCCCAGTTCCCTGTCACACACATAC
The DNA here is from genome assembly GCA_947385785.1 of uncultured Lachnospiraceae bacterium. GTDB lineage: Bacteria > Bacillota > Clostridia > Lachnospirales > Lachnospiraceae > Acetatifactor. The sequence goes on from CANDMH010000109.1 coordinate 3,807, forward strand.
CCCAAGTTCAGATAGGCGAAGCTTTCAAAGGAAACACAGTACGCCCCCTCCTTTTTGCCAATGGACACAGGCGTCCTGCCATATCTGTCCCTGGCGGCATATATCCCTTTCTCAGTCATAACCAGTATTGTCATGGAGCCGTCGATGACTTCCTGGGCATATTGAATCGCTTCCACCAAGTTGTCCTTCTGATCCAGAAGCGAGGCCACCAGTTCCGTGGCATTAATGTCGCCGCCGCTCATCTCCAGAAAATGTCCGTGCCCGTTGGAGAACAGCTCCTGTGTCAGCTGATCTATATTATTGATTCTTCCCACCGTGGCGATGGCATAGGTTCCATGAAGCGAACGGACCATCAGAGGCTGGGGTTCAAAATCGGAGATACATCCGATTCCGATATTCCCTTCCATCTCATTGATTTCCTTGCCGAATTTTGTACGGAAAGGAGCGTTCTCAATATTGTGGATCGCCCTGTCAAATCCCTTCTCCCTGCTGCAGACCACCATGCCCGCACGCCTGGTTCCGAGATGGGAATGATAATCTGTCCCGAAATATAAGTCAAATACACAGTCTTCCTTCGATGCTACGCCAAAAAATCCTCCCATACCAGCCTCCTGCTTTCTTTTATCCGGTTTCCGTATCCGTCCCTGCTCAAGCCGCCCTCCGTCCTCCCGGTGCCGTGCACATACGGAAGGAGGCGACCTGCATTGTCAGGACAGATTCTGTTTCTCTTCATGTAAATAGTACGCCTGTAAGATTTAGACATTAATCTCGGCTTTCATGCCCAGTAAAGTTTTATTTTCCTCCAGCACCGGGCGGATTACATCCCGCAGGAAGGCATCCACCTGTTCTCTGGACCGTCCCACATATCTCGCAGGATCCATGTTTTTGCGCAGTTCCTCCAGCTCCATTGGAAATGCGGGGTCTGCCGCGATCAGCTCCAGCAGATTATTCTCCTTCCCTTCCTCCTTCACATTGCGTCCGGCTTCCATGGAAAGCTCCCTGATGCGCTCATGGAGTTCCTGGCGGTTTCCTCCCATCTTCACCGCATCCATCATGATATTTTCGGTTGCCATAAACGGAAGCTCACTCATGAGATGCTTCTCTATCACCTTCGGATACACCACCAGACCGTCCACCACATTCAGGCACAGATCCAGGATACCGTCAACCGCCAGGAAGCCTTCCGGAACAGACAGTCTCTTGTTCGCCGAATCATCCAGAGTGCGCTCAAACCACTGGGTTGCGGAAGTGATGGCCGGATTCAGGGCATCGATCATCACATACCTGGAAAGGGATGCGATTCTCTCGCTCCGCATGGGATTCCGCTTGTAGGCCATGGCGGACGAGCCGATCTGGTTCTTTTCAAAGGGCTCCTCCACTTCCTTCAGATGCTGCAGCAGACGGATATCGTTGCTCATCTTGTGGGCGGAGGCGGCAATGCCCGCGAGCACATTCGCCACCCTGGTGTCAACCTTACGGGAATACGTCTGTCCGGATACGGGAAAACATTCTTTAAAGCCCATCTTCTCCGCAATCATAGGATCGATTTTATCGATTGTCTCCTGATCCCCGTCAAACAATTCCAGGAAGGAAGCCTGTGTTCCCGTAGTTCCCTTGGAGCCGAGAAGCTTCAAATTCTCCAGCACATAATTCAGATCCTCCAGATCCAGATAAAATTCCTGCATCCAGAGTGTGGCCCGCTTTCCTACCGTGGTGGGCTGGGCCGGCTGAAAATGCGTAAATGCAAGCGTGGGCTGCGCCTTATACTTCTCCGCAAAATCCGCAAGCACAGAGATGACATTGACCAGCTTCTTCTTCAGCAGCCGCAGTCCTTCCCGCATCACGATGATATCCGTATTATCCCCCACGTAACAGGATGTGGCTCCCAGGTGGATGATTCCTGCCGCTTTGGGACACTGCTGCCCGTAGGCATACACATGGCTCATAACATCATGGCGGACTTCCTTTTCTCTCGCTTTTGCCACCTCGTAGTTGATATCCTCGGCGTGGCTCTTCAATTCTTCAATCTGTTCCTCTGTGATAACCGGCCTGCCGTCTCTGCTCAGGCCCAGCTCCTTCTCCGTCTCGGCCAGGGCAATCCACAGCTTTCTCCAGGTACGGAATTTCATGTCCGGTGAAAAAATGTACTGCATTTCCCGGCTGGCGTATCGTTCTGACAAAGGGCTTACATATCTGTCTGTACTCATTCCTGTTCTCCTATTTTAGTTCCGCATCCTCCCTCCCAGTACCCAGGCATGGGCAGAGGATTTCCAGGCGGAGTATTTTTAAATATCATATCTTAACTGTTTTCATAAGTCAACTGGTTTATTCCACCTTGTACTGCTCCACCATCTCCTGAATTTCAGCGGCATATTGCGGGTACTTTTCAGCGATGTCCATGATTTCTCTCCGCGCGGTCTCTGATACGTCATGGTTGTAATCCATCTGCTTCCGGAGCGTCTGTCTTCGGAGAATCAGGTCATGGCGTATCTCTACCATCTCACGTTTGTCCAGAAGGGCGGCGGGATGTCCCAGCCATCTCTCCGGGCTGGAAATGCGGTATCGCGCCAGCTCATGGACCAGCTGCTTCCGGTAATACTCCGCCTTGGTTTCCGCTTCCGCATACTCCCTTCTCTCCTCCTTCTCCTTCTGGTATTTCTTCCAGAGCCTGTCAAGAGAGGCGGCATTTTCCGTATTGTATTTCATGCAGAGATAATTCGTCAGATTACGGTTGTTCACATATCGGATCTTCACCTTATTCTGCAGCTGTATCAGCCTGTTGATGTCAATTTCTATCTGGCGCAGTTCAACGTCGCCGTTGGTATACTTCACCCAGCTTACCGTCACGGCAAGGGCCGCCGCAGCCCCTGCCAGCAGATAGCCCAGTCTCGTATCCATCTGAAAGACAAACTGCAGCACCAGCAGCATCAAAAGGCAGAGGACAAATGCCGTCAGGAAGATAACGGATATTCCCCGCAGATTGTTCAGAATCGTCTCCAGCTCCTGTCGGCGGTATTCGTAGGCATGGCGTTCCATATCAAGTCTTTTTAAGTCGTGCTTCACCTTCTCGCCATATTCTTCGCATTCCTTCAGCTTGCCGATTCCTTCCTGGATCTCTGATTCCTGCTCCCGCAGGCGGTAATAGTCCACATCAGTCATGCGATTCTTCTTTCCGCGGTACTTTTCTCCCTCCTGTTCCATTGCAGTCAGCTTCCCGGCGATACCGTTCAGCTTCTCCCGTTCCTTCTCCGGAAGCGCCTCGATTTCCTCCATATCCGTCAGATAGGAAGTAATCAGGGAATATTCCCCTGTCAGAAGATTCAATTCCCTGACGGCCTCCCCCATCTGTTCCAGGCATCCCGTCACATACCGGGTCCGCTGGGACTCGTCGTCAAAGTTCACGCTGTCCCGCTCATAGACCACGTTTTCCCAGTCGTCGGCGCTGCCTTCACGATGCTTCCTTTTTCCGAATATCCTTGCTAAAAATCCCATTCACAAATGCTCCTTATTCCATCCCGCCAGGAATTAACTGCTGCGGTAGCTGTCCTTCAAAGCCTGTATCAGGCGCTCATTCTCCTCATTGTATTTCTGGCGGTCACGGCTTTTCAAATCCCTCCGGTGATTCAGCTGCAGATAATCGGGATGCTTTTCCCACTCCTCCACAGCCTCCCTGTACTTCTTCTCCAGCTCCTGTGTCTGAGGATACCACTCCGTACATCCCGCGGCAAAATCCACATATTCCTTTTCGGAAAGCTGCATCCGCCTTGCCGCCAGATAATCCACGCAGTACGCCTCGTCCCCGCTCAGCTCATAAGCCTGCCGAAAGCATTCCGCAGCGTTCTCATAGAGCATCAGCCCCGTGTAAGCCACACCCTTATTATGCCATATTTCCGCCTGAAAATCCGGCACCGCTTTTGCCGCTTCTCCGTTCTCCTGTGCCTGCCAGTTCTGCAGAAGTTCATCATAGCCTCGCAGGGCCGACCGGTACTTTTTCTTTCTCACCAGATAATCTATCTGATTTCTGCGCTTTTCGATACCGCTCAGACCGGCTCCCTGTTTCAGGGCCTGCTCCGTCTCCCCTATGGCTTCCTCGTCATAGAATCCCACATACCGTAAAATAACCGCCGCAAACTCGCTGAGCTGGCCGCGCCTGTGCACCAGAGGGTGAAGCCGCCGCGCCAGCTCTCCCAGCCCGCATTCCTGCTCCATCCAGTCCAGCAGCCTGTCATCCAGAAGCGACAGATCCAGAAGGAACGCATTTTCTTTCATGCAGTAGCAAAGCTCCTCCACGCTGAATACATTCATCTCCAGCCCCGGAATCCGATACGGCTCCTTCGCGTAATTCCCCACACAGACACTGACACGCATCCCTCTTCACCCCCATCTGTCCGTTTCCTGATAGATTTGGATTTCATCCTTCCAGGTACGTCCGGAGGATGCCCTGAATTCTCCAAAGCCGAGATCCTCCGCCTCCACCACCAGGCAGTTCTCTGTCTTCATATAAAAATGCAGCTTCAGCCTTACAATTCCTTCGGCCAACCCTTCCAGGACTACACGGATCGCCTCGCCGTCTCTTCCGGAAGACTTTCCCGCTTTGGAGCTGCTGCTTCTGATCAGGGGCAGCACCGTAAGCATGAGCTCATTGCCGTCCTGCAGATACACCTCCAGCTCCCGCTGCGCCTCATACCAGCTTAAGCCTGCGTCCAGGAGAGCATAGTAGGTTTCCTCTCCGTTTTGCACTACCTGCATGCCGATATTGGCTTTCAGCTTTTCATTGCCGAGAAAGACATGATTCTTCCCCTGCTCGCTGGGAGCGATTTTCTCCTGCATCCCGCAGCATGCGCCCTTGCTGAACAGATTGTTTCCCTGAAATACCCTTCTGCCCCGGCACAGGAAGCGAAGGGATTCTTTCATCCACTCCTCCCGGAATCCGTCTCCGATCAGGTAGATGCTTCCGATGAGATCCTTTCCGCAGACTTCCTCAGCCATCTCCAGCAATGCCTGATCCTCAGCCTCCGGAAACGCGTACTCCTTCTCCTCCACGAAAACCACAACGGGCGTGGTCCGCTTATTTGCCTCCATCCGGTATACCCTGATACTGTCCTGTCTGTAATGAAACAGCACGGCAGGGTAGTTCCAGAGTTCCTTCGGCTGCCGCAGCATATAGCTGTAAAAACTCTCCGCATGGCTCTGAAAGGAAATCCTGTCCGCCCTGATCCTGCTCCCCTCCACTACCTGCCCCAGTACATTCAGAAACTTTTTATCGATAGAAGGACAGGTGACAGTCAGCGCTGAAAGCTTCTCGCCTGTCTGCGAAAGCTGTCCCAGGCTCCGCCGGAAAAACAGGGCCAGCAGCGCCACGGGGTCATAGCTTTCTCCTTCCACCACCACCGGTTCCCCGTCCAGGGCCATGTCCAGAAGGTTTTCCACCAGGATACCCTCCTGCCTGTCCGCCGCCCGAAGCGCCTCCCTTCCGTAAAACCACTGGTTTACGCCATGCCGCTTACAGAGTACGGTGGGTATATGATATTTCTGCTCCCCTGCCACCTGGGAGATCGTCTCCACATCCCCGTTCCCGGAGAGTGCATAGCTGATCTGACATACTTCATTTCCCAGGTCATATCCGGCAATCAATCTCGCACCGCTTAGAAATCCCATCCTGACATCCTTCCCTCTACTTTAATGCAAACAGCCTGCTGTTCAGGAAGTCTCTCCTGTAGTATTCCTCCAGCAGATTGTCCATGGTATGATAATCCTGCAGCGTTCTGGCCATCGCAATGTCATTGAGCAGACTGTACCTGCTGTCCCCGTCCTCCCCGGCGCCGTCTCCCTTCTGAATCGTCCTGCTCTCCGTCACCTGCGTCTTTCCGTCCTTTTCCTCCGTGACATAGTACTGAAGGCTCTCTCCGAAAAAGAGGATGAAATCCTTGTAAAATACGCCGCCATACGCCTCCCGCATATATTCCGTACGGTACCCTTCCGTCTCGCCGTTTTCACGCAGAAGCGTATAATGAATACATGCCCTGGTTCCGGGAGCCGTACGGTATTCGATGATCGTCTTGTCCGCCAGCTCCTGCTGCGCAGACCGGCATTTCTTATATTTTCTGAAAAATTCCAGATAGATTCCCTCCGACAGCATTTCATCCAGAAGCTTTTCCGCCGTTTTAGCCGTCTCCGTGTCAATTTCCTCTCGATTTTCCGAATAATATTTCAGGAAGGCAAGTTTACAGACCTTCTGCACAGGTTCTCCCCGGGTGTCCATGCAGCGGATTTCCCGAAATACTTCCTTCTCCATCACCCGCTCACCCACGAAGCTGTCATACGCACACTGAGCCAGAAACGCCTCCTCCACACTGGTCTTGGCCCCCTGGGAAATGTAGTAGAGAAATATCTCCATCCGCTCCCCCACAAAGGCGCCTGAGTACAGCATCTGCACCAGGATTCTCTCGCTGAGCCCATAGCAGTCCATCCCGAAGGCCATTGCCGCCTTCCAGATATCCCTCAGATTTCTGGTCATCCCCTGATAGTACAGGCTCAGGTATTCCAATATCATATCGTCATATTTTCCCCGCTGAAACGCATACCACACAGCGGCAGTCAGCAGAGCGTCCTCCGCCATGCCGTTTTCCTCCAGCATAACCCGCAGCAGACGCACCAGTATCTTCGCATCCGCAAAATAAGGCCCGTAGGACTGAATCATCCGGCATGCCAGCTGATTGTTTCCGCGTGCTACCATGTATTTCAATACGGTATTTCTTTCCTCGGCCGTGAGCGCCTCTGTGGGGAGAACCTTCAGATGCTCTTCCAGTGCCTCCATTTCGTCTGCTTCAAAATAAAACTCCAGCAGACGCAGATGCAGCTCCTTTTTCACGGAGGCATCGGCATAATCGGACATCAGAACCCGCAGCTGTCTCCTTGCCAGAGCGGCGCCTTCCTCTCTCCCAGTATTCTCATTGTCACACAGGAAAAGCTCCAGCCCCGGCTCCACCTGCTCAAAGGGCAGGAGCCAGCGCAGGAATTTCCCGGGTATCATCAGCTTCTCCATGGTGTATTCCGCGCTTTTTACAAAGCGGTTCCCCCAGGCGTCTTCAAACACTATGGTATATCCGCTGCCGTACAGCGCAACCCATGTCTGCTTTTCCGTCAATATATATTCGGCCGGATACCTGTTGCCGGGCTGGTACACATATACCTTTTTCAGCCCCTCATCCTCCACCTGAATCAGATGGGCAAAGAGAAGCTTCGAAAGCTGCCAGCAGCCTGAACTGTCCACCATATCCTGCCTTAAAACGCCCTGATACAGATTCGCCAGATGCCTGTCGATCCTCCCCTTTCCGATCTGCTCCGGCACAAAGGCTTCGATTCTGTTCCGATATGCCTCATACAGATCCCCCAGCTTATCCCTGTGCTGCCATATGTAATCGTACAAACAGGCGCTGCGGACATAGTCCAGATTGTTCTGATAGGAAAAATACTTCAATACGGCTTTGGGCAGCTCCTCCGATTTTTCCGGATCCAGGGACAGGAAAAAATGCTCATACAGATTGGCGATACGCAGCTGATTCTCCACTCCCGCCCTGTACCAGTCAAGAAATTCTTTTCCGGTTTTGCCCCCCTTGACCAGAAGCGTACATATCTCCTGAAGGAGCTGCACATCCTTTTTCTTCCCGTACAGTCTGCTCAGGGTCCGAAACAGCAGCTCCGAATACTCCTTTTCCCTGCTGACCAGATAGAGCATCTGTTCCATGGCTTCCCGCTTCAGGACTCCCTGCCTGGAAGCGTAGTTCAACACCTGACGCTCAAAGAGATCGGAAGAGCACACGTCTGAACTCCAGTCACAGCCTCATATCT
>CANDMH010000110.1 GCA_947385785.1 uncultured Lachnospiraceae bacterium
GGATTATTTCCTCCAGGAAATCCACAAAATCCACAGAGTTATCCACATTTACACAACTGTCATTTTATCCCAAATCATGTGTCATTTCCAAATTTTCCAAAATTTTTACCTGATTTTGAGTTCATTATTACCTGCTCACAGCCATTCGTCCCAGAAGCGTTCCACTCTCTTCGCCACCGTATTGACCGAAACGGTCTCAAAATTTTCCCATTCCCGTGGAAAAAGCCTGCGGTAGGAATACTGCAGGAATCGCTCGTCCAGCAGCGCAATGATTCCCACATCCTCCACAGTACGGATCACTCGTCCAGCCGCCTGGAGAACCTTATTCATGCCGGGGTAGCGGAAAGCGTAGTCGAATCCGTCCTCTCCATTGCCGTCAAAATAGCCTTTCAGGATTTCATTCTCCCCGCTGACCTGAGGAAGACCGGTTCCCACAATAATCGCCCCTATCAGGCTGTCATTCTTTAAATCGATTCCTTCGCTGAAAATCCCTCCCAGTACACAGAATCCGATTAGAATCCGATCCTCCGTCTGTTCCTGACCCTGCCGGAGTTCCTGCCCTGTTTCCTGCAGAAATCTCCCATCCTGAGTTACACTGGTATCCTGTTCCATGCCCGACTCTGTATCACAGGAGTTCCGGAAGTATCCCAGGAATTCCTCCCGTTCCTCCTCGTTCATGGACTCCCCCTGAACAATGCACACCCGCTCCTCCCCGCCGAAGTTATCCACATACTTCTCATAGATAATCCTCATAAATGCATGGGACGGGCAGAATACCATATAATTGCCGTGGCGGTTTCTGACAATCTCCTCAATATAGCGGGCTATTTTACAGTATTCCTCCTCGGAACGCCTGGTATATTTGCTGGTCACATCCTGTGCAATCAGAAGCGCACGCCTTGCGGGATGAAAAACGGACTGTGCATAAACCTCATAATCTTCCTCCTCTCCCCCCAACAGCTTCTTATAATACTGTATGGGCAGAAAGGTGGCGGAAAAAAGAATGGTACTGCGTCCCCGGAGCATACAGTTCTTCAGATTCTCCCTGGGATTCACACAGAACAGCTTCACTGAAAAGCTCCCGTCATCCCCTGTCCGGGTATATTTGACATAATTCTCATCCACCAGATCATATATTAATAAGAAGTGACTGATTTCAAAATAGAAGTCCAACAGCATCTCAAAGACTTCAGGCCGGCTCTCCTCCTGTTCCGCCAGATAATCCTCCATGGCTGTATGGAGCCTGGTGAGATTCTGCCCAAAACGTTCTATCGTCTCTACAATGCGGTACTGCCCGCACTCCCGCTTCAGAGCCAGCAGTTCCTTATTACACTTATCCAGATGATGCATCATCTTCTCCGCATAGCCGCGCCTTACGAGGACACTTCTGCCGCCATGTCCTTTGAATGCCGGCTCCGTACTGTCCTCATCATCCGCATCTGATTCCGTCACCGCATCCTGTTCATTCGTTTCAGGCATGCTTTCCCACTGAGACCTCCTGCCACTTTTGCGCTCCTCTCCTGACTCGCCTGTCTCTCTTTCCCAGGAATCATCCTTTGTATTGCTGTCTTCTGATACAGCTCCGCAGACACCGCCTTCCGCCATTCCCTTACCTGCCGCTCCTGGCTCGTACTCTCCCGGCATTCCCCCGTCATATTTTTCCGAATATACCACGGTATCCCATAATGCAGTTTTGCGGAATTCCGTTTCTCCCTCCTCTGCTCCGGCACTTGTTCCATTATCTGACGCTTGTGTCAAATCTTGTGTCATATTTAGTGTCATATCCAGTGTCATTTGTCCCGAAAATTCAGCTTTTTTGCGGGATTTCCCTATTTCTGACATCAATGTCTTTTTCAGTTCCCGGCGCAGCTCCATAAACTGTTCTTTCACCAGAACAGCGCTGTACATCTCTCTGCCGCGCTCCAGGAGATTATGTGCTTCGTCTATCAGGAAGATATAGTTTCCCTCCGAGCCTTCCGCAAAAAACCGTTTTAAATATACATGGGGGTCGAACAGATAGTTATAATCGCAAATTACCGCATCCGCAAACATGCTTACATCCAGGCACATCTCAAAAGGGCAGACCCGGTGCTTTTGGGCATATGCCTCCACCTGTTCCCTGTTAAAGTTTTCCCGGGAAGTAATCAGGTCAAAGACGGCATCATTTACACGGTCGTAATGCCCCTGTGCATAAGGACAATATGCCGGATTACACTCCGTTTCGTCCATAAAGCATATTTTTTCCTTTGCCGTCAGAATGACACTTTTCATGCGCAGCCCCTTTTTCCGGAGAAGATTCAGCGTGTCCTCAGCCACCGTCCTTGTGATTGTCTTGGCCGTCAGATAAAACAGTTTCTCTCCCATCCCCTTCCCCATGGCCTGAACCGCCGGGAACACGGTGGATATCGTCTTGCCCACTCCCGTTGGGGCTTCCAGGAACAGCTTCTTCTTATGATAAATTGTTTTGTATACATTGCCCGCCAGCTCCCTTTGTCCGGCGCGATAAGGAAAGGGAAATTCCAGGCCCTGAATAGAACCCTGTCTGATTGCACGCCATTCACAGGTATAATCCGCCCATTTCCGGTAAGCGCTTATCAGTTCCTGAAACCATTTCTCCAGCTCTTCAAAGGAATACTCCTCATAAAAATACTTCAATTCCTCCGTTTCCATATTGCAGTAAGTCATCCGCACACGTACCTTTTCCAGGTTCTGCTGAAGTCCGTACATGTATGCATAGCACCTGGCCTGTGCAATATGCAGCCTGGCCGGAGCCGTCAGTCTCGCCAGATCCCGGTAAGTTCCCTTAATCTCGTCTATGGTTACGGTTCCCTCATGGCGGAGAATGCCGTCGGCGCGCCCCTCCACCACCAGGACATAGGATTCTGTAACCTGCGTATATTTCAAGGAAACTTCCGCCTGATATTCCGCCCCCATCCTGCGCTGAATCATCCTGTGGATCCGGCTTCCCTCCTGCATGGCATTTTCAGGCGCCGTCTTGTAACGATTGTCGATATCCCCATGACGCAGGATAAACTCAACCAAACTCCGGACCGAAACCCGCACTTCCTGTGACGGCAGGTCGGCAGACCCTGCCATCTCCTGTGACGACAGGCCAGCATTCCCCGCTGTTTCCTGTGACAGCATGCCGGCATACTGCGTCGTTTCCTCTGACGGCACACTGACATACTGCGCCGCTTCCCTCAATTCTCCGTCCGTCATTCCTTCGTAAAAATTTCCCTTTTTCGTTCGTTCCACCTCCCAGCTCCCGAAACACCATGCTCATGACTGATATACTGCTTAACGATTTCATTTGCCGTGAAACCAGACTGCATAACGCTGACTGGTTTCATCGCATGATTACATTAGGCAGTGTTCAGCGTTATGCAGTATAACATTTCCATCTGTGCAGCTAAACGCTCCGGTAAACGTCCAACCTGACTTCCACATTCGCAAAAATACCACGGTTGCTGCCTCTGATCCAACATCTCGCCCGTATTTCAACAGGACAGCCACTCAGATAGAAATATTTAACGGAAATGAATGCGCCCATTATTATGAAAGCGCAAACTCCCCATGCAGATAGAGTCCTCTATCTTACACAGGGAGTCTGTTTTCAAACCTGTCATACATCAGCAGCCCGAATTTTTCTTCCAGATTGCCGCATTTGGGAATTATCCCTGGGAACTGTCGGGAAAAAACTGCTGCCATTTCCAAAAGCCCGGAACCCTGCCGCCGCTTAACTGGCAGCGGCAAGGCTCTGCAGCATTTCCTCGAACTCGCTGTTGTACCCGTCATAGGATACCTTCAGCGGCCTGCGAAGATCCAGTCCGTACACTCCCAGAAATGATTTTGCATCCACAATATATCTGTTATAGGAAATGTCGATGTCAAAATCGCACTTAGAAGCCACGTTCACAAAATGCTGTACTTCACCCGGAGTTAAATGAATCACTTTAACCATTTCCGACCTTCCTTTCCAAACTTCCACACATCCATTTTACATTTACATTATAGACAAAATGTGTAAAAAGTAAAGGCTTTGAGACAAATTTCCGCGGAAATTCCCGCGTATTCGGCAATATCAGCCTACTGAAATTCCACCATATATTCCCGAAAACGCAGGGGAAGCATATTTTGCTGAAGCTTCCGGTTCTTACGCTCTTCAATTGTTATGGTATGGCAAAACTGCCGGAAAAGTTCCTGGTACTGCAGTTCCTCCTCCGAATACCGAAGCTGCAGCGGTCTGTCTGCTTCCTCCCCGCGAAACAGATACCACTGCCTTCCGGCCGGATGGATTCCGAACAGATTCCTTTTCTCATCATAGATGATAAAATGTTCAATGGGAAGCCTGTCCGCAAAATGCGGCATCAGAAAAGCCAGCACGTCATTTTTCGGGCCGATTTTAGAGTACAGTACACCGTTATCCAGCTCCTGAAAACGCAGAAACTGCAGCTGATGCCCCACTTCTGTGGACACACCTCTCCCCAGCGCAAAAGCTTTATGAATGTGGTAATCCGCCAGATTGTCAAACAAATGCCCCGGGCGGCATTTCACACGCAGCCCTTCCACAATCGTCCGGTAAACTGCCTGTGCCTTCTCTTCATCTTCGGAAGCCAGCGCCATAGCCAGATACCGGCTGTCCTCCATCCCGAACCTCCTGACCAGAGTATTCATTACCCTGCGGGTCTTCTCACCATCCGCTTTCACTTCCACATCTTCCCCAAAAAGAATCGGATCATCCGTAAGACACAATATGGTATCCCCGTGATTCCGCCTTTCCTCATATGCCTGATAAACCGCAGTGTAGATGCTTTCCACACTGTCCTCACATCTGTATACAATCATAATGCACCGCCGCCTGTCTCCGATTCCGTATATCCTTCGTTTCCTTCCATACAGCCATTTCCCGATTCCGTGTATCCTTCATTTCCTTCCATACAGCCATTTTCCCGATTCCGTGTATCCTTCGTTTCCTTCCATACATCCATTTTCCCGATTCTGTATCTCTTTCGTTTCCTTCCATACAGCCATTTTCCCGATTCTGTGTAAAGCCGTCAGGAAGGTCGAAAAATAACTGCTGCTTCCTTACAGCTGGCCTGCCGCAGCCTGCTGCTGTTCTATGACGGTAACCGGCCGGGCAAAATTCACATCGTCAAACAGCGACATCTGCCGATACCCCATTCCGTCACTTCCAAACCGGACTCTGTCCTTCTCACTGGTCAGATTCCGCACAATATAATCCTCATCCAGCTTCACCGGGTACATCATCCTTCCGCTGCATGTGATAAAGTACAGAGCCCGCTTCAGCACGACTCCGATTTTCTTCAGATCCTGAAAGGTCAGGCTGCCGCTTCTGCGCGCCGCCACAATCCTCCGGGCGCTTTTCACCCCTACTCCGGGTATCCTGAGCAGCTTCTCCATGGGCGCCCGGTTGATTTCCACCGGGAACTGCTCCAGATGCCGCACCGCCCAATCCTCCTTGGGGTCCAGCATGATATTGAAAAAAGGACGCCTCTCATCCAGCAGTTCTTCCGCACGAAATCCGTAAAAACGCAGCAGCCAGTCCGCCTGATAAAGCCTGTGCTCCCGCAGGAGAGGCGGCCCTCCGGGCAGGGCCGGCAGGCATTTATCTCCCGTCACGTTTACAAATGCGGAGTAAAACACTCTCTTCAGGCCGAATTTCTGATACAATCCCTCCGCCACATTGATAATCTGAAAATCATTCTCCGGCGTGGCTCCGATAATCATCTGGGTCGATTGTCCTCCGGCCACAAATTTCGGCGCATTCCGATACAGTACAAGGTCGCTGCGGTTGGCCTGGATGCCGTTCTGTATCTGTCTCATGGGAGTCAGAATACTCTTACGGTGCTTATTCGGCGCCAGCGTGCGCAGTCCCTCCGCTGTAGGCAGCTCCAGGTTCACGCTCATCCTGTCTGCCAGAAAGCCTGTCTGTTCTATCACCTCCGGGTCGGCTCCCGGAATCGCCTTTACATGGACATAACCGTTAAAACGGTACTTATTTCTCAGAAGCCATATGGTGCGGCAGATCAGTTCCATGGTAAAGGTAGGGTTCCTGATGATGCCGGAGCTCAAAAACAGTCCTTCGATGTAATTTCTGCGGTAAAATTCCATGGTAAGGGTACAGACTTCCTCCGGCGTAAAAGTGGCCCTTGGAATATCATTGGAATGGCGGTTGCGGCAATATTTACAATCATAAATGCATTCGTTCGTCAGCAGTATCTTTAACAGGGAAATACACCTGCCGTCACCGGAAAAGCTATGACAGATACCGGCTGCCACACAGTTGCCTATACTGCTGCCATTCCCTTTCCTGTCTACGCCGCTGGAGGTACAGGCCACGTCATACTTGGCGGCATCTGTCAGTACCTGCAGCTTCTCCTCCAGAGGCATATCCTGGCCGGTTTTCAAATATTCCATTTCAGATGCACCTCCGTTTCTCTGAAGTGTTGGCTTTTGCCTGAACCGGTTGTATTTGCGAACGGTTCTTTAGAACATCTGTTCTTGCCTATAATAGCACATATGTTCTCCATATGCAACTGCTTTTATTATTTTTTTCAAAAAAATACCAGCCGAAACGGTTGTCCAAGATTCCTCATTCTTCGCGCAAAACAGCGCAAATCCTCAGCCGCCTTCTTGCCATCTTCTCCCAAATATGCTATCCTGAGAAAAAGCTGCACTTGCGAGCTGACACAAGGGAACTGTCTATCCCTGAAAAATTACGGAGGTATCAAAATGAACAGCAGCCACATAGCAATCCCATCCATCCTTAAAGTGGGAAAGGGCGCCTTAAAAGACATAGGAAAGCATATCCGGTCAGGGGGCATGGAAGAAGTACATTCCATGGAAAAAGTGCATTCCATGGAGAAAGCCGTGATCTACTTCGGCAACGGCCTTATCGACATGTTCGGCAGGGATGTAATGGAATCCTTAAAGGAAGCCGGCGTCACGGTCCTGGAATACCGGGAGCTGGACTCCATCAAGATAGAAGACATCGTAGAGCTGGCCTTTTCCATTGATCCGAAAGCGCAGGTCATCGTTGGACTGGGCGGCGGCAAGGTCATAGACGCCGCAAAATATGCCGCCTGCCTGCGAAAACTGCCCTTTTTAAGCGTCCCCACTTCCGCGTCCAGCGACGGCTTTTCCAGCGCCAGCGCCTCCCTGACCGTGAGCGGCAGGAGAACTTCCGTGCCCGCACGTATGGCATACGGCATCATTGCGGACACGGATGTAATCAAAAGCGCTCCCCCAAAATTCCTGTACTCCGGCATCGGTGATATGGTATCCAAGATCACTGCGCTCTATGACTGGGCCTTCGAAGCGGATGCAGGATGCACCGAAATAAACGATTTTGCGGTAATGATTGCCAAGAAAGCCGTAAACAGCTTTGTGCGCACGCCTTTTCAGGATATCCATGAAGATTTGTTCCTGCGGGAACTTCTGGATTCCCTGGCCATGAGCGGGATTGCCAATGAGATCGCGGGAAGCAGCGCCCCTACCAGCGGCAGCGAACACCTGATTTCCCATGCCCTGGACAAGATGCTGGAGCAGCCTCAGCTCCATGGCATACAGGTGGGAATTGCAACCTATCTGATGAGCAAAGTGCAGGAACATCGTTTCCAGCGGGTGAACACCATTTTTACGGACACCGGGTTCTGGGATTATGTGCGCACCCTCGATCTGCACCGTGAGGATTATGAACGGGCCATCGACATGGCGCCTTCCATAAAGCCTTTCCGCCATACCTACCTTCATGAGGAAAAATGCCGGGAGAAGGCAAAACAAATATTGCGGGAAGACGCCGTATTGCAGAGCATTTTCCGGTAATCAGCACAGATATCCTGCACTGGTATCAGAAATTGCCAGGACGCATTTACGGAGCGTGTATCAGAAAATACTTCGGCGCGTTTGCGAAACGGGTACTCTTCGGTTGGAGAGTACCCTGTGAAATATCGGCTGTTGTCCTGGTAACCTCCACATTTCATTCAAATCCAAGATCAGCAATTTCACGCTGCAGATTCCGGTGCACATCATAAATCAGCAGCTCCTGATTATATTTGAAATAGGAATCACATCCCCACATTTCGATGAAAAGCATGCTCTCTTCACTGGCGGTCAGCTCCGTCATAAACAAAATCATTTCCTGGCTTCTCCCCCAGGTACGTTCCATAAAGTCAAAGCTGTTTTCCAAAAAGCGTTTTGTCTCCTGCACCTGATTCTGATGCGCCCTTACTTTTGCGTCAAATGCCTTTTTAATCCGCTGGAACGGTTTCCCCGACTTCTTCTCATCGGTGCATTCCGCCATGTATTTCTCCAGAAGCGCCAGTGTATCCCGGTATTCCGTTTTTAATTTGAGACCCAGGCTGTTGGCGGCCTCTTTTCGGCCCCGCTCTGCCCTGATTTCCCCGCACTGCTTCTCCAGCAACTGATACCAAAGGGCGCCTGCGTCTGCTCCGGCAGTTTCATTTCCCGCGTTTTTTCCGGCAGTTTCATTTCCCGCGTTTTTTCCGGCAGCTTCATTTCCCGCGTTTTTTCCGGCAGTTCTGGCTGTGTCTGCCGCCGATGCCGCCCTGCCGGTGCCTGCCTGTTTCTTTATCTGCCGCAAAATCCTGACCACCCTCTCCAGCACCGCCTCCTGATTCACATCCCGTGCAAACCGAAGATTCAGCTTCTCCAATATCAGCCCCAGGAGCGATACCCGCTCGTCAAATCCGGCCCCGGCGGCGCGCTCCGCAAGGCTTTCCGCCGCTTTTCCCTGCAGAATATCCTCCACCTGGTATGCGGCCTGATATTTCTGAAAAAGGTCATAATATATGCCGAATTTCCCGGCCACCTCCGTATCGGTGATATACTGCCCGATCAGTTTTCTGTCCACCGGAAAATTCTTCTTTTCATAGGCGGAGATTGCCCTGGACAGATCCTCCCAGCCCCTGGCAGTAACATAGCGCGTTCCGTCTACGGTTGTCCGTATGGAATAGAACCATTCAGGGTTAATTTCCAGAAACGCAATGACTGCCGCATGAATCCCGTTCCGGTAAGCATAGGATTTCCACACACTGAAATCTTCCTCCACGGTAAAGCATTTCAGACGATCCAGCGTCGCCACATCAAATTCCTTCACCGACTTGTTGTATTGGGGCGGATTTCCTGCCGTGACAATCACCCATCCCTCAGGCAGGCGTCTGTTGCCGAAGGTTTTGTACTGCAGGAACAGAAGCATGGCCGGAGCCAGCGTCTCTGATACGCAGTTAATCTCGTCCAGGAACAGAATCCCCTCCCGCTTCCCGGATTCCTCCATCATCGCGTACACGGAGGCCAGGATTTCGCTCATGGTATACTCAGAAACCATGGCCTTTTTCCCGTCAAAGCGCTTTTCTTCGATAAACGGAAGCCCCAGGGCGCTCTGCCTGGTGTGATGTGTCATGGAATAGGATACCAGCGCGATATCCAGTTCCGACGCAATCTGCTCCATAATTGCGGTCTTTCCGATTCCCGGCGCTCCCACCATGAAAATCGGCCTTTGCTTCATGTAGGGAATATTGTATTCCCCAAATTCGTTTTTATCGAGATAAATTGCCGCGCAACGCGCAATCTCCTCTTTTGCTTCTTTAATATTCATCTCACAATCTCCTGTTTCTATTGATGGCTGCTATTGTCAGGAATTGTCGGAAAATAACTGCCGCACTTTCTTTCGGTAAACGCCTGAGGCAAATCAATCCAGATATACCTTCATGGCCCAGGGCGGTACCCTCACTTCCTCCTCTTTGTCCAGGAATACAAAAGCTGTCCTGTATCCGGGCGGTCTGGCAGGAAAGATGCCGTACCCGTCCGTAAAATACAGCAGTCCGTCCAGACGTCTGATTTCGCCGGATTCCAGAAGGCGATCCGTATATTCGAACACGGGAGTGAAATCCGTTCCGCCAAAGCCCTTCAGCGTCAGATGGGCTATATATGCTTCCAGTTCTTCCTGCGTCTCGATTCTGGCGTCTTCCTGAATCCGGGCGTCACACTGCACGATATGTATGTTCACTCTGGCGGTGAATGCCTGCGTCTGCCGCAGGATATTGTAGGTCTTAGTCAGGAACCGTTCCACCACTTCCCCCTGGCAGGAGCCGGAAGTGTCGATTGCAATGAGAAACTCCCGTATCAGATTTTTCTCCCTGTATTCCAAAGGTTCTATCAGCGGAACCTTTCCGAACAGCTTCAGCCCGTAAGTATAAAATGCATAATCGAATTCATCCTCATCAATCTGCATCCGCTCTTCCCAATGGGTGGCAAATTTCGTCAGAAACCGGGTGTAATCATATGTTTCCCTGGTCAGCTTTTTCAAGTGCTGCAGCATATCGCCTGCGATTTCCCCTCTGCCGGAGTGTGCGAAGGCCTGGGCCTCCACCAATACCCGTTCGGCCACGTTTTTCCATATCTGCTGCAGGTGGTTTTCTTTTTTCTGTTGTTGGTAGTTTTGCTGTTGATAGTTCTCTTTCATTTGCTGCTGGCTGTTTTCTTTCTTCTGCTGTTGGCAGTTCTCTTTTGCCTGCTGCTGGCCGTTCTCTTCTTCCTGCTTACGGCTGTTTTCTTCTTCCTGCTGCCGGTTGTTTTTTTCTTCCTGCTGCTGACTGTTTTCTTCTTCCTGCTGCTGGCCGTTCTCTTCTTCCTGCTGCCGGCTGTTTTCTTCTTCCTGTTGCTGGCCGTTCTCTTTTTCCTGCTGCTGACTGTTTTCTTCTTCCTGCTGCTGACTGTTTTCTTTCTTTTCTGTCCCGGAGAGTTCCTGCTCTGCTTTCCCGTCCGGAGTCTCACTGTTTTCATCTTCTCCGGTACTGCTTTCCCCTCTGGTATTCCCTTTGGTATTCCCTTTGGTATTCCCTTTGGTATTCCCCTTGGTATTCCCCCTGTCTGTATGCCATAGTCTGTGGCTGTCCCTTTGAAACAATCTGCAAAGTTCCTGAAAGTCTAATCCGAAAATACGCTCCATCTGTCCCTGCGCGGAAATATTCTGTAGATATGAGACTAATTTCTGCACGGACATAAATCCGACTTCAGCCTTCAGCTTCTGAAGTATCCCGCAGCGCTGCTCTGACGCAGTGTCCGAAATCTCCAAAGCTCCGGGTTCCCTCAGCTCCTCCAGAACGCACTCCACAGCAATATCCGCCGCCAAATCCCAGCACAGTTCCTGTTCTTCCGTACAGTTCCGGGGGCAGAAAAACGGATGCTGGTACAGGCAGTGCATGACGGTATGAAGATAGTCCATGGACATCTGTACCGGGCTTTCCGCATATCTTTTTAAAATATATTTCCTGTCGTAATGCAGATACTCCCCATCGTTTCCCAGAAAAATATCTTCCGTTTCCGCCCATTTCAGCCGAAACAGCGCCTGCTCCAGATATCGCTGCCGGAAAAACAGCTGATTCCTGCAGGCTTCCAGTACACGCGTTGCGAGGACGCTTTCCCTGCCTGTCCTGCTCTGCTCCAGTCTGCTTCCTCCCTGTACGCCCTGCTCCAGTCTGCTTCCTCCCTGTACGCTCTGCTCCAGTCTGCTTCCTCTCTGTACGCTCTGCTCCAGTCTGCTTCCTCCCTGTACGCTCTGCTCCAGTCTGCTTCCTCCCTGTA
>CANDMH010000111.1 GCA_947385785.1 uncultured Lachnospiraceae bacterium
CCAGGCGGGTTCTTTTATGCCTGTCCGCTGTCAGTGCCACTCAGCGGAGCTATTTGGGGCCGCAAAGTGCATGCGTCCCTGAATTCTCCGGGCACTGACAGCTCCCAGGCGGGTTTTGTCCTGCAGAATATGTATCCCTGCAGAATCTTATATAACTGACAGGTTATCCCTGGAGCTAATCAAATGTAACAACGGGCTCTGTACCTCTGCTCAGGCCTGCGATTCCTGTTCTGGCCTGTTCCAGTATCTCATATCCGGCCAGAAGGTCGATAAATGCCTCAATCTTCTGCTGATTGCCGGTAAGCTCAATCATCAGGCTTTCGGGCGCCACATCGATGATTTTGGCACGGAAAATGTCTGCCACCGCTATGATGCCCTGCCGCTGTTCCGCCGTGGCGCGAACCTTGATCATGATCAACTCACGGTAGACACTCCTTTCCGGACATAATTCCTTGATATTTCGAACATCCTCCAGCTTGGAGAGCTGCTTTTCAATCTGTTCCAGAATCTCGTCATCACCGGAAGCCACAATGGTAATTCTGGTGATCCTGGGATCTGATGTGACGCCGGCGGTAATGCTTTCTACATTATAGCCTCTTCTTGCAAAAAGGCCCGCAATCCGGCTTAAGACACCGGAAGTATTGTTTACCAGCAGCTGAAATACCTTGGAATGCACTTCTTCCATTTTCTGCATAATTATTCACATCTCCTTGTCATAAGAAAGTGTCTGTAAAACCCTTCCGATATCATATCAAGTTCCCGAAAAAATGTCAATAAAAACAGTAAATATCTTGTATTAATATCTGTATATATGCGGAAACGCATTCTGTATCCACTCTATATTTCCGTTCTGGATGCCAATCACGTCGTACCGTACGCTGATATCCTCTCCCAGCCCGCGGGAATATCTGTAGTAATCCGCAACTTTGCAGATTCTGCACTGCTTCCGGTAGTCCACGGCCGCCAGGGCGTATCCGGAACCGAAGGTGCTTCTGTATTTTACTTCCACAAACACCAGATACCCTTCGTGATATCCGATCAGGTCAATCTCACCCTGTCTGCAGCGAAAATTTTTCTCCGCAATCCGCATACCGTTCTGTATGAGATATTCCGCAGCCTGGGTTTCCCATTGTGTTCCTGTCTGTCTTTTATTCAAATTACGCCCTGCCTCTTCATCTTTGCCCGTATCTTATCCATGGAATCCACGAATACCAGTATCTCTGCCACCACATCATACAGTTCGGGGGGAATCATATCTCCGATATCCAGCCTTGACAGCGTGTCCGCAAGCTTGTCATCCCTGTGAATGGGCACAGCGCTTTCCTGGGCTCTCTCGATGATACGCTCTGCCAGAACGCCTTTTCCGCTGGCAATTACTCTTGGGGCCTCGTCGGAAGGGTCATATTCCAGCGCAATGGCCTGTTTTACTTTTTCACGATTTTCCTTTTTCTCATACATTTAATTATGAACTCCCTCCTCTAATCTCAATTCTCCCTGTATTTATACTCGTGAACGCATTTAATTGCCGCTTTCAACTCTGGATTGCCGATGCGTTCACTCGTTATTTAGACCGGCAATTGTTTTCGTTCATGAGTATAAACTGTAACGAATCAAGTCAGGTATGCCATACATTGTGGAGTACCTTGATTTCTCTGGCTTTTTGAAGAATGACATACCTACAAAAAGCATTACAGCTATGTGCGCACATCAAAGGCATAATGCGAAAGCAGTATGCCCTTGTTCTGGCGCAGTACAGGCTCCAGTCCCCCTTTCGTGGCCTCACCTTCCCCTTTTTCCCTGAGTACCATGGAAAAGCTGCAGTCATAGCCGCGCTTCTGAAGCCGTCCGGTCAGTACATCCATATGCTGTGACATAAAGTCTATCATATCGTCGTCCCGCAGGTAAAAGCGGGTATTCACTTTGCTCCCCTTCAGAGATACATGCACATCCACCGGTCCCAGATGATCCATATCCAGGTGAAGGAGCGCGCTTACGGTACCGTCCGGACTGGCAAGCTTCTTTTTATTCGTATAGACGTACAGTTCGCCCTGTGCATCTCTCTGCTGCAGTCTGAGGGGCAGCTGCACATAAGTATACATCTGATTGAGCTGCTGCAGAAAATCAAGATTCTGTGACATGGAAGCGACGGCCCTGTATGCCGTACTTCCGGTCTGACCTGCATTTTCAAGCGCGCTGCCAAGACTTTTCAGCTGTCTGTCCAGTCTGCGGTACATTTCCTCCACCCTGCCCGGAGCAGATACTTCTTCCGGGCGAAGCATCCAGTTTCCTTTCAGCGCGTGGTTTAAAAGAGTCCGGAATCTCGATCCGGAGAACATTTTTTCCAACAGCTTCATGGAGCCTGTGGAAAATTTTGCCCCGTCGGCCAGGGAGTTCAGCAGGGAAAAGAATTGTCCCGCATCCGTTTCTCCGCGGGCAAACTGTAAAATCTGGCTGCGGAGTCCGGAAGCCTCCTCCGGCGGCATGCGGATACTGTCCAGCAGTGCCAGAGCATCATTTGCCACCGGCATCCGCAATGCTTCAGGAATCTGTTCCCGGGCACCCGCTTCCGCAGGCATCTGCCCTGTCAGAGAGGAATCCGTTTCCGCAGCCGCCCTGCCGTTTATAACAGCTTCCTCCGTTATGACAGGCTGGCCATCCGTGCCTGCCCCGGCTTCGCCAGCCACCTTTCCCAATCCTGCCGCTTCTCCCGGATCCGCCGTTTGCGACGACAGCATATCCGCCTCGATTTCTGCCTGATTTTCCTGAATACGGCCTGCCAATACAGCCCCGGAATCTGTCTGCAGTTCGTTTTCTGCGCTGGTTAAAGCCTCTGCGCCAGCCCTGTTCCCGACAGTTATTTCCCCTTCCGTAAGCATGACTGTGGATGCATCGGCAAGCTTTCCCTGCACGGAACCTGCCCCGGGTGTGTCAGCCGGTTCTCCCTGTATGAAACCTGCGGATACATCGGAAAATTCCCCCTGACCAGGCATGCCGGCCGCGCCCTCCGGTGCTGTCTGCCCCGGTATCAATCCTCCCTCTCCTGCAGGAGTCGCCTGTCCGCCGCTTTCCTGTACCAGCTGCAGTACTTCCTGATACAGCTTTACGGCTCCGGCCGTATCTCCGTCCGCCATCATAGAATCAAAGACTTCCGGAAGCGCCTCCAGTACGGTGTCCATGCCCTGGGTCAGCTGATGATTCAGATTCCGGTAAGAGACCATCTGGTTCAGATTCGCCTCGTTCACAGGCATCTGGAGCCTGTGAAGATTTATGATGTCGGAGATTTCCGCCTGCGGAAAGCCGCTGATCTCCCTGAAAATCTGCTGCAGGCTGCTTCTGTTAACAGACATTCCAGCCTTCATCAGCTGCTGCGTCATTTCAATAGAGGCTCTGTTCACCGGCAGTCCTGCCATGTCAAGCGCTTTTAATACATTCACATCCGTGGCTACATTCGTAAATAACGGACTCAGTGTCAGGGAACTTCCGTTATTTTTTACTTCGAAAGTCATATTTTTGCCCACTTCGATATTCAGGTTCCTGTCCACCCTGGCGTTGAGCAGAACATCCTCTGAAAGCCGAATCTGAACCTCACTGCCATTTCTGGAAACAATTTCCCCGCTGATGGTCTGCCCGGGGACAAGGGAACGAATCTGGCGGTTCGCCTGTTCCATCTGCGCCGGTGTAGGCTGTGAAGCGCGGGAAGCCGTGCTGTCGGTGCGTACTTCCCCTGAAAACAGCTGTGAAAGTTTCATTTTTGCCTCCTATTCCAGTTCCGCATCCTCCCTCTCAGAACCCGGTTCCGGCATACGATTTCCGGCCGCAAAAGCATGCGTCCGTAAATCCTATGGGGTTCTGTGCGGGAGGATGCTGTTTTTATTCCAGTTCCGCATCCTCCCTCTCAGAACCCGGTTCCGGCATATAATTCCTGATAAAGGTTCTTCGGTGGATGGGGGTTGGGCCGTATTTCTGCAGAGCCGCGATATGCTTCCGGCTCCCATACCCCTTGTTCTCTGCGAAACCATATTCCGGAAAAATTTTATCGTATTCCTGCATTATCCTGTCTCTGGTAACTTTGGCGACAATGCTGGCAGCTCCTATGGAGATACTTTTCGCGTCCCCTTTGATAATGGGTATCTGCGGAATGGAAATTCCAGGAATCGTAACCGCGTCATTCAGCAGAACCCCGGGTGCAGGCTTTAACCTGCCCAGGGCTTCCCGCATGGCTTCGTATGTGGCCTGAAGAATATTGATTTCGTCTATGCGTTCCGGCGAAGCATATCCCACTGCCCAGGAAACAGCCGTCTCCGTGATTGCCGTATAAAGTTCCTCTCTCTTTTTTTCGGAGAGTTGCTTGGAATCATTTATATATAAAATGCGGCAACCTTTGGGAAGTATCACTGCCCCTGCCGCCACAGGACCTGCAAGGGGACCTCTTCCCGCCTCGTCCACTCCGCAGATAAAATCATATTCCGCGTATTGTTTTTCATATGTACAAAGCTCCTCAACCCTGGCTCTTTCCGTTTCCAGAGCGGCCAGGCGCTTTGACGCTGTCTCCACCAGCTTTCTGACGCCCTGGCGCTCATCTGCCCCGTAGGCTTTTATAAATTCAGGCAGCTCCTCTATAGATGCTGCCTGAAGAATCTTCTTTATCTCGACTGTACTGATCATTTTCTTTTCCCTCTGTAATGAAGTAACAGTTCAGACACCCCCTACCGCGAAGTCAAAATTGCATTCCTGTGCAATTTTGCGAGACTTTCGGGCGCCAAAACGCATTTCCTTTGCGTTTTGTGTGCATCAGCGTAACAGTTCAGTGCCCTGTCTGAACTGTTACGTAATGAAATGTCCGGAAATAATCTGTGTGTATTTTCGGCCTTTGCCTGAAACTATTACGGAAACCGTTTCGCGAACCCTGTAATCTTTCCGACAATTTCTAAGCAGCGCGACAATTTCTGAGGAATTGTCTGTGAAGACGGCTACTGATGTTTTATAAAGCCTGCTTTGTTCAGCGGCCAGATACGGACCCAGGCTCTGCCGATGATGTCCTTTCTGCTGACATTTCCCACACTCTCTTTTCGACTGTCTGAACTGTTATTGCGGTTATCTCCCAGCACAAAGTATTCGTTTTCACCCAGGATGACCGGTTCCGCCGCTCTTCCTATGGTGTCGGGTTTGATTGTCTCTCTGCCGTAGTTTTCTTCCAGAAGCTTGCCGTTAATATAGATGTTTCCTTCCGCGTCTATCTGTACCGTCTCCCCGGGAAGGCCGATTATGCGCTTGATGTATTTTTTGTTATTGTCCTGTTCTACCGGAAATACAATCACATCAAATCTCTCCGGGTCCCGGAACCTGTATGTAATTTTGTCTACAATTAAATTGTCGCCGTCTGTGAGCATGGGTTCCATGGAAGAGCCATCTACATTCGTCCGCTGTCCCACAAAGGTAACAATCAACAGGGCAACACATACAATCCCAAGCAAATAGAGCAAATTGCCTATCAGTTCCTTCGTCTTTTTATTCATGGTATGTTCTCCTCATTCTCCTCTCGGAGTCGCAGGCACTCCCTGAAGAATTGTCGTATAGATACTTCCTGAGGAATTGTCTGGCAGACACTTCCTTACAGCTGTGCATAAACCATAGTCCTCTGCTACTGATGTTTCAGAATACCGAATTTATTCAAGGGCCAGATACGCACCCAGGCTCTGCCGATGATGTCTTCCCGTTTGATATTTCCTACAATCTCAGTCCTGCTGTCGGAACTGTTATTGCGGTTGTCGCCCATGACAAAGTATTCATCTTCTCCAAGTACGATCGGGTTTATGGCAATCCCCACAGTGTCGGCACGGATAATTTCTCTCCCGTAATTTTCCGGAAGCACCTCCCCGTTGATATAAATATTACCCTGCTCATCAATCTGTACGGTCTCGCCCGGAAGTCCAATGATTCGTTTGATGTAATAAGTATTTTCCTGGTACTTAAACGGAAATACAATAATGTCATATCTCTGCGGGTCACGGAACCTGTAAGTAATCTTATCCACAATCAGATTATCTCCGTTGGATAACATGGGTTCCATGGAAGAACCGTCTACCTCCGTCCGCTGTCCAACGAAAGTGATCACCAGCCACGTCAGACACAGGACGCTCAACAGATAGAGCAGAGTGCTTATCATCTCTTTCATTACTTTATTCATTGTTCATTCTCCTGATATATCCCACAGCCGCCTTAGAAGTTGTGCAGATTGCGGTGGGCATGGTTTCGAACCAGAGCCCTGCTGCAGGTTTATTGCTTTTTGATGGTATTTCCGGGCTGCTGCCTGAACATATTACAGGAACCGTTTAACGAACCCTGAAATTATTTCTGCACGATTCCAGAAGGAACTGTCTGTGCCATATCATCCGGGATGCTCCAGCGTCATCCTTCCCAGGCGTCCGCTTCGGAAATCATCCAGCAGAATACCGGAAGCTTTCTTCAGATCCAGAACTTCTCCCCTTAAAAAGCAGCCTCTGCTGCGGGCGATTTCCTCCAGTGTGACAGCAGCCTCTTCTTTCCATGTAATCCCGTACCGCCCGGTTACGGAATCCGGATAAAGATCCTGCAGGCTTTTCAGCAGATCACAGGCAAGCTCCTCAAGTATCATGGCCTCGTCATTCATGGAACCGATAAAAGCCAGATGCATTCCTACAATATTGTCTTCAAATTTGGGCCATAAAATCCCCGGCGTATCCAGAAGCTCCAGTCTGCTGCTTAAGCGGATCCACTGTTTTCCTTTCGTGACTCCGGGCTTATTTCCCGTTTTGGCACAGGCGCGGCCTGCGAAGGAATTGATGAAAGTGGACTTTCCCACGTTGGGGATGCCCACCACCATGGCCCTGACGGGACGGTTTACGATGCCGCGTTTCCGATCCCGCTCTATCTTTTCCGCACATGCCTTCTGCACCAGTGCGTTGATCGCTTTGACCCCGGCTCCGCTCCTGGCATTCATCTCCAGGACATGCGCTCCGCCTGCTTCAAAACAGTTCACCCACTGCTTGTTCCAGGCTTCATCAGCCAGATCCGATTTGTTTAAAAGCACGATCCTGGACTTGCCCTTTCCCAGCTCGTCTATGTCCGGATTGCGGCTGGCCAGGGGGATTCTGGCATCCACCAGTTCGATAATCAGATCGACCAGTTTCATATTTTCCTGCATCATACGTTTCGCCTTCGTCATATGACCAGGATACCATTGATAATTCATCTCTATTTTACAAAGCCCATGCCAAGCTCTTCACAGGAAGCATGGAACCAAACCTTTCCTATTATATCCGTCTCCCTCACCGGCCCGATATTGGGGGAGCGGCTGTCCTCGCTGTTGCCCGGATTGTCACCGATACAGAAGTATTCACCGTTTTGTACCGTAAATTCATTTGCCGCGATGCCGGCATCCGCCAGTTTTTCCGTTACCCAGGGACTTTCTTCACCGTTTACATACAGAACACCGTCGCTGATGAGCACGCTGTCCCCCGGAACCGCAGCCACGCGTTTGACATAGTAATGCGCATGCTCGTTTCCGTTTGGCAGAAATACCACCACATCTCCCCTCTTCGGAGACGATATCAGATAGAGGAAGGAATTAATATAAATGCGCTGTCCGTTATACAGGGTGGGTTCCATGGACACCCCCACCACATTGGTGGTCACCCCCAGGAATATGTTCAGTACAACCGCAATAAAAACAGCCGCTACAATCCCGAACAGCCAGCTGAAAATCTCTTTCACATGAGCCGCATTGACTTTTCTCTTTTTCCGGTTATAAAAACTGAGTCCCTTATTTTTCGCCATATACCTTTCTGAACCGAAATGGCGCTTCGGCCACTCCTCTATACTCCTTTTAAACATAAAAAGGACAACTACCCAAGTAATTGCCCTCCTGTCCGCTTATTTTACGGCTTCTTTTACCTTTGCCTTCTTACCGACACGGCTTCTCAGGTAGTTCAGCTTCGCACGCCTTACCTTACCACGTCTGACCACCTCAATCTTCTCCACATTGGGGGAATGTACCGGCCATGTCTTCTCAACGCCGATACCGTTGGAAGTCTTCCTGACAGTGAAGGTCTCACGGCTGCTTCCGCCCTGTCTCTTCAGGACAATACCTTCAAATACCTGAATTCTCTCGCGGTTGCCTTCCTTGATCTTACCGTAAACCTTTACGGTATCGCCTACATTGAAGTCGTCAACCTTCTCCTTTAACTGTGCTGCCTCAATTTCTCTGATAATGTCACTCATTATGAGCCTCCTTTATAAAATGGATGTTCTTAATACCGTCTTTCCGTTCCGGCTATGCCGCTCACCTGCCATCTGTCCGGCTCATATAATAGAAGCAGGGAGCCGATACTGAACGGAGGAGCCTGGTAACAGAGGACCATCTTTTTCACAACATTAAAATCTTAGCATATTCAAGTACTATTTGCAAGTGTTTTTTCAAGCCACCAGAAAGTTTTTTCGGCTTTGTAGAAACCCAGTTTTTCCTGAAGATTCAGGGAGGCGGTATTCCCCGCTGATACATGGCCATATGGCGTCCAACCCTTTTCCAGCATACGGTTTACCGCGTAAGCCTCCAGCGAAGATGCAATTCCCTGCCTCCGGAAAGCCTCTTCCACAAACAGCATTCCCAGGCTTCCCTCCGAATGAATGCCCATAAAGCCAACCTGACGGCCTTCCACAAAAGCGCCGTACATGGCTCCCGCCTGAATCCGCTCCCTGATGTATGCTTCCTCAATACCGGGACCGCATTGAGCGTCATTGCAGTATCGGCTGCATACATAGGGAAAATGCTCCATGGTAAGCGGGAAAATTTCTTTATGCTTCACAGGCAGCGAAACCTTTTGGGGATACAGCATCTGAATATAGGAGCCAGGAGCCTGATAGCCCCGCTGTAACAGCAGTTCTTTCAGAAAAGGCTCTGATACGATAATCAGTTCCGTATCTACCGGAATTCTGTCCGCTATGGCTCTGCCGGAAGCCATGTCCGCTGCAAACGCCATACAGGTTCTGCAACAGCGGTTGTACAGCAGCACGGAGAGTTCTGCTGAACCCCTTTCTGCTGAATGCTTTTGTGACACGGCAGGATTTTCTTCCGCCGTAGTATGTTCCTGTGCCAAAGCTGTCCTGTCGCAGTACAATACCTCCGCACATCCTCTCGTCAGGCTTTCCATCAGGTGGATATTGTTTCTCTTATGCCTGGCAAGTTGTTTTATCAGCAGCTGCTTCTCCCGGTATTTCTCATATAAATCAGGGCGTCTTTCGGCAGTGCGCGCTCTGGCCTGTTCCAGACGCCACTGCGTCACTTTTTTATGATTGCCGGACAGGAGTACCTCCGGCACCCTTTTTCCGTGCCATTCCTCCGGCCGGGAGTACTGGGGATACTCCAGCAGATCATTGTAAAAGCTCTCTTCTTCCGACGAAATATCGTTGCCCAGAACTCCGGGAATCAGCCTTGCGATGGAATCAATCATCACCATGGCGGGAAGCTCCCCTCCCGTAAGCACATAATCACCTATGGAAATATAGTCCGTCACAATTTCCTCCAGCACCCGCTCGTCAATACCTTCGTAGTGGCCGCACAAGAAGACAATCTCGTCTTCCTGCGCCAGTTCCTGTGCTTTGGCCTGGGTAAAAGGGGTTCCCTGAGGCGTAACGTAGATTGTCCGGACTTTTCTCCCGCCCGTCACCGCTTTGTGGGCATCGTAGACAGGCTGCGCCTGCATCAGCATGCCTGCTCCGCCGCCGTAGGGATAATCATCCACTTTCCTGTGTCTGTCCGTCGTATAGTCCCTGATATCTACCGCGTTCAGCGAGATAATCTTTTTCTCCCAGGCTCTGCCGATAATGCTGGGGCTTAAACCCTGTATCACCATCTGGGGAAACAGGGTCAGTACATGAAATATCACTGCGCTCATTATGCTTCGTCCAATAATCCTTCCAAAATGTGTATTCTCATAAAACCGTTTTCCACATCCACTTCGAGCACACATTGTTTGATGGCAGGCAGCAGAAATTCTCTTCCGTCATGAAGCCGGATTGCATATACATCATTTGCGCCCGTTTCTATTACGTCTCTTAGGATACCGATTTCCGTACCGTCTTCATCCCGTACTGCCAGCCCTATGAGATCGGCAATATAATATTCATCTCTGGACAGTCTCACTGCTTTGCTTCGGGGAACTGTCAGGGAGCATTTCCGATAGTTTTCAGCAGCCTCCATTGTGTCTATTCCCTTGAATTTCAGGATTGCAAACTGCTTGAAAAACTTGACGCTCTCTATTTCCAGAGTCTCTTCGCTGACGGCTTTCCTGTCATTTCTGTCTGCAGAATTGGAGCTTCCGGTAGCTTTCAATGCCGTCCGGGATGCCGAATGGCTGCCGGAAACCTCCTGTGCCGGAGGCCTTCTGACAATCACTTCCTTCAGACGTCTGAAACGTTTCACATCGTCTGTAGTGGGATATACCTTTACTTCACCGTGTACGCCGTGAGCAGAAGTGATAATGCCGACCTGAAAAAATTGCTCCATGCTGTTTTCTCCTATTATTAGTTCCGCATATCCCCCGCACAGTACCGGGCATGGCAGAGAATTTCCGGCGTTACTGTTCACTCGGTGCCACCGCGAGGCGTTTTCGTGCACATTCTGCACGAACAATCCCAGGCAACCGAAGCGGCGACTGCTGTGAACGACGAAGCCGTGAACAGCTTTCCGGCTGCTCAGTGATGCGTCCGTAAATCCTCCGGGTACTGTGAGGGGCATATGCTGTTTTTAGTTCCGCATATGCCCCGCCTCATTTTTTACCCTATTATTTCTACATCCACATTTTTCCTGTCTCTGGATGCCGCCGCTTTTACAACAGAGCGGATTGCCTTCGCAATGCGTCCCTGTTTTCCGATTACCTTGCCCATATCCGCAGACGCGACATGAAGCTCCAGAATCGTATTACGCCCCTCCGTTTTTTCGGTTACACTCACTTCATCCGGATTATCAACAAGCGACTTTGCTATTACTTCCACCAGTTCTTTGGAATGCATTTCTTCCATGGAATGCTCTCCTTCCATTATAAGCTACCTCCCAGGGTTCAGAATTTATTTTTCGATTCCTGCCGCCTTGAAAAGTTTGCCTACTACTTCTGTGGGCTGAGCACCGTTTGCCAGCCATTTCTTTGCCAACTCCTCGTTGATTTTGAAGGTGCTGGGATCCGTGCTGGGATCGTAGGTGCCGATCTCTTCGATGAATCTGCCATCTCTGGGGGAACGGGAATCAGCTACTATGATTCTATAGAAAGGAGCTTTCTTCTGTCCCATTCTTCTCAATCTGATCTTTACTGCCATTTTCTTACCTCTTTCTGCCGCTTTGGCTCAATGTGTAAATTTCTTTATTCAGGAAGTATTTAAGTCATTTTCAGGGAAATGAATGAAGCATATTCCGTGGAACTCCTGAAAGACACTTCCCAATGAAAAGGAGTCATTTTCTCCTTGTTCACCATAGCATTCGTCCGCTCTGCCTCAACAGAACAGACATTGTGAAAAGCTGAAATCAAAAATTGTGAAAGGACTTTTGCGTCAGAACGGAAATCTGCCGCCGCCCATTCCG
>CANDMH010000112.1 GCA_947385785.1 uncultured Lachnospiraceae bacterium
GTCTCGGGATTTTCGTGCAAAGTGAGCACGAAAACGCCTCGCGGAGGCACCCGTGAACAGTAACCTGAATAGTAACAAAATGGGAAAATCGATGCCGGATAACTTGACGGGAGGACACAGTATCTGTTATACTAAAGAAGTGTTACGAAATAACTTTTGAGTCGGGAAGTGCCGCAGAAGAGATGATATGTGACTGCTTCCCCAATAAAACGATTCTGAAAGTAAGAAGGGATAAATCATGTTAGTCAGCTTTTTAAATTCATTTATGTCCTATCTCGTATTGATGCTTATAATAGTAGTAGTGGCAGGGGTTGCCGTTGCCATCGGAATTACCATGGCCAGGAAAAAGAACGCGGAGACTGCTGCGGATAAAAGCGGCAACGCATAAGTTCCAATGATTTCCTGCCGTCAGTTTTTCGAATATTGTCCGGCTTATCCAATACATACTGCTGGAGGTTTTTCGCGGAATGGCAAAGTCATCGGGACAGAAGCTGAAGCTTCTTTATATCATAAAATTTCTGTCAGAGAATACGGATGAGAATCATCCCGCCAGCACATCCGACATCATCTCTTACCTGGAAGCCAATGACATTCATTCCCAGAGGAAGAGTGTCTATGACGATATGGAAAAGCTCTGCGATTTCGGATACGATATTGTGCAGGTGCAGAACAGGCTGGGGGGCGGCTATTACATGGCGGGCAGGGATTTTGAACTGGCGGAGTTAAAGCTGCTTGTGGACGCGGTGCAGTCTTCCCGTTTCCTGACGATGAAAAAGTCCCGGAGCCTGATTAAGAAGCTGGAGCAGATGGCGGGGAAGCATGATGCCGGAATGCTGCAGCGGCAGGTGTATGTGGCCGGGCGCATCAAGACGGAAAACGAGAGTATTTACTACAATATTGACACGATTCACAGGGCCATTCAGGAGAATCGGCAGATTGCATTTCAATATCTGGACTGGAACCTGAAGAAAGAGCTGGTTCCCAGGGCAAACAGCGAGAAGAAAGTAAGCCCATGGGCGCTGATCTGGCAGGATGAGAATTATTATCTGGCGGCGTATGACGACAGAGACGGCGTCATGAAGCATTACCGTGTGGACAAGATGGGAAGGACGGAGGTGCTTAAGGAAAGCAGGGCGGGCGTGGAGCAGTTCGCGAAGGTAGACTTGGCTGCCTATACCAATCAGATATTCGGGATGTATGGCGGCGAGGAAGCGATGGTAACGATGCAGTTTCCTGACCGTTTAATCGGCGTAGTGCTGGACCGTTTCGGAAGAGAGACAGACATCCGGCAGATGGCGGAAGGCGGATTCCGCATCCGTGTCAGGGTGCCGGTAAGCGGGCAGTTCTTCGGGTGGCTGGCCGGTATCGGGCGGGATGCCGTTATAGTCAGCCCGGAGACTGTGAGGGTGCGGTACAGGAAGTGGCTGGAGGATATACTGGGGGTCGCTTCTGGTGGTGTGTGACTGGGATTGTATATGCTGAAGCAGGATGGCAGAGAGCCGGGTGCAGGATGGAAGAGACTTACGAAGAGTATGAAGAAAAATGCCGTGAGATTCGCGAACAAAATGAGAAGCTGTTGAAATTGTTTGAGAACGATATGGCGTCGCTTTCCCCGAAGACAGTCCAGAAGCATCTGGACAATGTGGATTTTTATATTAACACCTATTTGCTTCGGGAAGAAGCGCTCACGATGGAAGCAGATGTTATGTGGCTGGACAGTTTTCTGGGAGAGTTTTTTATACGTAAATGTGTGTGGTCTACTCCGGGCACGATAAAAAGTACGGCCGCAAGCATCAAAAAGTTCTATCCTTTTCTGTTTTTCTGATATGAATAGCTGTCAATGGAAAGATATCCTAAATTTTGGGTATCTTTTTTGTATATATTTTCCGAAAGACTGCATTGACAATTTGTGTTTTGTTTTTTATACTGTTAAGTATCCGCCACAACATATAGAATGATTACAAAATGGACATACTATATTTTGTGATAAAAATGTGGAGAATCCTGTCAGGGGCGCCGTGGAAGCCCGGTGGAGGGAAGCGCAGGCAGGGATGGAACGCAGCGAAACCCGGGCAGGGAAGCGCAGGCAAGGATGGAACGCTGTGGAAATCCGGGCAGGGAAGCGCAGGTAAGGATGGAACGCAGCGAAACCCGGGCAAGGGAAGCGCAGACAAGGATGGAACGCAGCGAAACCCGGGCAGGGAAGCGCAGACAAGGATGGAACGCTGTGGAAATCCGGGCAGGAAACAGCGCGTGCCGCCGTAAGGATGATGCAGAAGCCACAGAAAGAGCGCATGGATATTTACAGTATCAGAAGGGAATGAGGGAAATGGGCAGCAATTTTGAGCAGGCAGTCAGAGAAGATGTCAATTACGGAGAAAAATTCAAACCGGACAGGGATGTATATGTGATAAAGAAGGACGGAAGCAAAGAAGCCTTCAATGTACAGAAAGTGATCAATGCCGTGGCAAAGAGTGCATACAGGGCATTGACCAGATTTACCGTGGAGGAAGAGTGCCGGATCTGCCAGGATGTTATCGACAAGGTGAACGAGCTGGGGGAGACGGAGGTTCCCATTCCCATGATGCACAATATCGTGGAGAGTGCTCTGGAGCAGGTGAAGCCCACGGTGGCGAAAAGCTACCGGGATTACCGCAATTACAAGCAGGACTTTGTCAGGATGCTGGATGATGTGTATAAGAAGAGCCAGTCCATCATGTATATTGGCGACAAGGAAAACGCAAATACGGACTCTGCCCTGGTGGCCACCAAGAGAAGCCTGGTTTTCAATCAGCTGAACAAGGAGCTGTACCAGAAATTTTTCATGACTACGGAGGAGATTCAGGCATGCCGGGACGGGTATATCTATGTCCACGATATGTCCGCCAGGCGGGATACCATGAACTGCTGTCTGTTCGATGTGCAGAATGTCTTAAGCGGCGGCTTTGAGATGGGAAATGTCTGGTATAACGAACCGAAGTCACTGGATGTGGCTTTCGATGTCATCGGGGATATTGTGCTCAGTGCGGCCAGCCAGCAGTACGGCGGCTTTACCGTACCCAGTGTGGACCTGATTCTTGAGCCCTATGCCGAGAAATCCTATCAGCACTATATCGAAAAATACAGGAAACTGGGTATTGACAGTGAGAGAGCGGAAAAAGAAGCCTACAGTGATGTAGTCAGAGAGTATGAACAGGGATTTCAGGGCTGGGAATATAAATTCAATACTGTTGGCAGCAGCAGGGGCGATTATCCGTTTATCACGGTGACTGCCGGTACCGGAACGGGCAGATTCGCAAGGCTTGCCACCATCACCATGCTCCAGGTGCGCAGGGGCGGCCAGGGCAGGAAGGAGCACAAGAAACCGGTTCTGTTCCCCAAGATTGTATTTTTATATGACGAGAATCTCCATGGACCGGGAAAGCCGTTGGAGGACGTGTTTGAGGAAGGTGTGCAGTGCTCTGCCAGGACCATGTATCCCGACTGGCTGAGCCTTACGGGCAAGGGCTATGTGGCGAGCATGTATAAGCAGTACGGAAGAATCGTTTCCCCCATGGGATGCAGGGCGTTTCTGTCCCCCTGGTATGAGAGGGGCGGCATGCATCCGGCAGATGACCAGGACAAGCCTGTATTTGTGGGCCGTTTCAATATCGGTGTGGTATCACTGCATCTGCCCATGATTCTGGCCAAATCCAGGAAGGAAAGCCGGGATTTCTACACGGTACTGGATTATTATCTGAATCTGATCCGTCAGCTTCATATCAGGACTTATGCCTATCTGGGAGAGATGCGGGCTTCCACCAATCCTCTGGCCTACTGCGAGGGCGGTTTCCTGGGAGGGCATCTGAAGCTTACAGACAAGATCAAGCCTCTGTTGAAATCGGCTACCGCCAGCTTCGGAATCACGGCTCTGAACGAGCTTCAGGAGCTTTATAACGGGAAATCCCTGGTGGAGGATGGGCAGTTTGCACTGGAGGTGCTGGAATATATCAATAAGCGCATTAACGAATTCAAGGAGGCGGACGGCAATCTCTATGCCATTTACGGTACGCCGGCGGAGAATCTGTGCGGACTGCAGGTGAAGCAGTTCCGTGAGAAGTACGGTATTATAGAGGGGGTATCCGACAGGGAATATGTGAGCAACAGCTTCCACTGCCATGTGACGGAGGATATCACACCCATCAAAAAGCAGGATCTGGAGAACCGGTTCTGGGATCTGAGCAATGGGGGGAAGATACAGTATGTAAAATATCCCATCGATTACAATATTGACGCTATCAGGACGTTGATTCGCCGGGCCATGGATCTGGGCTTTTATGAGGGAGTGAACCTGTCCCTGGCCTATTGTGATGACTGTGGGCACCAGGAACTGGAGATGGATGTATGTCCGAAATGCGGCAGCAGGAATCTGACCAAGATTGACCGTATGAACGGGTATCTGTCCTATTCCAGAGTGCATGGGGATACCAGGCTCAACGAGGCGAAGATGGCGGAGATTGCAGAACGTAAGAGCATGTGAGCGAGGAAGCTGTATGCTGCGGAAGGCAGGAGCATGTGAATGAGCAATCCGAAATCGCGGAAGGCAGGAACGAGGGATTGAGAAAGCCGGAGATTGCAGAACTGAGATGAGAAGCGTTTTGTGGTAAATGAGGTAAGGGATTATGAGATATCACAATATAACAACTGACGATATGCTGAACGGGGACGGATTGCGTGTGGTGCTCTGGGTTGCCGGCTGCAGTCACTGCTGTAAGGGATGCCAGAACCCTGTCACATGGGATCCGGACGGAGGGCTGCTGTTTGACGAAGCGGCGAAGCGGGAGATTTTTGATGAGCTGGATAAAAGTTATATCTCCGGTATCACGTTTTCGGGCGGAGATCCCATGCATACGGCCAACCGGCTTGATGTGAGGGAGTTTATGGCGGAGGTGAAAAGCCGGTATCCTCAGAAGACAATCTGGATGTATACGGGGGACTGCTGGGAGGATATCCGAAGAGACCCGGTGATGAAATATGTGGACGTGCTGGTGGACGGGGAATTTCAAATGGACAGGAAGGATACAAAGCTTCTGTGGAAGGGCAGCGCAAACCAGCGGGTGATTGATGTGCGCAGGACGCTTGCGCAGGCGGATCCGTCTGTGCCGCTGCTGCACTGCGGAGATTATGGGCAGGAATACGTAAAGACGGAAAAGCCGGGCAATATATGCGGGTGTTGTGACTGAGGCGCAGGGAATTCTGGCAAATGTTTTCTGCCCTGTTGATTCGTTCGCGGCGCTGAAAGGGAATGTTCAGGTTGGGTATTATGGTGAATACATTAGGCACGAGGAGAAGAGATGAAAAGAATTGCACAGTTTTTCAAAGTAAGCAGGGATAACTTTATGCAGGCTGTGAAAGAGGATTTTCCGCAGTATTCGGAGACGGAGATTCAGGAGATGTATGAGTCGCTTAAGCTCCCCGGGCGGGCGACGAAGGGGAGTGCAGGCTATGATTTTTTTGCGCCTTTCCCGTTTTCCCTGCTGCCGGGTGAGACAATCAGGATTCCGACGGGAATCCGTGTGAGAATAGATGAAAACTGGGTATTGAAGCTGTACCCCAGAAGCGGTCTGGGCTTCAAATATCGCCTTCAGATGAATAATACGGTCGGTATCATTGACAGCGATTATTACAATTCAGACAATGAGGGGCATATCTTCATTAAGATGACCAACGATACCAACGAAGGAAAAAAAGTTGAGGTAGCCCAGGGCACAGGATTTGCCCAGGGGATTTTCATAGAGTACGGTATCACCGTGGACGATGAGGCAGCGGGAATCCGCAATGGAGGGCTTGGAAGTACGACGGGAGACTAAGGAAGTCTCGCTTTCAGATAAACAAATTGTACAAATTATTTCGCGACAATTCCAAAGGATAAATCTGTCAGGAACACACAAAGAGGAGTAGGCATCCGGGAGTATAAAAACTCCTTTTCAGGTTATGATATGTGTATGAAGATTACGCAATTCATGACGGAAAAGGAGTATGTTTCATGACAGAGAATGTAAGTCCCGGCAAAAAGGATATGCTTCAGAGGGAAAGTTCCGGTAACGGCAGCCTGACAGGCTCCCTGCAGGCAGATATGGCTTATCTGAACAGTACGTTGGATGTGGAGAAGAATTTCGATATCATATACAGGGTGATCCAAATCGGCGGAAAGGAAGCCTGCATGTACCTGATTGACGGTTTCTGCAAAGATGATCTGGTGCAGAAGCTGCTGCAGTATTTTATGGACCTGACGCCGGATAAGCTGCCTCAAAAGATGCATGGATTATCCAAACAGTTTACTCCCTATGTGGAGGTGGATATAGAGGATCAGCTGGATACGATTGTCCATTCACTGCTGTCGGGAATATTTGTGCTGTTGATAGACGGCAATGAAAAAGCACTTTTGATCGATGCCAGAACTTACCCGGCCAGGGGTGTGGAAGAGCCGGAGAAGGATAAGACGCTCCGGGGCTCCAAGGACGGCTTCGTGGAGACTCTGGTGTCCAATACGGCTTTGATCCGTCGCAGAATCCGCAGCGCCGACCTGCATATGGAGATGCTGAATGCCGGGGACAGTTCCCGTACGGATATTGCGCTCTGTTATATGAAAGAACGGGTGGATACGGCCTTTTTGGATGAAATCAGACAGAAGATACAGAATATCAAAGTAGATGCGCTGACTATGAACCAGGAGTCGCTGGCGGAGTGCCTGTATCAGCGGAAATGGTACAATCCCTTTCCGAAATTCAAATATACCGAGCGTCCTGACACGGCATCCGCCCAGGTGCTGGAGGGAAATATCGTCATATTGGTGGATAATTCCCCGTCGGCCATGATACTTCCCACTACGATTTTTGATGTGGTGGAGGAGGCGGATGATTATTATTTTCCTCCCATTACGGGAACTTATCTGCGTATTACGCGTTTTTTCATTTCTCTGTTGACTTATCTGGTCACTCCTACATTTCTGCTGCTGATGAATAATCCGCAGTGGATTCCGGAGAGCTTATCTTTTATCCTGCTTAAGGAAGAACCGAATCTGCCCTTAATCTGGCAGTTTCTGGTACTGGAGCTTGCTATAGACGGGCTGAAGCTGGCGGCGATCAATACCCCCAATATGCTGAGCACGCCGCTGAGTGTCATGGCAGCGCTGGTACTGGGGGAATTTTCTGTGAACAGCGGATGGTTCTCCGCGGAAGTTATGTTGTATATGGCCTTTGTGGCGATTGCCAACTACACCCAGGCAAATTACGAATTGGGGTACGCGCTGAAATTTTTGCGCATCATTACGCTGCTGCTGACCCAGTGGCTGAGTCTGTGGGGGTATATCGGCGGTATATTGCTGTCGGTGCTGGCCATTGTCTGTAACCGGACGGTTTCCGGAAAGAGCTACATCTACCCTCTGATTCCCTTCGACTGGAAGAACCTGAAAAACAGGCTGATACGCAGGCGCCTTCCGGGGGCGCTTGGAAACTGCCGAAAAAGCGACTGATGACATTTCGACGATTCCTGATTTGACAGAATCCGTATTTTATGATACATTGCAGACATGCTTTTATAAATGGGTCATTTCCTAATGCCCGTGTGTTCATATATTTGCCAGGCGTTGCCTTGCGGTACGGGTGTTCGGCCGTAAGGAAGTGTCTGCCAGGGGCACTGCTTTTCCGTGCAGCCGCCTGGCTGGGAAGCGGGGGAGGAATTCTGCATTTCCCTGGTACGGCAGACAGGGAAGCGAAAGAGGAGGAAGCGGACATGTTTAAAATTATAACCGACAGCACTGCGGATTTACCGAAAGAATATTTGCAGGAACACAATCTGGGCTGTATGCCCATCAGCTGCATTCTCGATGGAGTTACTTATGGCAAGGAGAAAGAGCTTGATTGGAAAATATTTTATAAAATGATGCGGGAGGAGGGGAAGATGCCCACTACCTCGCAAATCAACCCCGCCGAGGCGAAAGAATATTTTGAGAGTTATGTGGAAAAGGATAAGGAAATTCTGTATTTGGCCTTTTCTTCCGGCCTCAGCGGCACCTGCGGGAATATCCGCATGGCGGCCGAAGAAATTATGGAAGAACATAGTGACGTGAAAATTATCGTAGTGGACAGCCTGGGCGCTTCCATGGGGGAGGGGCTGTTTGTACATAAGGCGGTGAAAATGAGGGATGCGGGGAAATCCATGGAGGAAACCGCACAGTGGCTGGAAAAGCACGTTCTGAATTTCACACATGTATTTACGGTAGATGATTTATACCATCTGTACAGAGGCGGCCGTGTCAGCAGGACAGCGGCGGTTCTGGGGACGATGATTTCCATCAAGCCGAAGCTCCATGTGGACGACGAGGGACATCTGATTCTCATCGGGAAAGTCAGGGGAAGGAAGAAATCCCTCAGCGCCCTGGTGGACTATATGGAGGAGAGGATGGGTTCCTGGGAAGCTGAGAATCGGGAGGATTACGTGTTTATCAGTCATGGGGACGCTCTGGAGGATGCGGAGTATGTGCGGGATCTGATAAAGGAAAGATTTGGGTTTCAAAATTTCCTGATTAACCATATCGGGCCCACCATTGGCGCTCATTCCGGCCCGGGGACCATCGCGCTGTTTTTTATGGGGGAATCCAGGTAGATTGGAGTTGCCGGCCATGGTCCGCGGCATAACGGCGTGAATGATATCAGGCAGTCGGGAAACGGCTGTATGTGCATGCTTCAGTGTGGCTTTGCGGGGCCGCGGCGCAGGGTGGTCGGTTTATGGATTGGCAGCCGCATGGGATGCATGGAGAAAATGTACAATACCGGAAAGAAAATAACTGAGGAGTAACGGAATGTATCGGTTTGCGGTGTGTGATGACAACCCGGTAGACGCGGCTTATGTGGCCGGGCTGATCGGCGAATGGAATAAAACTGCAAAACTGCCGCTGAAGATAGAGCAGTATCCTTCGGCGGAGGCATTTTTGTTTGCATATGAGGACGATAACGCTATCGATGTGCTGTTCCTGGATATTGAGATGGGGAGTATGAGCGGAGTGGAGCTGGCAAAGAGACTTCGCCAGTCCGGGGCGGGCCTTCAGATTATTTTCGTTACAGGTTATATGGAATACATAGCGGAGGGATATGATGTGGAGGCGCTCCATTATCTGATCAAACCGGTGACAGGCGGGAGGCTGGGAGCAGTGCTGGACAGAGCGGTGGAACGTCTGAAAATGAGGGAAAATACGTTGACTTTGACGCTGGCCGACGGTGTGGTCAGACTGCCCCTGTATGAAATTCAGTATCTGGAGGTACAGAAAAATTACGTTACAATCCATGCCGATGAGGAATATAGTGTGAAGCGTACCCTGAATGAACTGGCGGAAGAGCTGGATGAAAGCTTTTACCGGATCCACCGTTCCTACATTGTCAATTTGAGATTTGTAAAACGGATATCCCGGGCGGAAGTAATACTGAAGGACAAAACGGCGCTGCCTCTTTCCAGGAAGCTGTACGACGGCCTGAATCAGGCAGTGATACGATATTTTTAGTAACTGATTTTTGAGGCTGTCGGAGAAAAAGACAAGAAGCGGCAGGGAGGGGAATATGCGTCTGCTGGACAGGATAATAGACAGGCGGATTGCCGCATATCAGAGTGATCTGCTGGCCACCCATTATGCGGAGGTGGAGAATATGTACCGCCAGACCAGGGGGTGGCGGCATGATTATCGGAATCATATTCAGGTATTGACAAGTTACGCGGAGATGGGAGACCTGGAATCGCTGAAAGCTTATCTGCATGAACTGAGTATAGACCTGAATTCCGTGGACACTGTGCTGAAGACAGGAAATAAGATGACAGATGTCATACTGAACAGTAAGATATCTCTGGCAAAATCCCGGAATATCACTGTCCGGGCGGATGCCCATGTGCCGGTTTCGCTGACAACCTCGGAGATTGACCTCTGCATTATCATGGGCAATCTGCTTGACAATGCCATCGAGGCCTGTATGCGGCTTCCGGAGGAGGAGAGGCTGATCCGTATCTATATGGATATGAAAAATACCCAGCTGTACATGTCCTTTACCAATACCACGGCGCAGAAGAAGCAGAAGAAGGAAGGGGGGAGGTTCCGTACAACCAAGGGACAGGGCCATGGCTACGGCCTGGTGCGGGTGGACACAATCGTGGAGCGCAACCAGGGGTATATCAATCGGAACAGCGAGGACGGGGCGTTTACCACAGAGATACTGCTGCCGCAGTAGGGAAAAGTATCTCCGGCAACTGTATACTTTCTTTTCACACATCCCGTTTTTTTTCATATCATAGAAGAAAGAAAACCGAAATGCGGAAAGGAATCGATATGCACGAGCATTTTAAGGATAACGACTGCGATAAATTTCCCGTAGCCATGGCTTATGTTCCCTGGCAGGAATTTAACGGGATGTACGATGATCTGGAGAAGGCGTATTGCGCGGGAACCATATTCCCCGAACTGGATAAGCCTTTCACGGGAAGGAGATGTGTGTCATGAGAGAGAGGGAGCAGCTTTTGAGAGACATCGGGATGGCGGATTTTGTGCTGACAGAGCTGGCACTTTTTCTGGATACCCATCCCCAGGACCGGAGGGCCCTGGAATACTTTAATCACTACAATCGGATTAAAATTCAGATGGAAAAAGAGTTTTCTCAGAAATATTTCCCTCTGAACTTAAGGCTGACCGACTGCGGCAAGGAGTGGAGATGGGGAGAGGCCCCTCTGCCCTGGGAAGGAGAGTGCGCGTAAATGTGGAGTTATGAGAAGAGACTGGAATTTCCCGTAAATATCAAGGAGCCCAACGCCATGCTGGCACAGGCGATTATCTCCCAGTACGGCGGCCCGGACGGCGAGATGGGCGCCAGCATGCGCTATCTGTCCCAGCGGTATTCCATTCCCTACAGGGAGGTGGCAGGGCTGTTGACGGATATAGGAACGGAAGAACTGGCACATCTGGAGATGGTAGCCACCATCGTACACCAGCTCACCAGGAATCTTTCCATGGAAGAAATTGAGAAGTGCGGTTTTGCAAATTATTATGTTGATCATACCGTAGGCGTGTGGCCCCAGGCTGCTTCAGGCTTCCCCTTCACCGCCGCGCAGTTCCAGGTGACAGGGGATCCCATTACGGATCTGATGGAGGATATGGCGGCAGAGCAGAAGGCCAGAACTACCTATGACAATATTCTGCGCCTCATTAAGGAGCCGGATGTCTGCGAGCCCATTAAATTCCTGCGCATGCGGGAAGTTGTTCACTTCCAGAGGTTCGGCGAAGCGAAACGGGCGAAGTTAAGTGGATTTTGAGCGGATTTTGGGGATATTTTGAGTCTGGGTGTAGATATTTTTAGGTGGTATTTTGATGGGATAGCATGAAACCTATCCCAT
>CANDMH010000113.1 GCA_947385785.1 uncultured Lachnospiraceae bacterium
TAGGGCAGCTGGTCTTCTCCCGGATGGATGATGTGGCAATGCATCCTTATAACGGAAAATATCAGGGACAGAAGGGCGCCACGGGTTCCAGGGCTTTTCTGGATGCGGACGCGCTGAAGTAGCGGATTCCGCGTCCGGACAGGTGAACCGTAACCGGTTACCAGCGGCATGCCGCCGATAATGCTGCCGCGCACCGCTCCAGACCCACTCTGTCAGTTTCCGTGAAACGGTGAAAGACAGGGCTGTCAATATCCAGCACGGCCTTCAGCTTTCCCTCATGAAACATGGGGATGACGATCTCGGAATTGGAGGCGCCGTCACAGGCGATGTGCCCCGGGAATTCATGTACATTCGGTACAAGCTGGGTGATGCCGGTGGCGGCAGCGGTTCCGCAGACTCCTTTCCCGAAATCAATCCGGACACAGGCAGGCCTGCCCTGGAAGGGACCCAGCACCAGCCGGTTCTCCCGCGCCAGATAGAACCCCACCCAGTTGATCTCTTCCAGGTTCATCTTCAGTACAGCGGAAGCGTTGGAAAGATTGGCGATGGTGTCCGTCTCGGATTCCGTCACGGCTTTCAGCTGCTCCAACAAAAAATCGTAATCAGTCTGATATTCCATCATGGAACTTCCTTTCATGAGTTTTTTCTTTGCGGCAATGCTTTCTGGCCGGGAAAATAACGGGCACTACATCCAATATTCACCGTTATTCCCGCGAGGCAGTACAGGATACGCTGATTTTCAGTGTCATTTTTTCCGGCAGCACACCGTCATTTACAACGAAGACAATCTTGTATTCTCCGAGCTGCCCATCTGCAGGTGTCCAGGAGAAGCGGCGGCTGTCAGGGTCGAATGCAGCGCCCTTAGGCAGATTTTCGCAGCTTAGTGCCAGGGGTACATTCATGCCTTTTACGCCATAATTCAGACGGGATACCTGCTCATTGTAGATAATGCCGTTATCCGCTTCCTCCGAGATATCGCTGGCGGGGTTACGCACCGTCAGGACAACGGAGTATGTTTCTCCCGGGGCAAGCCGCACCGGAGCAACGGGGTGTATAAAGGGACGGTGTACCGTCAGCGGGAGCGGATAATCGTCCGTGTCTACAGAAAAGTGATATCCGGATTCCATACAGGGAACGGTGGGATATGGATACAGGCTGTCCGGCGGCGTGCCGGGGGCAGGAGCGTGGATTTCCACTTCCTGAATCCAGG
Source organism: uncultured Lachnospiraceae bacterium (assembly GCA_947385785.1). Classification (GTDB taxonomy): domain Bacteria; phylum Bacillota; class Clostridia; order Lachnospirales; family Lachnospiraceae; genus Acetatifactor. Next base: position 1,211 of record CANDMH010000113.1, read on the forward strand.
TGTTCACTGACCCTTTTTCGTTGGAAGTCTGGTTTGCGGTCCGGAGGCCGGATTCGCAGCTGGAAGTCTGGTTTGCGGCACCGGAGTCAGAAGCTGTGCCGGAGGCCTGATAAGCGACCAGAGAGTCGGTTTCGGTGCCGGGACGCTGGTTTGTGACATGAATGTCACTTACTGTGTGCAAAGTCAACGGTTTCAAAATCGACAAGCCTGTCACTTTTGTGGTGAAATACGGCTGCTCAGGAACATATTCCGCATTGGTATGCCGTCTGTAATGGTCGGTAACCACCGCAATGGGAGCCAGCCCTTCCCGGCAGCAGGCTTCCAGCCCGTCCACTGTGGCTCCGTTTACGTCGTCAAATACGCACACATGCCTGCCGTCAGGCACTCTGCAGGAAAAACGTACATTCTTAAGCGTCAGCCCGTCCACATGCTTTGCAAAAAGCCCGTAAGCCGGCAGAATTCCCCAGTTGCTGGACTCCGGATACACCTCGGGAAGCTCCGGTACATTGTAGGGATTGTCGCGCCAGCAGCCGTTTTCGGCATCCCAGTCCGCCCTAGGCAGCAACCCCTCATTTTTCAGGAAAAAGGCATTTACCAGCCAGGGAAGGCTCTGCACATGTTCCTTCGCATGGAACTGGGAGTACTTCCATTCCGTGTTCAGCTGACGCTGCTCCACCGCGTGCTCCATGGAGAGTCCGCCTCTGTATTCCACGGAAATATTCTCCAGAACGATATTTTTAATATGGGAATCCGTTAATCCCATGAGCAGAATGGGATAGCGGGGGTCAGCGTTTGTGACAGCAATGTCACGAATCAAAATATCTGACACGCATGCCATATTTTCGCAGCCAATTGCGTTGGCGTACAGCGGCAGATCCTTTTCCGCCAGTTCATGAGAAAAATCGGTACAGCGCCAGGTTTTCAGATAAAAATGCCCGTCCCGCTCCTCATAATTAGCAGGATTGCGTTCCGTTGGATGCTCTCCGTCCACAATTTCAAAGAAGGAGTGCCCATCCGCCGTGACTGTCCTGGTTCTATTGTAATGGGGCGCGTAGCGTTTGGCGGGATAGCAGTGGTACGACTTATCATCAGGAAGAATCCAGTTCCGGTTGTCCAGGCGTACATTCCCTTCGGCGGCGGGATACTCCCGGGAAGCGCTGTTCCCGGTTACCGGAAAGCGTCCCCTGTCTCCGGCACGAATGAAAATGGGCGAACTGGACACATTGTCAAAGCTGCAGCTCTCAAAAATCACATCTGTCAGGGAAGAGCAGTCCACCGCTTCCAGGCAGAAGCCTCTGGAACGGTCAAAATTCACCCGGCGTATGGTCACCTGATGGTAGCCGCAGGTGGATTCCGTGCCGAATTTCACCCGCCCGGTGGGGCCGCAGCGGTCCAGAGCGATCAGCTTATCCCGAGTAAAGGCCCCGGCATAGACGCTGCCGGCATCATAACCGCTGACCGTGCAGTCTTCAATCAGCACATTTTCCAGCGGCTTGAATATGCCTGCGCCGAAAGAGGCCTTCAGGCACAGCGCGTCGTCGGTGAGGGAATTGCAGACGGTATGCCGTACAGTAACATTCTTACAGCAGTCAATATCGAAGGCATCCCTTGTGGTATCCACCAGAAGGCGCTCAGCGTACAGATTTTCACAGCCTTCGGCGATGATGGCAAAATGCCCGCCGATGGTGACGGAAAAGTCTGTCAGAACCACATTTTTGCACCGTACCAGGGCAATCCCCTTATTGCCGAACCATTCGCCCTGATGCCCCTTCGCCTCCCGGGAGGCGGGTTCTGCCGGGTCGCCGCCCTGAAGCACATATTCCAGAATTCCGTCTTCGTTAAAGCGCCCACCGGTAAAAAGCCCTTTTCCGTAAATCATGACATTTTCAAGATCAGCGCCATATACCAGGCTGTTTGCGAAGTAAGTATGGCCGTGGTCCTGAATTCCCACGTAAGGGTTTACTTCCGGCTCCTCATAATTGCCGCCCTCGCCGTCCTGCTTCTGGTAGGAATGGCGGATATCTGTTCTGGCGGCTGCCAGAACTGCGCCCTCCTCCAGGAAGAGGTTCACATTGCTTGCAAGGAAAATGGTGTAGACGGAATAAGTACCGGCGGGAATCAGTACGGTTCCGCCCTTCCCGGCTGCGGCCGCAATGGCCTGCCTGACTGCCAGTGTATTCTGCACAGGGGATGCGTCTGTGGAAGCGCCGAAATCCGTAATGGGGTAAAATGGTTGCTTCATCAGTTCTTCGGGCCGGATGGAAGCGCCTGTGGCTTCTTTTATGTTGTATGTGGACATAGTGGCTCCTTTTTTCGTGAATCTGTACTGTTTTCCTTGTATTTCCGGGCTTTAGCCTGAAGGTATTACAGGAAATTGCAGCAGTTATTTTCCGACAGTTCCTGTCTGTTGGAAGTATCCTGTAGTCATACAGCAAACCCGCCAGGATTTACTGTTCCGCCTGAAACGAACATACCTGGCCGACGGTCTTAAAGCCGCTGTAGTGATAGCGGCTTCGTTGTAGGTTACTGCAGGCGTCAGTGGTGTACAGTATAAATTCCGGCGGTCTTGAGTATAGATGGAATGAAATTCATATAGCTATACTGCAGACCGCCAGGATTTATACTCGTGAACGCATTTAATTGCCGCTTCTTACGCCAACTTTGTAGAAGCGTTCACTCGTTATACATTTAGACTGGCAATTAATTTCATTCATGAGTATACATTAATGGCTCCGGGAAAGTACCTGGCTGGCAGTCTGCAGTCGGGTCGCACTGCAAATTTAACAGGTGTGCAGTATATGTTCAGGAAATTGGTATGCTTTACGAGTATAGGATAGCACAATGTGCGTAATTGTCAAGATTTTTCAAAAATTTATCAGATATGCTATTGACAAATTATGGCTGCGGCGTTATCATCATAAAAGTTTGATATTCAAATATTTTGAAAATCAAATAAAATGAGTCATATACCATTTTATGTGGTAATGAAAACCATATTGCAAAATCTGAAATCATCAGGAGGAGAGAAAATGTTTGAGAAATTAAAGGCAGTCATCGAAGAGAAGTTAAACGCGGAAGGAACGGAGATCACGGAAAGCACCCGTTTCAAGGAGGACCTGGATGCGGACTCCCTGGATCTGTTCGAGATGGTCATGGCACTGGAGGATGCGTTTGGGATAGAGATTCCGTCAGAGGACCTGGAGGGGCTGCTCACCGTGGGAGATGTGGTAAGGTATCTCGAAGACAAGGGTGTGGAAGCAGACTGACATGAGGGCGGATATGAAGACGAGGGTAACGGAACTTTTGGGAATAGAGTATCCGGTCATTCAGGGCGGAATGGCGTGGGTGGCCGAATACCACCTGGCGGCTGCGGTTTCCGAGGCCGGAGGGTTCGGGATCATAGGCGCCGGGGGAGCCGGGGCCGATTTCGTCAGAGATCAGATCCGCAGGTGCCGGGAACTGACGGATAAGCCTTTCGGCCTGAACATCATGCTGATGAATCCGGAAGCGGACGAAATTGCCCGGGTGGCGGTGGAGGAAGGCGTGAAGGCTGTGACCACCGGCGCCGGCAATCCGGGAAAGTACGTGGCCATGTGGAAAGATGCCGGTATCAGGATCATCCCTGTGGTGGCCAGCGTCGCCATGGCGAGGATGATGGAGCGGGCAGGCGCCGACGCGGTAGTGGCGGAAGGCATGGAATCCGGCGGGCACATCGGCCAGACGACGACTTTTGCCCTGGTTCCCCAGGTGGCGGACGCGGTGGGGATTCCGGTCATTGCGGCAGGCGGGATTGCGGACGGAAGAGGTCTTGCCGCGGCATTTATGCTGGGGGCCGAGGCAGTGCAGATGGGCACCCGTTTTGTGACGGCAAAGGAAGCTGTGGTTCATCCGAATTATAAAGCAAAGATTATTGCCGCCAGAGACATCGATTCCGAAGTGACAGGAATGAGCCACGGCCATCCGGTGCGGCAGCTGAGAAACGTCATGACCCGGGAGTACCTGAAGCTGGAAAAGGCCGGAGCGCCGTTCGAGGAACTGGAGCAGCTGACCCTGGGGGCTCTGCGGAAGGCCGTGGTGGAGGGCGATACCGTGAACGGTACCCTGATGGCAGGCCAGATTGCGGGTCTGGTGAAGAGGGAAGAAAGCTGCGGTGAAATCATTCGGGATGTGGCGGAAGGCGGCATGAAGCTACTGCGGGAAGCAGGTATGGCTTTCTGTAATTAAAGTGTCAGGCACATTTATTGATACCCTTTGACGAAAATATCTGTGTCGGCCTGCATGTATAATGAGTGAACGCTTCTGCAATGCAGGGCAGAAAAGCGGCGGTTAAATGCGCTCACGAGTATAAAGGGAAGTAAGAATATGGGAAAGACAGCATTTATTTTTCCGGGCCAGGGAGCGCAGTACTGCGGCATGGGAAAGGACTTTTACGATGCCTTTGATACGGCGAAAGAGGTCTACATGACGGCGGGCGAAGCAACCGGACTGGATGTGGGAGAACTGTGTTTTACGGAAAATGACAGACTGGACATTACGGAATATACGCAGATTGCCATGCTGGCGACGGAAGTGGCAATACTGAAGGTTCTGGAGGAAAAAGGTCTCCGGGCGGACTGTGCCGCGGGACTGAGCCTGGGGGAGTACGGTGCGCTGGCGGCTGCGGGGGTCATGGAACTGCCCCGGCTGTTTCGGCTGATCCGCTGCAGGGGTATTTTCATGCAGGAGGCTTATCCTGAGGGCGGCGCCATGAGCGCGGTTTTAGGGCTGGATGCGGAAAAAATACGAAATATCTGCCAGGAGACAGAAGGCATCGTCTCCATTGCCAATGACAACTGCCCCGGGCAGATCGTGATCACCGGAGAGGCGCAGGCGGTACAGGCCGCTTCCGTCAGACTTCAGGAGGCCGGGGCAAAGCGCTGCATTCCCTTAAAGGTCAGCGGTCCATTTCATTCCGCGCTGCTTGCCGGAGCGGGAGAGAAGCTGGCGGCGGAGCTTATGAGCGTGGAGGTGAAGCGTCCTGCGATTCCCTACATATGCAATGTGGAGGCCTCTTACGTAACGGAGGCTGCTCCCATAAAAGAACTCCTGGCCAGGCAGGTATCCTCCACCGTGAGGTGGCGCGAGAGCATGGAGCTGATGCTGGCGGACGGAGTGGATACCTTCATCGAAATAGGCCCGGGCAAAACCCTTGCGGGTTTTCTGAAGAAAATGAGCCGGGATGTGAAGGTGATAAACGTAGGGACGCTCAGGGAGTTGGAGAGTATTTCCGGGCTTTAAGCTGAACAGATTGCAGCGGTTATTTTCCGGCAGTTCCTAAGGAAGAGGAAGTGCACAATTCCTTAGGAAGTGCACAATTCCTTAGGAAGTGCATTCCTTAGGAAGTCTGTGAGAAGAGGCATAACAGAAATGAAGAGAGGACAGATAAGAGTGGAAAAGGAAGCAGAACAAAGTGCACATCCGGCGGAAAGAGAGCTTGCGGGCAAGGTGGCTCTGGTGACCGGCGCAGGGCGCGGGATTGGCAGAAGCATTGCCCTGGCACTGGCGAAAATGGGAGCCGTAGTGCTGGTAAATTATAATGGCTCCAGGGAGCGCGCTCTGGAGGTAGTGGCGGAGATTGAGAAAGCGGGCGGACATGGGGAAGCAATCGGCTGCGATGTGTCCGACTATGAGGCATGCGGCAGGATGGCGGAAGAAATCATTCGAAAGCACGCCCGTCTGGATATCCTGGTGAACAATGCGGGCATCACGAAAGACAATCTGATCCTGCGCATGACGGAGGCAGAGTTCGATAAGGTACTGGATACGAACCTGAAAGGCGCGTTCAATACCATTCGCCATCTGTCCAGATATTTTCTGAAGCAGCGCAGCGGCAGGATCATTAACATTTCCTCCGTATCAGGAGTGACGGGAAATGCCGGACAGGCCAATTATTCCGCATCCAAAGCGGGGCTTATCGGCCTGACCAAAAGCGTGGCCAGAGAACTTGCCGGGAAGGGTGTGTGTGTCAATGCCGTGGCGCCTGGTTTTATTGAAACGGAGATGACAAGTGCGTTGACCGAAACGGTCAGGGAAAAGGCAATCGCATCCATTCCCATGGGAAGGATGGGAAGCGGCGCGGATGTGGCCGGACTGGTGGCATTTCTGGCGGGAAAGGGGTCGGACTATATCACGGGCCAGGTAATCTGTGTGGACGGCGGCATGGCCATGTGATTGACAGACACTTCCTGAGGACAGGGAAAGGATTGAATATCAGTATGAGAAGAAGAGTTGTAGTGACAGGCCTGGGGGCGGTAACGCCCATCGGTATCGGCATGGAAGCATTCTGGAATGGAATCAGAGCGGAAAAAATTGGTTTTGCACCGATAACAGGATTTGATACGGCTGAATATAAATGCAAACTGGCCGCGGAGGTGAAGGACTTCAGGGCGGAAGATTATATGGACAAAAAGGCGGTCAGGCGTATGGAGACTTTCTGCCAGTATGCGGTGGCGGCTGCGGGTGAAGCCATAAAGGATGCGGCTCTGGACATGGAGACGGAGGATCCCTACAGGGTAGGCTGCTTTGTGGGAAGCGGCGTGGGAAGTCTGCGGGCAGTTGAACGGGAGCATGCGAAACTGCTGGAAAAAGGCCCCTCCAGGGTGAGTCCTCTGTTTGTGCCCATGATGATTTCCAATATGGCCGCGGGAAATGTGAGCATTGCCTGTGGATTAAAGGGAAAGAGCCTGAATGTGGTGACTGCCTGTGCCACCGGGACGAATTCCATCGGCGAAGCCTTCCGTTCCATTCAGTACGGCGAGCTGGATGCCTGTGTGGCAGGAGGAACGGAAGGAGCGGTGACGCCACTGGGGATTGCCGGATTTGCGGCATTGACCGCGCTTTCCGGAAGTATGGACCCGGAGAGATGCTCCCTTCCCTTTGACAGAGACAGAAGCGGATTTGTCATGGGAGAGGGCGCGGGTATCGTGGTGCTGGAAGAACTGGAGCACGCAAGGAAGCGGGGGGCCCGTATCTATGCGGAAGTGCTGGGGTATGGCTGTTCTTCGGACGCTTATCATATCACGTCTCCCGCGGAAGACGGAGCCGGCGCTGCCAGAGCCATGCTGAACGCTCTGGAAGACGGCGGTGTGAAACCGGAGGAACTGACTTATATCAATGCCCACGGCACAGGAACCCATTACAATGATCTGTTTGAGACCAGGGCCATAAAGCTGGCCTTCGGGGAGCATGCAGGGAAGCTGCGGATCAACTCTACCAAGTCCATGGTGGGGCATCTGCTGGGAGCCGCGGGAGCCGTGGAGTTCATCACCTGTGTGAAATCCGTACAGGAGGATTTTATCCACAGGACAGTGGGCCTGAGAGAGACGGAAGGCGAGATGGATCTGGATTACTGTATGGAGAGCCATGAGGAGCCGGTGCCTTTTGCGCTGAGCAACTCCCTTGGCTTTGGCGGGCACAATGCCAGCATTCTGGTGGGGAAGACAAAAGACTGAGCATCGCCTCCGGAGCCAGGACCGCCGTGGATGGCGGAAATGCTCAGGGGAGCAAAAACAGGAGTGTACGATATGGCGATATATAATGCGCAGGAAATCATGGACATCATTCCGCACAGGTATCCGTTTTTGCTGATAGATACCATAGAAGAACTGGAGGAAGGCGTGCGGGCGCTGGGAAAGAAATGCGTCAGCGTAAACGAACCGTATTTTCAGGGACATTTTCCGGGAAATCCCGTGATGCCGGGGGTGCTGATCATGGAAGCCCTGGCACAGGTGGGGGCGGTTGCCATCCTTTCCCGGCCTGAGTGGAAGGGGCGTACGGCTTATTTTGCCGGGATCGACAAAGCAAAATTCCGCAAAAAGGTGCTTCCCGGTGATGTATTGATGCTGGAGACCGAGATTATCAAGACGAAGGGACCCATTGGTGTGGGCAGAGCCAGGGCTTTCGTGGACGGCAGGGTGGCTGCGGAAGCGGAGCTGACCTTTGCTGTGGGACAGTAACCAGGGATGTTTTATTTCGTCAGATTCATGGGGAAAGGTCCGTATGAAGCCGGAGACAGCGAAGGCGGCGCAGGAAGCGAAGAAGGCGGCGAAGATTGCCGGGAGAGGCCCGTATGAACCCGGAACGGAGACAGCTGAGAACGGGACGAAAATGTGTACAGGAGGCATTTGAGCATGAAGAAATGGATAAAAAAGGATGGCAGGGAAAAGCGGGCTGCTTTTTTTACAAGGTTTTCAGAGCGGCAGAGGCCCTCTGAAAATGCCCGGACACAGACAGAGAATGGAAAGCAGAATCCCGGAACACAGGAGGGAGACGACGGCTGTCTCATCCGCTGTCCCAACTGCGGAAAAATGGTAGACCGGGGCAGGGTGGCCAAGCGGAAATATATCTGTTATGAATGTGAAGGCTACTTTCGGGTGAAGGTGCCGAACCGTATCCGTATGGTGGCGGACCCGCACACCTTCAAGCCGTGGTTCACGGACCTGCCGATACGTAATCCCCTGGCCTATGAAGGCTATGAGGAGAAAATTGCGGCGGCAAGGGAGAAGACCGGACTGGACGAGGCCGTTACCGTGGGGCAGTGCAAAGTGTTCGGCGAGGATATTGTGCTGGGAATCTGCGATTCCAGGTTTCTGATGGCCAGCATGGGCCATGTGGTAGGAGAAAAAATTACTGCGGCAGTGGAACGGGCAACCAGGGAGCGTCTGCCGGTTTTTCTGTTCTGCTGTTCGGGCGGTGCCAGAATGCAGGAGGGGCTGATTTCCCTGATGCAGATGGCGAAGACATCCGCGGCAATCCGGAAGCTGGGAGAGGCCGGGCTGTTATATGCTACCATACTCACCGACCCCACCACGGGAGGCGTCACGGCCAGTTTTGCCATGCTGGGTGATGTGATTATGGCGGAACCGGGGGCGCTGATCGGATTTGCGGGACCGAGAGTAATCCGGCAGACCATCGGACAGGAATTGCCGGAGGGGTTTCAGACTGCCGAATTCCTGGTAAAGCACGGTATGATAGACGGAATCGTAGAACGCAGAAACCTGAAAAAAACGCTCTATTTTCTGATCAAGGCGCACCAGTGCCGGGAAGGGGAATATGCGGATTTTGCACCGGGCAGGGATTATCATTTTGTACTGAACGAAATATTGAAGGAAAAAGAATGGACGCTCAAGCCCATAAGCGTCTGGGAGAAGGTAAAGGCGGCCCGCAGGCTGGAACGTGCCAGCGCAATTGACTATATAAATGTAATATTTGATTATTTCGTGGAATCTCACGGAGACAGATGTTTTCGGGATGACCAGGCCATTGTGGGAGGAATCGGCTTCCTGGACGGTCAGCCGGTGACCGTAATTGCGGACCATAAAGGGAAAGAAGCGGAGGAATGTCAGCGCCGGAATTACGGAATGCCCATGCCGGAAGGCTACCGCAAGGCGCTGCGTCTCATGAAACAGGCGGAGAAATTCAACCGTCCCATTGTAAGCTTTATCAATACTTCGGGTGCGTTCTGCGGTATCGAAGCCGAGGAACGGGGGCAGGGAGAGGCAATTGCGCGCAATCTGTGCGAGATGTCCGCCCTGAAGGTACCTGTACTTTGTATCTTTATCGGAGAAGGCGGCAGCGGAGGCGCTCTGGCGACGGCGGTGGGAAATGAGGTATGGATGCTGGAAAATGCCACTTATTCCATTCTGTCCCCGGAAGGATTTGCTTCCATATTATGGAAGGATTCTTCCAGAGCAAAGGAAGCCAGCGAAGTCATGCGCATTACGGCTCCGGATCTGAAACAGCTTCATGTGATAGAAAAGATCATTCCGGAATTCGGAGGCGCCGATCAGGATACGGCCGAGGCTATCGGCGGCTACCTGAAAGAGCAGATCAAGACCTTCCTGGAAGGCTTCTGCGGCAGGTCCGGCGAAGAGATAGCCGCACAGCGATATGAACGCTTCAGAAAATTCTAAAATAACGGAACTGGAAAACAGCACTCGCCCCGGCAGTGCCCATGCTATGCTTTGGTACTGGAGGGGCGGGTGCGGAACTGGAAAACAGCACCCGCCCCGGCAGTGCCCAGAGGAATTACGGACGCATCACTAAGCGGCCGGAATTTCTCTGCCATGCTTTGGTACTGGAGGGGCGGATGCGGAACTGGAAAACAGCACCCGCCCCGGCAGTGCCCAGAGGAATTACGGACGC
>CANDMH010000114.1 GCA_947385785.1 uncultured Lachnospiraceae bacterium
CAGATGGTGCATCTGAAAAAGCTGTGTGAGCGGGTGAGCTTTGAAAAGGGGCGTCCCGCCGGGGAATATGTGCGGCACGGACAGGGAGAAAAATATGACTACATAAGTGTCTTTTCCGGGCGGGATTTCCTGCTGGCCTATACAGTGAACGGCAGGCCGTTTGTGCTGTCGCTGGAGGCCTTTGAGGGCAGGAAAACGGAGGCGTACTGGATGGATCCTGTCACCGGGCTGTATACCTATGCGGGGACGGTATCGGGAGGCGGTGAGGCTGCGTTTTATCCGCCGGAGAGAGAGGACAGCGCGGATTGCGTGCTGGTGCTGCTGGCCGGGCGCTGTGCCGCCCTGTGAAGGAGGGTGCCTGCCGGCAGGATTATGTAATCTGGCAAAACATGGCTGAAATTCCGACAATTCCCTCCAGGACAGGAATGGTAAGGTAAGAAAGGAATGCACAAACGTGCGAACGTAATTATGTTTACGAATAAACAACTAAGGAATCTGGTAATCCCACTGGTGCTGGAGCAGCTGCTGTCCGTGGCCATAGGGATGGCGGATACCATGATGGTGGCTTCCTGCGGGGAGGCGGCGGTGTCCGGCATATCGCTGGTAGATACCATAAGCGTCCTTCTCATCGGCCTGTTCGGGGCAGTGGCTTCCGGAGGCGCCGTGACGGTGGCGCAGTATATCGGCAAGGGGGACAGGGAGAAGGTGGCAAGGGCCGCCAATCAGCTGTTTCTGGCGGTATCGGCCATGGCTCTGGTTTTTACGGCGGTGTCTCTGCTGGGAAACAGACAGATTCTGGCTGCAATTTACGGCAATATCGACGGGGATGTGATGCGCAATGCCAGGATTTACTTTTATTTTAATGCGCTTTCCTTCCCTTTCCTGGGCATCTATAACAGTGGAGCGGCATTGTTCCGGGCGGTGGGCAACTCCAGGGTGTCCATGAAGGTTTCCCTGTTTTCCAACCTGGTGAATGTGGCGGGAAACGCGCTGCTGATTTACGGGCTTTATATGGGAGTGGCGGGGGCGGCTCTTTCCACCCTGGTGTCCCGTCTGCTCTCCGCGGCCTTGATCTGTTTTCTGCTGCTCCGTGGGGGAGAGATACCGGTGAGCCGCAGGATTGGGCTGGACAGGCCCATCCTGCACAAAATCCTCTATATCGGGATTCCCAGCGGCCTGGAAAGCAGCATTTTTCAGGTGGGGAAAATCCTGCTCTCCAGTCTGACAGCCAGCTTCGGCACGGCGGCCATCACGGCGAACGCGGTCACGGGCAATGTGGGCAATTTCCAGCTGATTCCCGCGGGGGCTGTGGGGACAGCCATTGTCACGGTGGTGGGGCAGTGCGTGGGGGCTGGGGAATACAGGCAGGCCAGACAGTATATGTTCAAACTGCTGCGGGCGGCCTATGTTTTCGTGGCTGTCATCGGCATCGGACTGATTGCCTTCAGAGAGCCCATTTTCGGCATGTACCGGCTCAGCGAGGAAACGTCACGGCTCACAGGGCAGCTTCTGTGTTACCACTGCATCTGCTGCATGCTGGTGCATCCCCTGGCATTTGCGCTGCCCAACGGGCTGCGGGCGGCAGGGGATGTGCGGTTTACCATGATCGTGGCCATTGCTTCCATGTGGATATGCAGGATCGGGCTGGCTTACCTTCTGGCCAGAGGCATGGACCTGGGCATTCTGGGCGTGTATATCGCCATGACCGTGGACTGGCTGGTGCGGGGCGTCTGCTTTGTGACGAGAGTCCTTACAGGGAAGTGGGAGAAGTATATGGGAGTGCTGACCCGGGAGTAGTATGGGAATTAGCCAGGGAAAAGAAAATTTAACCTTGTTTCCCTGTCTGCGGTATCGTATAATAAAAAGAAATATATTCGCGCCTGAAAGGTTCCGGCATATGCGGGCATCCGGAATTTTTCAGCGGGAAAAGAATGGAGGAATCAGAAGATGCAATTAGGAATCAGATTACACGATACCACAAAGCTTCCTTTTGAAGAGCGGATTGCGCAGGTACATCAGCTGGGATTTGCCTGCGGCCACCTTGCCCTGTCAAAGGTGATCGATGAATTTCCCACCACGGACGAGGCTTTGACACCGGGCCTTGCCATGTATATAAAAAACGTATTTGCGAAGAATCAGGTGGACATAGCCGTCCTGGGCTGTTACCTGAATTTGGCGAATCCCAATCGGGAGCAGCTTGCAGAGACCATGCATCACTATATGGCGCACATCCGCTTTGCTTCCTGGCTGGGCTGCGGTGTGGTGGGCACAGAGACGGGAGCGCCCAACGAAACCTACACCTTTGTGCCGGAATGCCATACGGAAGAAGCACTGCAGACCTTTATAAAAAATCTGCGCCCCATTGTGAAATACGCGAAGAAAATGGGGGTGGTAGTAGCCATAGAGCCGGTATACCGACATATTGTATGCAATCCCAAACGAGCCAGGAGAGTGCTGGACGAGATAGATTCCCCCAATCTGCAGATCATCTTTGACCCGGTGAATCTGCTGGATGCCGCCAATTACGAGAACAGGCAGTCCGTCATAGACGAGGCCCTGGAGCTGCTTGGACCTGACATTGCGGTGGTGCATCTGAAAGACTGCGCCCTCAGGGACGGAAAGCTGTTTTCCATGGGATGCGGCCTGGGCGAGATGGACTATACTTCTATTTTAAAATACATAAAAGAACACAAGCCTTTTATCCATGCCACTCTGGAGGATACCAGGCCGGAGAACAACCAGAGGGTGAAGCATTTCATCACCCGTAAATATGAGGAAGCTTAAAAATCTCAAGGCTATGCGGTGCACTTTTTCGGTCGGAAAAGTGCACTTTTTCCATATTGAGAACCGGCGCCCAGGGGCATATAATAACAGAAGAAACCGGAGTATAAAATCCCCCGGAACGGAAGTGCCGGAAGGAATTTCCGGAGGGGAGCGGAGAAGAAGGAGACAGGAATATGTCAAATGTGGATTACAGAAGGGAAATCAGAGAGGCCATGCAGGCCGGACAGGAGGCGCTGAACTATCTGAACCAGGCCAGGGACTGCCTGAACAGCGCCGGAAACTGGGGAATCGTGGATATGCTGGGCGGCGGCATGCTGACTACCCTGATCAAGCGCTCCAAAATGAAGGATGCGGATACGCTGGTGCAGCAGGCCCGAAGCGCCATGAAACGTTTTCAGAAGGAATTGATGGATGTGGACAATATTCCGGAATTCCGGATAGAAACGGGGGATTTCCTGACCTTTGCGGATTATTTCTTTGACGGCATTGTGGCGGACTGGCTGGTACAGTCCAAAATCAATGATGCCAGAAGGCAGGTGGAAAATGCCATCGTGAAGGTGAATTATATCATGGGGCAGTTGGAGAGCCTGTAAGTGAGTTCCGGTATCGTTTTTGGCAATAGTATATGCGGATATGGAAAAGCCTTACGGTCAATGCCCCATGTGAGACTGGATAACTTATTTGTTTTCTCAAGAAGATATGTGTTTGCCTCCCGGAGGATGTCCGCTGTAAGACGTTTGCGTAAAAGCGCCAGGGTATCGGCATTTATTGGCGCTTGCAGGATACCTTAGGAACTGTCGGAAAATAACTGATGCAATTTGTTTAGAAAAAATTCCGGAAATACAAGGAAAACAGCAAAAAACTCGCATCAGTTATTTGTAGACAATTCCTTACTCCGGCAGGCTCGCAGCTACGCACAGGCCGCCCCATCCCACCCGTGAGTTCGGGTAAATGTTCTCGCCCCGGAGCGCCCGGGCGCCTGCCCGCAGGTATGCCTTTACCTTTTCTCCATAAAGGAAGGGGTCGTTTCCGCGCACAATTCCCCATTCCATCAGAAGCGCCGCGCTTCCCGACACGATGGGCGTAGCAAAGGAAGTCCCGGTAAAAGGAGCATATCCCCCGTGAATATCCGGTGCCAGGATTCCCACACCCGGTGCTGCCAGATCCGGTTTTGCCAGTCCGGCCGCCACCACGCCGATGGTTCGGTTGGCATCCGCATACCCTCTGCCTGAAAAGTCCGCATAAGCCTCATATGTGCTGTCATAGGCTCCCACGCTGAGCACCTTTGCCGCAGTGGAGGGAATTGTCAGGGTTACCTCCGGCGTAGAGCGGTAAAAACCGGTGCCGCTGCTGCGGACGGCAGAAGAAGGAAGATAGAAATAGTATCTTCCCGTTACAGCGCGTTCCGGCTCCAGACGGATGGTCCACACGCCGCTGTTAATGTAATTCCGCTCCAGTGGCAGCAGCTCAAAATAGATTTCTTCAGGCACCGCATAAGGCGCCGGCTCACCGAAATACACAAGGATTTCGGTCTGCTCCAGCCGGAGGGTATATTTCCCGCCGTTGATCATCCGGGGCAGCTGCGCTTCCTGTCCGCCCGGGGAGCGCAGGAAAATGCGGTATATATCGCAGTAGTTTTTCCATAGCTGCACATTCAGGCTGCGTTCATATTCCGCCACAGCCAGTTCTATGGAAGCCGGCCTTGCCACGGCATCTCCCATTCGGCTCGGGACGGTGGGTGCATTGTCAGCCGACGGCACTCCCGGGCTGCTGCCGAAAATAGTTTCCGTAATTCTTCCCAGGCCGGCTCCGCTGCCGGAAATCGCTCCGCCTGTACGGCTGGCGCTGTATGTCTCGTCTAACAGGCTGCCGGCCAGGTGTCCGTTGCTGTTGCCTTCGTTGCCGCTGCCGACACAGATGACAGTGCGTCCCATCTCGGCCGCGTTATCCAGAAAACGTTCCAGAAGCGAACTGCCGTCATGGGCTCCATACGTATTTCCGAAGCTTAAATTGATGACGACGGGCATTTTCAGCTGCATGGCCTTGCGGATGGCATAAGTTACGCCCCGCATGACTTCCGTTGTCCTGGGAAAAGAAGTGACGTCGGGCTGGCCGAGTTTGACAATCAGCAGTTCCGATTCCGATGCCGCGCCCTGGTAGGAGGCACTGTTTCCGGCGGCAATACCCGCCACCGCGGTGCCGTGCCCCGTGGTGTCCGTACTTGGCAGCAGCTGAAACTGCTGTTGAAGCGTAGGGGCTTCCAGCGCCCTGTTAATCTGGTCGGAATCAAATTCCACACCTATCCGGAAGCCCTCCGGAGGACGCCGCACGAAATTCCCGGGAGAATTTACCGTTTCAGGGGCATTGGGCGCATCGGTTGTATTCACTGACGTATTTTCTATATTGGCGGCATCCGGGGGCAAAGTCTGGTCCCACAGATACCGGATTCTCGTACTTCCGTCCCGTCTCCGAAATTCCGGCAGTCTGGCTTCGATTCCGCTGTCCAGGACTGCTATCAGAACCCCGGATCCGGTGAGAAACGGATGTCTGAATGTTACCTGGGCGATACAGGAATTGTCCGCAGGCATCTCCACGCCATAAAAAAATCGCTTCGGCTTTTCCACATACTCAATTTCTTCCAGTTCCGCTACGCTGTCAACCAGCTGTTCCGGCACTGTGAGCAGCGCGTAGCCCGCAATCAGATACTCCACCTGTATATTCAGTGCTTCCAGTACGTCCAGACTTCCGTGATACTTTACAATCAACTCCCATGTACGGTTATCCGTATTAAATCCAACGTTTAAATCCTCTGTCTGTATCCTTACATTTTCCGGTGTCTGCAGTGCCAGCTGCAGCAGTTCCTCCAGCTTCTGGTTCATATATCGCAATCCTTTCACACATCGGAATTCCGTGCGCAGGCCGGCAGGTCTGCGAATTCCGGCCCGCAGAGAATTATCATATACTAAAATATATGCCAGAAGCCGAAAGAGTTCGCTTTTCCGCAGGAGTTCATTTCAGGGAATCTAAAATCAAGGAACCCCAATTTCAGGGAATCTAAAATCAGAGACCCCAATTTCAGAGAATCTAATTTCAGGGAACCTAAATCCAGGAAGCCGATTCCAGGGAATTCATTTCCTCAGGGATTGTCGGAAAATAATCGGTGTACTTCTTAGGTCTGGGAGTCGGCATAAAAACGTTCCAGCTTTTTCAGATATTGATACCGTTCTCTGGACCGCGCGGCAGCCTGACGGAACAATTCCTCAGCCTCCCCGGGGCGGTAGCGTTTCAGGGAATCGTAACGTATTTCCCCATCCAAAAACGTTTCGTAATCAAGCTTTGGCTCTCCGCTGTCCAGTATAAAAGGATTTTTCCCCTGTTCCCGCAGGGACGGGTTGAAGCGGAACAGGTGGTAGTAGCCGGCATCCACAGCCTTTTTTGCCTCGTGGGGCGTGCTTCCCAGGCCTGCGCGGATGCCGTGGGCGATGCAGGTGGCATAGGCGATGATCAGGGAGGGACCCGGGTAGGCCGCGGCCTCCGTGATTGCCCGGACAGTCTGGTTAAAATCGGCGCCCATGGCAATCTGTGCTACATATACGGTGTCGTAGGTCATGGCCATGGCAGCCAGGTCCTTTTTGGGTGTATGCTTGCCCCCGGAGGCGAATTTGGCAGTGGAGCCCAGAGGAGTCGCCTTGGAAGCCTGGCCGCCGGTGTTGGAGTAGACTTCCGTGTTCAGCACGAGGATATTGATATTCTTTCCGCTGGCCAGCACATGGTCCAGGCCGCTGAAGCCGATGTCGTAGGCCCAGCCGTCGCCGCCGATGATCCACTGTACGGTGGGAGAAGTATTTTGGCAGGACAGGATATGGCGTTTGGCCGCCGCTTCCTGTGCCATCAGCATGCCGTAACCGAATTCGGCGGCGTCTTCGAACAACGAATTGGACCAGGCGGGGCCATGGCCGTTCTCGTCCAGCGTGTAAGCGCAGGAGGGTGAGGAATTGGCCCAGATGGAGCTGCAGCCGGTGGCGTTTGCTATATACATTCTGTCGCCGAAAAGCTGTGTCA
This sequence comes from uncultured Lachnospiraceae bacterium, assembly GCA_947385785.1. Classification (GTDB taxonomy): domain Bacteria; phylum Bacillota; class Clostridia; order Lachnospirales; family Lachnospiraceae; genus Acetatifactor. The sequence goes on from CANDMH010000114.1 coordinate 6,847, forward strand.
GCAGCTTGACATAGGCTGTCTCGCCGCAGCCCGCACAGGCGCCGGAGAACTCCATCAGAGGACGCAGGAACTGGCTTCCCTTGGGCGTATCCGGACGGAATTTTTCGGCGGCTTCCCGGCATGGAAGAAGCGGTTTACAGTAGTCGAAAATATCCTGGTTTCGGGCGAAGGCTCCGCTTTCCAGAAGCCTGTTGACCGGAACCATTTCCAGCGCCTTTGACGGCTTTTCCTCTCCCGGCTTTTGCTTTCCGGGACAGACGGCCGCGCATGTGCCGCAGCCCGTGCAGTCAGAAGAAGAGATGGTGATGGCAAAGCTGCAGCCGTCCATACCCATCATGGGAATGCTCTGTAATCCCTGGGGCGCATCGGAGGGATGAGGCTCTTTCAGCACTGCCGGACGGATGACGGCATGGGGGCATACGAAGGAGCAGCGGGTGCACTGGATGCAGTTTTCGGGTTTCCAGACCGGGATTTCCGTGGCTACGGCTCGCCTTTCGTGGGCAGAGCTTCCGGGGGGCGTGCAGCCGTCCGCATATGGCAGAAAGGCGGATACGGGAAGCTCATTGCCGCGCTGGTCCGTCACCGGCTGCTGGATATTTTTGACGAAATCCATCATTTCCGGACGGTCAGGGAGGGGCGTATTGTCAAGTGCGGCCTGGGAACCGGTGGGGCTGGAACCCTTCTGCATAGGGGCAGAAGCAGCCGTACAGGAAGCCGATGAGGCAGCACCGGCGTCGGTTAAGCAGGGTTCCTGCAGGCCGGCAATGGGCGTATTGTCAGGTGCGGTCTGGGAACCGGTTGGAAAAGCACAGGGGATATCAGGCCGGTTTTCCTGGCCGGTATCCGGGACAGAATGCTGCTTTTCAGGCAGTGTACAGTCTGCCCAGCTTTCCGGGATTTCGATTTCCAGGACTTCTGAAAAGCCTCTGTCTATGGCGGTTCTGTTCATTTCCAGGATTTTTCCGCCGTTTTTTCCATAGCTTTTCTCTGCTGCTTCCTTCATCCACTGTCTGGCATCCGCAGGGTCCATCAGGCCGGATACGGCAAAAAAGGCTGCCTGCAGGATGGTGCTGATTTTATTGTTCAGGCCGATTTCCTTGCCGATTCCGATGGCGTCTATGACGAAGAGACGGATGCCGTGCCGGGCAATGTAGGCCTTTGTTGCTTCCGGCAGATACGCATCTAACTGTGCTCTGACAGATACGGCATTAACCCTGTCATTTCTGTTATGGGAGGTGCTGTTGTCATCGGTCCTGTTGTCAAAGGAGGCGTTATTGCTACCGGTTATATTGTCATGGGCGGAGGTTATTTCCGCCCCGGACGCAATTTCGGAAAAGCCGTTCGTGCAGGTATGACATTTCGTATAACATTCCTCCGGATGGGCGTTCTTTTGTCGGATTTGTTCTGTGTCCTTACAGTTTTCTTCCTGTTTTTCAACATGAAAATTTATGAGGAAGACGCCGCCGTCCTTCACTTCCCGAACCATATCATATTTGTGCAGGTATACCGGATTGTGGCAGGCCACCAGATCGGCTTTGTGGATGAGATAGGCGCTGTGTATGGGCGTCTTTCCAAACCGCAGGTGGGAGATGGTCAGGCCTCTGGATTTTTTGGAATCATATTCAAAATATCCCTGGGCATCCATATCCGTGTGGTTGCCGATGATTTTGATGGCATTTTTAGTGGCGCTGACCGTACCGTCTCCGCCCAGACCCCAGAATTTGCAGGAGACAATGTCCGAAGACGCAGTCTCGTGGATGGGGGGAACCGGCAGGGACAAATGGGTGACATCGTCTGTGATGCCCACGGTAAAGCGGGTTTTTGAGCAGTTATTGTAAATGGCGGCAATCTGATCAGGGGTGGTGTCTTTGGAGCTCAGGCCATAGCGCCCGGAGAAGACACGGATTCCCTTTTCCGGAGTTTTCTGTGCTGTTTTCGGTGCCGCTGCGGCAGAAGCTGCCTGCGCTGTTTTCGGTGCCGCTGCGGCAGAAGCTGCCTGCGTAGTTTTCGGTGCCGCTGCGGCAGAAGCTGCCTGCGTTGTTTTCGGCGCCGCTGCGGCAGAATCTGCCTGCGCTGTTTTCGGTGCCGCTGCGGCAGAATCTGTCGGTGCTGTTTTCGGAGCCGTCAGGGCAGAAGCCGCCATGTCGGAGGCCGTTTCTGCATTTTGAGAGGAAGCGCGAAGGACCCGCACGGAAGCGGACGGGGATTGTGCGGCACAGACCGGAAAACCGCACTGCACCAACGCTGCAACCACATCCAGATACAGGGGATCTCCCGGGGCGCCCGGCTCTTTGGTGCGGTCCAGAACCGTGATCTGGCGGACGCTTTCCGGAAGCTTTTCCGCAAGGTGAACAGCGCTGAAGGGGCGGTAAAGATGCACGTTGATCAGCCCGTATTTTTTCTCCGGAACGCTGCCTAAGTATTCTTTTATCGTCTCGCAGATGCTTCCCATGGCGATGATGACATGCTTCGCGTCGGGAGCGCCGTAGTAATCAAAGAGCCCATAGGAGGTGCCCAGGAGCGCGTTGATTTTTTCCAGTGTCCGCTCTACAATCTGCGGCAGAGCCTGATAAAAGGGATTGGAGGCTTCTCTGGCTTGAAAGAAAATATCGGGATTCTGCGCAGAACCATATACTTTTCCGTGAAAAGGATGGAGAGCGCGCTCACGGAAATCCGCGACGGCTTTCCGATTCAGCATGGACGCCAGATCCTGGTAGTTCCAGACCTTTATCTTATGCAGCTCATGGGAAGTCCGGAAGCCGTCGAAGAAATTGACAAAGGGAATACGGCTTTCCTGGGCTGCCAGATGAGCCACAGGAGACAGATCCATGACTTCCTGTACGCTGCTTTCCGAGAAGATGGCGGTGCCTGTCTGACGGCAGGCATAGATATCGGAATGGTCGCCGAAAATGGACAGGGCGTGGGTGGCTATGGACCTGGCAGCCACATGGATGACGCCGGGCAGCAGTTCCCCTGCCATGCGGTAGAGATTGGGCAGCATGAGCAGCAGGCCCTGGGAGGCGGTAAAAGTGGTGGCAAGAGTTCCTGCCAGCAGCGCCCCGTGCACGGCAGCGGCGGCACCCGCTTCCGACTGCATCTGGGAGATGACCATGGGGCAGCCGTATATATTTTTCCGTCCGTTGCCAGCCCACTCATCGCATAATTCCGCCATGGGGGAGGATGGGGTGATGGGGAAAACAGCGGCCGCCTCACTGTAGGCATAAGCCACATGAGCGGCGGCCTGGCAGCCGTCCATGGTCTGGGTATCGCGTATCAATGTAGTTGTATTATTCAGCATATAAATAACCTCCGGGAATGGATTATGTTGCAGTATCTCCATTATATTTTCCCGGAGGAGTTAAGTTTATGCCTGTAACTATTTTCATACTTGCAGGTACATTCATTTGCTGTTTTTGCACTATGCCTGCAGGTACATTTATTTGTTGTTTTTTATTTCAAAAACCCGTTTACAATCTGCGCTTCCGCCTCTTCCTCCGTCAGCCCCAGAGTCATCAGCTTGGTGAGCTGGTCGCCGGCAATCTTTCCGATGGCTGCCTCGTGAATCAGCTCCGCATCCAGGTCTGCGGCCGTAATCTCCGGAATGGCGCTGATTCTGGCGCGGTCCATGATGATGCCGTCACATTCGGAATGCCCCTTGCAGCGGTTGTTGCCGTTGATTCTGGAGTAGAAAACCTGCCGGGAATCATCCCTGGCAACGGAGCGGGAGATGATGTTGGCGCTGGAGCCAGCACCGTCCAGTTCTACCTGGAAAGAAGTTTCGGCAAACTGGTTTCCATGGGTCATGAGCTTTTCGGTGACAATGATTCTGGCGCCGTCGGCAAGCCTGGCGCTGGTGAGGCGTTTGGTGGAGTCTACGCCCTTGATCTGGACGGTCTCCATTTCCATGAAACTGTTTTCGCCAACCTCCACTTTGGTCTCCGGATTCATGATGCGCTCACCTTTGCCGTCACCGCTGCCGTAATGCTTTTCCACATATTTTACATGGGAATTCTTTCCTATGTAAAAGGAGTGTATGCCGTCATGACGGCTGTCGCTGTCACCGCTGTTATGGATACCGCAGCCTGCCACGATGGTCACGTCGCAGTCGTCGCCCACGTAGAAATCATTATAGACCATTTCGGTCAATCCGCTCTGGCTTAAAACCACGGGGATATGCACGCTTTCTTTTTTTGTTCCCGGTTTGATGACGATGTCGATGCCCTGCCTGTCGTTTTTCGTCACGATATCAATGTGAGCGGTGGTGGAGCGTTCCACACTCTGGCCATTGGCACGGATATTGTAGGCTCCGGCGGGCATCTCGTGCAGCCCGGCCACCTGCTCCAGAAGATTTTTCTGTATTTCGTCCATATTAGCCCTCCATATAAAGTTCCGCATCTGCCCGTTCCGGCACCAGGTACAGCATAGAATTTCCGTCCGCCAAATGCAGGCGTCCGAAAATCCTATGGGCGCCGGACCGGGCAGATGCTGACATAAAGTTCCGCATAATATAAGCTCTGCGCCTGCCGCCTTAGCAGGCAGAAGCCT
>CANDMH010000115.1 GCA_947385785.1 uncultured Lachnospiraceae bacterium
TCTCATAAGGGTGCGCCGAAGGGACTTTGCTCTTTAGTGCCGTCGCGCAGCGACTAAATTAGGAGGAAATCATTATGGCAGTTAAATATGTATTTGTCACCGGCGGCGTAGTCTCCGGCCTGGGAAAAGGCATCACCGCCGCGTCCCTGGGGCGGTTGCTGAAAGCTCGTGGCTATAAAGTCACCATGCAGAAATTCGACCCTTACATCAACATCGACCCCGGCACCATGAACCCCATTCAGCACGGGGAGGTATTCGTCACCGACGACGGAGCCGAGACCGACCTGGACCTGGGGCATTACGAGCGTTTTATCGACGAGAGCCTGGGAAAGAATTCCAATGTAACCACCGGCAAGGTATACTGGGCTGTTCTCCAGAAGGAGCGCCGGGGCGATTACGGCGGGGGCACTGTGCAGGTTATCCCCCATATTACAAACGAAATCAAGAGTCGTTTTTATCGGAATTTCACGGATCCTGATACCCGTATCGCCATTATCGAAGTAGGCGGCACTGTCGGCGACATTGAAAGCCAGCCCTTTCTGGAATCCATCCGCCAATTTCAGCAGGATGTAGGACGCGAAAATGCTATCTTAATCCACGTCACATTGATTCCCTTTCTGAGCGCCTCCCAGGAATTAAAAACGAAGCCCACCCAGGCCAGCGTAAAAGACCTGCAGGGAATGGGCATTCAGCCGGATATTATTGTATGCAGAAGCGAGCATCCTCTGGACGAGGGCCTGAGAGATAAAATCGCGCTGTTTTGTAATGTGCCCAGCAAGCGGGTACTGCAGAACCTGGATGTGGAATATCTCTACGAGGCGCCTCTCGCCATGGAGAAGGAGCGCCTGGCCCAGGTAACCTGCGAGTGCCTGCACCTGGACTGCCCGGAACCGGACCTGTCCGACTGGGAGAAGATGGTGGAGGATTTAAAGCATCCCACAGATGAAGTCACCGTGGCCCTGGTCGGAAAATATGTCTCACTCCACGACGCCTACATCAGCGTAGTAGAAGCTCTGAAGCACGGCGGCATTTCCAACCATGCCACGGTACACATTAAATGGATCGACTCCGAGACTGTCACCCCGGAAAACGTGGACGAACTGCTCTCGGACGTAAACGGGATCCTGATTCCCGGCGGCTTCGGCTCCCGGGGCATTGAGGGCAAAATAACGGCAATCCGGTATGCCCGCACGCATAACAAACCCATGCTTGGGCTGTGTCTCGGCATGCAGCTTACCATCGTGGAGTATGCCCGCAATGTATTGGGTTACCGGGATGCCCACAGCATCGAGCTGGACCCGGGTACCACCCATCCAGTCATCGCCCTGATGCCGGACCAGAACGGTGTGGAAGACATCGGCGGCACCCTGCGCCTGGGGGCTTATCCCTGTGTGCTGGACAAGGCTTCCAGAGCCTATGAGCTGTACGGCGAGGAAACCATCTATGAAAGGCACCGCCACCGTTATGAGGTCAACAACGATTACCGGGCTGTCCTGACGGAAAAAGGCCTGCGCCTCTCCGGCACATCCCCCGACGGACGCATTGTGGAGATGTGCGAGCTCACGGAGCACCCCTTCTATGTGGCCACCCAGGGACACCCGGAGCTGAAATCCCGCCCCAACAGGCCTCATCCGCTGTTCAGGGGATTTGTGGCGGCGGCGCTGAAGGACAAACGGGCAGGCGCGGCTGATTGACATGCAGTTTAGCCCCCGTGGAGGCCGTCAAGTCGGCGGAACACGAGGGCTATCTGCTCCTCTCTATAGAAAATGAGAAATTGAATTGACGCTCAGGAAGTCGACGCTAAACGAGTATTGCAGCAGATTTACGAAAAAAGTATATGGAAGAACTAGATATTCTTCCATTCCTTTTATATAGGCTGTTCTTTCATATTCTACTAATTCAATAGTCGGCATAATTTCTACCTCCCCGTTATCCATAGGTGCGTTTTCATCATAACCTTCTTGTTTCATCTGTTTCATTGCCCTCCCTATGCTAGAACAATAAACTACATTTTACAACAGAAATTTCCCCGAGGCTGCAAAACTTAAAATCAGATTAAAGCTAAAGAGTTGCAATCCGCAGGATTCTGCATTATGATAATTGTAAAGATTCCTTCAATCCGCACGGCAGTGGACAAACCTGAAGGGAAGCGGTTGCGGCAAAAGAAGAGGAACAGGAGGTATACAGATGCCAAATACAGCGGTGACCATAAAAGAAATCACATTCGCAAAGAAAAACGGAGATATAATCAGAGGGCGTATCTATCTGCCGGAAAAGAAGGGACAGAAGCTCCCCACGGCGATCTTCTGCCATGGCTTCGGCGGTAATTACCGGGAGCTGATGCACCACGGGGAAGGGTTCGCGGAGGCGGGCATCTGCTGTCTGTTCTTCGATTTCTGCGGGGGCGGACCCCAGTCCCTCAGCGACGGTACTATGGAAAATATGACGGTGGCCACGGAGTGCGAGGATCTGAGAACAGTCATCGCCGGTGTAAAAGAGTTGGATTACGTGGATCCGGCGCGGCTTTTCCTTCAGGGGGAGAGCATGGGAGGCCTGGTCTGTGCCCTGGTGGCAGCGGAATGCGGGATGACCGTCAGGGCGCTGGTGCTGTGGTACCCGGCTTTCGTGATCCCTGAGGATGCCGGGAAGCGGTATGAGGCCGGTCAGCGGGAGGTATTCGGCCAGCCCATGGGGGAGGCTTTTGACCGGGAGGCCAGGGAAATAGACGTATATGGAACCATTCCGGCGTACCGGGGACCTGTGCTGATGATTCACGGAGATCAGGACACGATTGTGCCCATAAGCTATTCCGAGCGGGCTCTGTCCGCCTATGGGGACGCCAGGCTGATCGTCATCCCCGGCGCGGGACATGGCTATGACGGGGCCGACAGCGTAGCCGCAAGAGAGCATTCCATAGCCTTTATCAGGGAGCGCAAAGCCGGCGCTTTTTAATACTTCGTTTCATGCTCCAGTGTCAGCGGAATATGGAAATGCACGAAGCGCTCCGGCAGAATTCCGGACTCCTTCCTGTTCTTCAGGTATACGCTGCAATAAAAATATGAGCCGATACCAGAAAACTGTCTACGGACAGTCCCCTGGTATCGGCCCCTGTATTTAACTGCTGTTTTTGTCTGCTTTGCCTGGAAGCTGCTTCAGGAATGCCTCTGTATTCTCAGAATACGCTGTATACTCTTTTGGGACAGACAGTATTTATCAGCCAATTCCGAGCAGCTGCTTCCCGCCCGGTACTCCTCGTAAATCTGTCTGTCGCGCCTTGACAGCTCCTGCCTTGTCTGCGTGCCTGACCCCCAGGCCTGTCTGTTTGACGGTTTTCGCGGGATATAAATAGTCTCTCCGTCAACATACTGCTGTATCAGTTCTATTATTTCAATGGGCAGAATCTCTTCTGCTCTCATATAGCCCATGTCTGCCTCCCTAAATTTTTATTCTTCAGGAACAGCAATGGCTATAACAATTATCCGTGATTGCAATAGCCAGTGCTATGCAAACATAATATATCTACACATATAGAAAGCTCTCCTTTCTGCATTCCTTATTAGAAATCACCTTCCTCAGAGCAGTATCTCGTACTTCCGGACGGTCATCCGGCCGCCCCCTGCCCGGCCGCAGCCTACAGCTTTTTGAGGAAATTCCCGTCCACGCTGACCCCTTCATTGATAACAATGAACGCATGGGGATCATATTTATGCACAATCGCCTTCAGCCTGCTCACCTCATACTTGGAGAGCGTGACATAGAGCATATGGGACTGCTGATGGGTGTAAGCGCCCTGTGTAGTCCATTTCGTCATGCCCCTGTACAGCTCATCAAAAACCGCCTTCTCCAGCTCCGGCGTGTCGGCCTTGGTGATGATGTTGGCCTCCACATTGATATTCTGGGTATGTACTCTGTCCATGGCCATGGAATACACTGCCGCATAGATAATACAGTACACTACAATCTCCACGTCAAACAGGAAGAAACATATTCCGTACAGCGCCAGATTCAGCATAAGCCCGGCCTTTCCCACACTGAAATCTTTCTTCCATCTGGCCAGGATCAGCCCTACCACATCCATCCCGCCGCTGCAGGAAGCCATGCGGAGCATCACACCGATCCCGCTGCCGGAGATAATGCCGCCTACTACGCAGGCCGCCATTCTGTCCTCCACGATTACTGTGACAGGAATGACGGACAGGAACGTGGTCATCGCCGTAACGGTGACCAGCGTCTTGAAGAAGAATGGCTTTCCCAGCCTGGTAAACGCAAGAATAAACAGCGGAACATTGATCATATAATAAATCAGACCGGCTACGTCAAAGCCCCCGAAATCCAACCCGAAAAATCTGCTCAGAACGGTACGGATAACCTGGGAAATACCCATGACGCCGCCCGAGTACAGCCCCGCCGGCACAATAAACAGGTTGACACCCATTGCGTACACAAACGCCGCAACCACACAGATCAACGTCCTCTTTCCTTCATACAAAATCAAGTCTTTTTTCATGGACATTTCTTCTTTCATGAACTTTCCTTCCTTCATGAGCATTCTTTTTCATGAACATTCCTTCATGCTCATTCTTTTTTCATGAATATTCTTTTTTTCATGAATATTCCCTGTTTTTGAACATTCCCTGTTATCCCAACACCTGCTCCACCTTCTGCTTTAATTCAGCCGCGGGCATGGCTCCTACGAAGTTCGCCGCGGGCTTCCCGTCTTTAAAGATAATGAAGGCCGGAATGCTGGAAACCCGGCAGTTCTTCGCCAGTTCCATATTCTCGTCGATATTGCACTTTCCGACTTTGACCCTGCCCTCATATTCCGCAGCAATCTTAGCCACCACAGGCCCCATCATCCTGCAGGGATTGCACCAGTCCGCATAGAAATCCACCAGCACGGGGATATCTGACTTTAATACCTCTGCGTCAAAATTGTCTGTTGTAAATTTGTATTCCATTTTTCACCCTCCTGCCCGCTTCACGGGCAACTTAATCAATGCCTTTTCTGCGTCGCCTTCTGCACAGCCGTCATGAAACAACCTGTCTCAGCTGCCCTCTGCAGCAGCCATAAAACAGCCTTTCTCCGCCACATGGTCTCCGCAGGACCGGCAAACCTTCAGCTGCACTTTCCCTTACAGTTTCTCCTGTTTCCGTACAATAATATACTTGCAGATAGGATTCCCCATGGAGGAAAATTTTTCCTCATATTCCGTCATGATATTGCCCTGCATCAGTCCTTCATCGCTGTGAAGGTCGTACGTACATACTTCCAGTTCCCACTCCGGTGAGGCATTCAGCTCTTCCAAAGCGAAGTCAAAGAGCGGGCGGTTGTCCGTCTTAAACTCCAGCCTGCCGCCCGGCTTCAGAATCCGGGCAAAACGCGCCAGGAATTCCCTGGAAGGCAGCCTGCGTTTCGCATGCCTGTCCTTCGGCCATGGGTCGGAAAAATTCAGATAAATCCTGTCTGCCTCTCCCTGTCCGAACACTGACCCGATGTCCTCCGCATCCATCCGCAGGAATTTCAGGTTCGAAAGCTCCTCCCGCTCCATCCTGCGGACGGCCCGCAGCAATACGCTGGAATATTTTTCAATGCCCACGTAATTGATGTCGGGATGCAGCCTGGCCATAGTATATATAAATCTGCCCTTTCCCATACCTGCCTCTATCCGGACAGGCGCTTCATTTCCAAAGATTTCCTTCCACCTGCCGGCACACTCACGCTGCATCTCTTCCTTTATCACATAAGGGCTGCTTGAAATCACCTCCCTTGATCCTGTAATATTGCGTAGTCTCATCTCTCTTACTGCTCTTCCTCTTCCTTTTTCTTCCTCTTGTCCTGAATTGACGGAAACACTTCCCTTCCACAGGAATTGTGTAACGCTTCTCTACTAACTGTACTTTAATTTCCAACGCTTGTCAATCATAAAAGTTAGGAATTCGCGGCACCGAGTGAACCGTAATCTTAACACCGGATCACAGAAAACAATAATTTCACAAAATAATCGTGAATTACGCCCTGGAATAGTGTATAATAAAAAGACGGCCGCCCAGGAGACAGCCGCAAACCAATTACAGAAAGGCCAACCCATGCTGAAACAGATTCGATATAGATTTTTCCGCTTACTGCCCGCTTTCACATATCTGCGCTCATCGGCCCGGAAGAGGCTCCCGGGCTTATACCTTCTGACAGCCGCCGCGCTGTCAGGCGTTCTGGCAACCGGCATGCCCCTCCCCGTCAAAGCCTCCTCCGAAGCGGAGCTGCGTCTGGAAGCCCACCGTGCCATGGAAATCCAGTCCAACGATATTCCCGACTGGCCGGACGGCCCTGTGGCAGGGGCCGAGTCCGCCATTTTGATAGAGGCCCAGACAGGCACCGTGCTGTATTCGAAAAATATCCACCAGCGCCAGTATCCCGCCAGCACCACCAAGATTCTCACGGCACTGATTGCGTCGGAACGCTGCGGGATGGATGAGACAGTGACCTTTTCCCATGATGCCGTCTTCGATACTCCCCGGGACAGCAGTCACATCGCCATGAATCCCGGGGAAGAGCTGACCATGGAACAGAGTCTGAACGCCATCCTGATCCGTTCCGCCAATGAGGTCTGCTATGCGGTGGCGGAGCATATCACGGGGACAACGGACTGGTCCGTTTTCGCCGGAATCATGAATGAAAGGGCGGCGGAGCTGGGGTGCCTGGACTCTCATTTTGTGAATCCAAACGGCCTGCCGGACGAAAATCATTATACCACCGCCTACGACCTGGCCATGATCGGGAGAGCCTTCTTTGCCAATGAGATGCTGTGCAAAATCACCCTGTCCAGGCGGATTGACTTTCCTGCCACTGAGAAGCTTCCCTCCGGCAAGCTGGAAAATAACATTATGAAAATCATCCCCGGCGGAGAATATGCATACGAATATCTGGTCGGCTGCAAGACCGGCTACACCGACATCGCCAGAAGCTGTCTGGTGTCCTGTGCGGAAAAGGACGGAATGAAGCTGATCTGCGTGGTAATGCATGACGAAGCGCCCTATCAGTATCTGGATACCATTGCACTCTTCGAATACGGCTTTTCCAATTTCGAAAAGGTATACGTAGCCCAGGCAGATGACAGATACAGCATTGACAATACAGGCCTGTTCTACAGCGGAAATGATATCTTCGGCAGCTCACAGCCCTTCCTTTCCCTGAACCAGGACGATTTTCTCATGCTGCCCCGGACAGCCTCCCTGGCTGACACCGAATCAGTCATTTCCTACGACACAGGAGATGAAAATCAGGCTGCCGTCATATCCTATACCTGTCAGGATGTCCCCGTCGGCTCTATCAGAGTCATTTTTTCCGCCAACCGGGAGGGACACAGCCTTTTCGACACGGCGCCGGAGGACATGCCCTCCATTGAGCCGACGCCGGAAAAACCTGTCATTTTTGTCAATGTGGCCTATATCCTCATCGGAACAGGCGTTCTGGCGGGTCTGGTGCTGATTGTAATGATCGTGCGGGCAATCCTTAGAAATTATCAGTTTGCGGACCGGAACCGCCGTCACAGAAGAGAGAAAAACGGCAGAAAGGAATGGAAAAGAAGAAACCGCAGGATGTATAAAAAATAGGACTTTTACAGTAAACCCCCGGACTTTCATGCAGGGTGAAACGGCCAGGCCTGTCATGTAGGCCTTTTGCATGGGGGTTTACCGTGAAGCCGATGCTGCAGCTGCCTCCCGGCATGCTCGCTGCGGCTTTTCAGTTCTGCCGCCTCCTCGGGGGAAATCAGTTTTGTGGTTTTGACAATATATACTTTATCATCCGCCGATTTCCGGACTCTGATCTTCCCTTTCAGGTAACCATGCTTTTCGCAGTGCGCCAGGCAGTAGTAATTCCGTCCGTTGGGCGTAAACCATCTGATTTTTTTCCGCAGATTTCTGTGACAGAGATAACATTTGCTTGAGACTACTTCTCCGTCTTCAAGTGCTTCCGCCCTGTCCCTGAATTCCCTGGAAATATATTTTTCATAGTTATCGAATTGAATCTTTATCTCCGTCTTTCTGTTCAGAGGAGGATGGTATACATCGTAGGACACATTTTTCAGGACCTCCGGCGTCTCCGCCAGAATCCTTGACAATACTTTTGCCGTGTAATGCGCGTCTCCGGAAGCTCTGTGAAAAGGAATCTCCTTCTCCAGATTCAGGAAATCAACAGCATGTTCCAGTGCCCTTCTGGATTTTCCGTCTTCGAAGGCAATGCTGAACAGTTTCTGCACATCCAGATAGACAATGGGTCCTTCCGCCAGGGGCGCCATATCATAAAATTTCATATTTCGCTGAAGTTCCGTCAAGTCCGCGCTGCCCCAGGTGCAGAAGCGGTAAGCCTCGTCACCGCACCATTCCAGGAAACTCTCCGCCGCCGGGGCGAAAGGACTGCCATTCTCCAGTTCCTCCATCTGCAAGTGCAGAAGCCTGCCTGTGGCCCGGTTCATCTCATGGTAAACAGCCGGTTTAATCAGCCGGCTGAAGGTACCGTTTCTGACACCATTGTCGTCTAATTTCACCGCGCCGATCTCAATGATTTCAAAAGGAAGGCATGCTGTTTCCTCTTCCATACCGGTACTGCTTTGATTCCACTCCAAGTCAAATACGATATAATTCAATTTTTATGATCCTTTCACATATTGATGTTCGATCCATGTATGTGCCATGGATATCCAGGAAGTGCATTCCTCCTGAAGGGCGCTGCCGGCCCTGTCCAGAGTCAGGCGGCTGGCAAGGGACAGCCCATGTCCGCCACAGGGATACATATGAAATTCCGTCTGCACACCCGCCCTCCTCAGGGCGCTGACAAACAGAAGCGAATTCTCCACCGGCACGGCGCCGTCCGTAAACGTGTGCCAGATGAAAACCTGCGGTGTGCCTGCGCCTGCCTGCTTCTCCAGAGATACAAGCTCCAGCGCCGGCATTCCCAGCTTCTCGGAAAGCGCCTCTTCCTGCCCGCCCAACAGCTTGTCGAAGGAGCCTCTGTGGGCATATTCTCCGGATGTAATCACAGGATAGCACAGAATCATACCGTCCGGACGGAAGATTGTGCGGTCAGCTTCCTCATACCCTAAAGCTTCCGCCAGGAAATCCTTTTCCCAGAACACCCCAAGAGAAGCCGCAAGATGACCGCCCGCGGAACAGCCCAAAACGATAATCTGTTTCGGATTCACATGCCATGCCGCCGCATTCTGCCGGATCAGGCGGATGCAGTACGCCAGCTCCGCGAGAGCTGTGGGAAAGATGGCCGGCGCACAGGAATATTTCAGCACGGCGGCATGATACCCCATTGCCAGAAACTGCATCGCCAGCGGTTCGCCCTCCCTCTCGGAAGTCCACTCGTATCCGCCGCCCGGGCAGACCAGAACCAGCGGCCTGTCGGCTATGGCTATCTCCTCGGAATGATCCTGAATATAGATGGTCAGTTTTGCATAGGGCTGTGAGCCCTCCTGTGCAATTTGATATGTGTTATAAATCATTTTCCGGCCTCTCTTTCTCTGGTTATCTGTTTTTTCTTCTTCTGCATTTTTCGGAAAACCTCCGACACTGCGCAAATTTGCCCGGCATATAGTAATACTCAAAACCGCCAGAATTTACCAACCTGTCCAGCTGGCAGTCCTAAAGCCACTGCCGAACAGTGGCTTATTGCAGGCTCTTAATATGCCCGTCCCCAGTATACCATTTTCTTCGCCGGTTTGCCACAGCATACACAGGTATCCGCAATGTGTTCCTGTTCAAAAGGCATGCAGCGGCTCGTCACACTTAAGCGCTCCTTAATCTGCGCTTCGCATTCCTCGCTGCCGCACCACATTGCCTTTACAAAACCGGATTTCTCATTAAAAATCTGCTCGAATTCTTCCATATCGACTGCGGTATAGGTATGGGCATCCCTGTGCTTCCTGGCGCGATCCAGCATTTCTTTCTGGATGATCTCCAACAGTTGTCCCGCCTTCTCCTCCAGTTCGTCCAGGCTGACTTCAAGCTTCTCCCTGGTATCTCTGCGGCAGATGACACATTTCCCAGCCGCCAGGTCCCTGGGGCCAATCTCCACACGAATGGGATATCCGCGCATCTCTGCTTCCGCAAATTTCCATCCGGGGCTCTTGTCCGTGTCATCCACCTTCACCCGGAAATTTTTGCTCAGTATGTCACGGAGTTCGTAAGCCTTGTCCAGTACCCCTTCCTTTTTCTGCTGAATGGGCACAATGCAGATCTGGACCGGAGCCACTCTGGGCGGAAGCACCAGGCCTTCGTTGTCTCCGTGTACCATAATAATGGCACCGATAAGGCGGGTGGTCATGCCCCAGGACGTCTGGTGCACATATTTCAAAGTATTGTCTTTATCCGTGAACTGAACGCCGAAGGCATGGGCGAAGCCGTCGCCGAAATTGTGAGAGGTTCCCGCCTGCAGCGCTTTACCGTCATGCATCAGCGCTTCGATGGCATAGGTGGCCACCGCGCCCGCGAATTTCTCTCTGTCGGTCTTCTGTCCCCGGATCACCGGTATGGCGAGCACTTCCTCACAGAAATCCGCATACAGGTTCAGCATCTGAATCGTACGCTCCTGTGCCTCTTCCTCCGTGGCGTGAGCGGTGTGTCCCTCCTGCCATAAAAATTCCCTGGAGCGCAGGAAAGGCCTGGTCTCCTTCTCCCAGCGTACCACGGAACACCATTGGTTGTACACCCTCGGCAGGTCCCGGTACGACTGGATATCATTCTTATAAAAATCGCAGAAGAGCGTCTCTGAAGTCGGGCGCACGCAGAGTCTCTCTGCCAGCGGCTGCATCCCGCCGTGGGTCACCCATGCCACCTCCGGCGCAAAGCCTTCCACATGGTCCTTCTCCTTCTGGAGCAGAGATTCCGGAATGAACATGGGCAGATATACGTTCTCCACCCCTGTCTCCTTGAATCTTGCGTCCAGCTGCTTCTGAATTAATTCCCAAATCGCGTAACCCGCAGGCTTGATTACCATGCATCCCTTTACGGATGTGTAATCGATAAGTTCCGCTTTCTTTACTACATCTGTGTACCATTGCGCGAAATCCACTTCCATGGAAGTGATCTCTTCTACCATTTTCCCTTCTGCCATATTGTCCTCCTATTCCAGTTCCGCATATGTCCCCTCCGGTACCAGGCATGGGCAGAGAATTTCCGGCCGCGTAGTGATGCGTCCGTAAATCCTCTGGGCACCGGATGGGACATATGCTGTTTTCCAGTTCCGCAACCGCCCCTCCAGTACCCCCTCTAATATAAAAAACGCCGGACTTCCATCCCCGAAGGGACCGGAAATCCGGCGGT
>CANDMH010000116.1 GCA_947385785.1 uncultured Lachnospiraceae bacterium
GCAAAGCCATATTCAGTCTTGGATTGAAAAGGTTCAAAAACTGTAAACTGCTGTAGTTTATACTCACGGCCGCTAATATTTGCCAGCGTAAAAGTATAACGAGCGAAAAAAGCCTTCCCAAATCCCAAACCGCGTGCGCGGATATATCCAAAGAGAGATTGTATTTTGTGAAAAGGAGGATTATAATGAAAAAAGAATCGGAACAGGCCTGTCGGCGGGAGGTGCAGATGGAAGCGGAGAAAAAAGACATTAATGTCAGAATATTTTCCAATAAGGATTTAAAGAAGCTGATCATTCCATTGATTATGGAGCAGGCGCTGGCTATCACGGTGGGAATGGCGGACACCATGATGATTTCTTCCGTGGGCGAGGCGGCGGTTTCCGGGGTCTCTCTGGTGGATATGTTCAACAACTTCATCATCAGCATGCTGGCAGCCCTGGCTACCGGAGGGGCGGTGGTCACCAGCCAGTTTATCGGGGCATCCAGACGAGAGGAGGCCTGTCGTTCGGCAAAACAGCTTCTCTGGGTCAATGCCGTCATTACGATTGCGATTTCC
This sequence comes from uncultured Lachnospiraceae bacterium, assembly GCA_947385785.1. Lineage (GTDB taxonomy): Bacteria > Bacillota > Clostridia > Lachnospirales > Lachnospiraceae > Acetatifactor. The sequence goes on from CANDMH010000116.1 coordinate 558, forward strand.
GTTTTGGTCATTGCGGGCCACAGGCTGATTTTGAATCTGTTTTTCGGGAAAATAGAGGCGGATGTAATGCGCAATGCCATTACCTATCTGATTATTTCCGCCATATCCTTTCCTTTTCTGGCCGTTTACAATGCCTGTGCGGCGCTGTTTCGCTCCATGGGGAATTCACAGATTACCCTGAAGGTGTCCGTTCTCATGAATCTTATCAATGTGGGCGGCAATGCCATCTGTGTATTCGGGCTGAAAATGGGGGTGGCAGGGGTAGCGATTCCGTCGCTGGTTTCCAGGGCAGCGGCCGGCTTTCTTCTTTATCTGTTGCTGAGAAATCCGGACAATCTGATTCATCTGAGCAGGGAGCGTTTTCGTTTTGAATGGCAGGTGGTTCAGAAAATTCTGTATATAGGGATTCCAAGCGGTATCGAGAACGGCATTTTTCAGCTGGGCCGTGTGATTGTGGTGAGTATTATTGCCGGTTTCGGAACGGCGCAGATTGCCGCCAACGGCGTGGCAAACAGCCTGGACAGCATGGGATGTATCGTGGGGCAGGGCATGAACCTTGCCATGATTACCGTAATCGGACAGTGCGTGGGCGCGGGCGACCTGGCCCAGGTGCGGTATTATACGAAAAAGCTTCTGCTGATTACTTATGCTGCTACCGCGGTGATAAACAGCCTGATATTGCTGTTCCTGCACCCTGTTCTGGCACTTTACGGCCTGGGAGAGGAGGCCACAGGACTGGCATATACCCTTGTGATGATTCATGACGGTATGGCGATGCTGCTCTGGCCGGCATCTTTTGTGCTGCCCAATATGCTCAGGGCCTGCAATGATGTAAAATATACCATGGTGACAGCGATTTTCTCCATGATCACATTCCGTATCGGCCTGAGCCTTGTATTCGGCGTCCATATGGGAATGGGGGCTGTGGGCGTGTGGGTGGCCATGGTGGTTGACTGGGTTTTCAGGGTATGCTGTTTTGTGGGGCGGTATTTCCGGGGAACCTGGAGGCGGCATTGTAATCTGTAGGGAAGCGGAGTGCTTAAGCTGCTCCGTCCCGCATTGCTTCTAATTGAAAATCTATTTTGTTAAATCGTCTGTCTACTGCCGCAAAGTTTTCATCCATCCTTTGATTCATTCTGTCTTCCATTCCTCCCATTTCTTCTAAGATAGCATTAAGCATCATTTTTGTTTCATTATCCATACGCCTGTACCTCCCAATGTGATATGTGATGAAAGGCCTGCAATGCCATGCCGGTTTCTGTAGCTTCTCGCTATGCTCTGTAATCATCTTTTTCATGATTTCAATATTAGTACACCACATTCAGGATACAAAGTTTATTCGATTGTCAAGTGTTTTGATGATTGAATCTCCCCTCTATGAGGAGAACGATCGTAATCCAATGAGAATCTATACGTATGAACGAAAATAATTACCAGTCTAAATACATAACGAGTGAACGCTTCTGCAATGTTGGTGCAGGAAGCGGCAATTAAATGCATTCATGAGTAAAACAGATGAAAAAAGGATGATCATCGCTTAAAAACCGGGACTTGAACTGCCTGCCAGAGAATGAGAATGAATACCGGGCAATTATATACGAAAAAACATATAAAATAAGATGCTAAGGTGAATAATATTTTTGGGCCGTACTAATTATATACCTTAACACAAAATGAAATATAAGTCTAGTCTTTTTTTTATGAAATGCTAAAATTTATGTACAGGGTAACGGTTCGGTACATAACTGAACGGTTGCGGTACAGATTCGCAGGCCCGCCGGATTTTGCGCGGCAGAGGAATCTGGAAGAAAAGTGCAGAACAGAAAGGAGCAGAAAATGATCGAATTTAAGCAGGTAAGCAAAACTTACCGGGTGGCGAAGCGGCAGGCGGGAATGGGGAATGCGGTAAAGTCCTTTTTCTCCAGGGAGTACAATACTGTCCATGCCCTGCAGGATGTAAGCTTTACTATCCGGGACGGAGAGATGGTAGGGTACATTGGTCCCAACGGGGCGGGAAAGAGCACTACCATCAAGATTATGTGCGGAGTCCTCACGCCGGACGGCGGAGAATGCAGAGTTGACGGGCGGATTCCCTACAAAGAGCGGGTTGCCCATGTGCGGAATATCGGCGTGGTGTTCGGCCAGAGAAGTCAGCTCTGGTGGGATGTGCCGGTGATTGACAGCTTTGACCTGATCCGGGATATTTACCGGGTGGAGGAAAATACTTATCGGAAAAACGTCAGTGAACTGGCGGAACTCCTGGACCTGGGAGAAATTCTGCAGACGCCGGTGAGGACTTTGAGTCTGGGGCAGAGGATGCGGTGCGAGATAGCGGCGTCCCTGCTGCATAACCCGAAGGTGCTGTTCCTGGACGAGCCCACCATAGGCCTGGACGCCGTGTCCAAAATTGCCGTCAGGAAATTTATCCGGAATCTGAATGCGGAGAAAAAGACAACCATTGTGCTCACCACCCATGATATGCAGGATATCGAAGCGCTGACGGAGCGGATACTGCTGATTGGCAGGGGGCGGATATTGCTGGACGGAAAGCTTGCCGACCTGAAAAAGCAGGTTTCGGAGCGCAAGACTATGGAAATCCGGTATCAGGGAGCGCCGCCTGACATAGAGGACGGAATGCAGCTGGTGGAGTCCGGAAAGGGGTGGATGACGGTAAGCTTTGAGCCGTCGGAGATCCCGGTGCCCAGGGCAATCGCTTATTTTGCCGCCGAAACGGAGCTCCTGGACGTATCGGTTTCGGATATTTCCACGGAAGAGATGGTGGCGGGAATGTATAAGGAGTATCGTTTATGAGAGAAAATTGCAAAGTGTATTTTTCTATGTTCCGAATCCGGTTCAATCATAATCTGCAGTACCGGGCGGTGGTTCTGGGGGCCATTCTGAAAAGCTTTCTGTGGGCCATGATGGAGGTTCTGGGGTATCTGGCTGTCTACAGGATGGGCGGGGATGCCCTGCCCATGGAGCTTTCCCGCACGGTGAGCTATGTGTGGGCACATGAATCCTTTATTGTGCTGTTTTCGGTGGTGTTCGGGGACGGGGAGATTTATTCGGCTATCCGTTCCGGGGAGGTGGTATATGATCTGGCCCGCCCGGTGGGACTGTATGGAAGGTGGTTCAGCCAGTCCGCCTCCAACCGGCTTTCCTTTGCTTTGGTGAACTGCCTGCCGGTACTGCTCCTGGGGGCGCTGATGCCGAAGCCTTACGGACTGACGCTGCCCGGTTCGGTTGGGCAGGTGGTATTGTTCCTGGTGTCCGCCCTGCTGGCTTTCGGGGTGACGGTTGCCATGGCCATGCTGATGTATGTGTCCCTGTTTTACTTTATTTCCCAGAGGGGAATCCGGATTATGGCCAGGGTGGTGGTGTCTTTCTTCTCCGGCGGCGTGGTGCCTCTTCCTTTTTTCCCGGATCCTCTGCGCAGGGTGGTTCAGCTGCTGCCCTTTGGCTCCATGCAGAATATGCCGCTGCAGATATTCTGCGGAAATATAAGCGGGAGAGAGGCGCTCCTGGGAATCCTGCTGCAGGTGTTCTGGCTCTGGGCCATGGTTTCCCTGGGGAGATCTGCCATGAGGCGGGCGACGGGGAAGGTAGTGGCTTTCGGCGGATGAAGAGACTGCCTGCAATATCCTGTGGGGGTGAAATGTTACTGTTCACGCGTCAGTACCGCGAGGCGTTTTCGTGCATCTAATGCACGAACAATCTCAGGCAATCAATCAGGCTGCTTTGCCGGTTGAAGCCTTGCGGGGCTGAAATATCCTGTGTGGATACACCGGGCAGATTCCGGGGCGCAGGTAAAAAAGAAAGGAATGGGTATGAGACTATACTGGAATTATTTTTTGATGGAGCTGAAGAGTCAGATGCAGTACAAGGCATCCTTCGTGCTCACAATGGTGGGACAGTTTGTGACGTCATTTACCACATTTTTCGGAATACAGTTTATATTTGACCGGATTAACGGAGTGGACGATTTTACTTACGGGCAGGTGCTGCTGTGTTTTTCCGTGATCATGATGTCCTTCGCAATCGGGGAGATGTTCGGAGGCGGGCTGGCGGTTTTCCCGGACTTAATAAGGGAGGGAAGCCTGGACCGGATTCTGGTGCGGCCCAGGAGCATTCTGCCGCAGATCATTATGCCCAACATGGATTTCTCCCGTCTGGGGCTTCTGCTGCAGGCGGCTATCGTGCTGGCCATAGCGGTGCCGGTGAGCGGGGTAACGTGGACGGGAAAGAAGATTTTTGTGTTCGTCATGATGGTGGCCTGCGGCAGCGTGCTGTTCTTCTGTCTGTTTTTACTGGTGGCGGCGGTATCCTTTTTTACCATACAGAACCTGAATTTCCTGGATATTTTCACTTACGGCATGCGGGATTTCGGGAAATATCCCTTTTCCGTCTACGGGGATGCGGTGCTGAAGGTTCTCACCTTCGGGATTCCCCTGGCTCTGGTTCAGTATTACCCGCTGCTGTATCTGCTGGAGAGGGAGGAGGGAATCTGGTATATGATTTCGCCGCTTTTGTCGCTGCTGTTTATGGTGCCGTCCTGCTGGTTTTACAGATTCGGGCTGAAAAATTATAAATCTTCCGGCTCCTGACGTCACTTTTTTTCAGATGAGGAGTCTGTTATTATGTACGGAAGGATAAGGGACGGATTTTATGCCGCTTTAATCCAAAAGAGGGTTCAATTCCCCGCAGCTTGCTGCGTTCAGGAAGAAGAAGCCAGGGCTGGATACCCCGTAGCTTGCTGCGGGGGGTTCATTCCGGGAAGATGAGCGGGGAAGGAAATTGATGTCCGGCAGGAGGAAAGGATACACTTTGAGATGAAGTTTGCGGCTGCATATGAACAGAGCAGGGATGCCGTGTATGGTTACCTGGTGTACATGACCAGAGATGCTTCGCTGGCGGAGGATTTGAGCCAGGAGGTATTCTTAAGGATGTTTCTGCATTTGGACAAATTCAGGGGAGAGGCAAAAGTGCGCACGTGGGCGCTTCGCATTGCGCGGAACGTGTTCTTAAGCTATGCAAAAAAGAAGCGGCCCTGCCTTTTGGAGGAGCAGGAGTGGGAGCCGGAGGCGGATGTAGACCGCAACCTGCCGGAGGAGGAAATGCTGCGGAAGGAGGAGGCGCAGCGGGTGAGGGAGTGTCTGATGTGTCTCGGGGAGCAGGAGCGGACAGTGCTTCTGCTCCGGGATTTTGAGGAGCTTTCCTATGAGGAAGCAGCGAAGATTATGAATCTGACAGCCGAGGTGGTGAAGAGCAGGCTGTACCGGGCCAGGAAGAAATTCCGGAGGATCTATGAAGCGGGGGGAGAAGGGGGATGGTAAAGAGTCGGTTGTACCGGGCAGGGAAGAAACACTGGCAGATCTGGGAAGCGGGAGAGAAAGAGGATGGTAAAAAGCTGGAATTATCGGGGCAGGAGAAAATTTCAGAGGATATATGGAGCGGGAGAAAAAAGGATGGTAAAGAGCAGGATTTCCGGGATTCGTAAGGAAACAGGAGAGCGGCGGGAAAGGAGGCAATGAGGAATGGACGGGATAAAGGGAAGGAAACAGGAGAGCAGCGGGAAAGGAGGCAGTAAGGAATGGACGAGATAAGGGACAGGATAGAGATTCCGCAGGTGACTTATCAGGGGGACGACAGGAAATTAAAGGAGAGGATTTTTAAATTTAAGGCGGGAACCTTTCGGATTGTAATTTTTACGATTGTGGGGCTGTTTATGGGATATTACAGCAATACTTATGTGAGGGATTCCTTTTTTCCGACAAAGCTGATAACGGCGATTCCCTATAAGCTGACGGAGGCGGTTTACAGGCTGCTGGTGCCTGTGAACACCTGGATTTCAGCCGAGATGATGGGGTGGAATACCACAGGGGGATACTTTCTGCACAGCGTCATTGCGGATTTGATGGCGGTGCCCTTGACTACCACACTGGTGGGCGGCGCCGTGTATGGTTCTCTGGCCTATTTTACGGGGGACAAACGGGTGTTTACCCTGCAGCGTTTTATGAAGTTTGCCGGATGCTGGTGCGCTTTGCTGCTGTTGGTGGTCGGAGCGGCCTGTGGGATTGATGCGAAGGCAAAGGCGGACAATGAAAGGTTTGCCGGGGAGGGCAGGTTTTATCTGCATGATGCAGAGGGAAGAGGCAGTCTGGTTGGGGAGGAAGAGGCCGGGGTGCTGAGAGAGTATTTTTACAGTGAGCTTGCGCTTGCCGATGCAGAACGGGACAGGAGCGGGGAAGTGCCCCTGGCGATTTACTATGACGGCGGGATAAGGTACGGTGTCTACATGATCAATTATGAACTGCAGTATGTGGTGACAGAACAGGGGAAGGTGTACCATATTTCCGGCGAATTCACGGAGGCAGCCACGGAGTACATGAGGGAGAAGATGCATTCCGGGGAGCAGGGACAGGAGGTGGAGGAATGAAAGAAAAATTCGTATCGTATTTTCGAATAGAAAGGCTTCGGATAAGCGGCAGGAAGGACTGGGCCATTTTCTGGTTCTTTGCGGGGATGATTGCTTATGTGGCAGGGGATGTATATGGCGACAGGACAGACAGGTGGCTTGGGGAACATGCAAATCCCTTGATTACGGACCTGAACGTGCCTTCAGGTTACGGGCGGGTAATTGTGGCGGCGATTTTGCTGGCCGTGACGGCTGAGGTTATCCTGTTTTTGTGCCGCAAGCCCAGGAAGGCAAAGCTGGCGGTGCCGGCGGCTGCGCTGTTGATTTCACTGGCGGCGGTGGGAATGTACCAGGTACACTGTCGGCTGATTGTGTCTGTATTGTGGGAAGAAGTGCCGCAATCCGTTGTCGTATGGCAGAAGGGCAGTCCATGTGGGCTGATAATCCAGGAAAATGGAAGCGTTACCGACGAAAGCCGGGAACTTTTGGAATTGTGCAGGAACCTTGAGGTGATAACGGATTCTGAAGAACTGGAGGAATGTATGGTTTGGTACAAAACGGAAGGTGATTTTTTGTGTGATAATATAAGTGTGAAGTTTCCTGAAAAATACGGGCACAGTTATAGTCTGACGCTGCACGTGCAGGACGGGCATGTGTTTCTGTGGAGAGGGTATCGGGGATATGAGCCGAGGATTACCTTTTTCAGGGATAACGGGATATTGGACTGGATGGATGGGATTTCGGGTAAGGACGGGGCGGCGAAAAGGGAAATTCCGTTCAGCCCAAGCGCCGCCCTGCAAAAGTAAAAAAGAAGGACAAAAACGGCAGATGATTGCTTATACGCAAGACCGCCAGAAACAGCATTTTAGAAGCGCTCACTGGTTATACCTTTCGATTGGCAATAATTTTCGTTCATGAGTATTAATTCTGGCGACATTTCGCTGTAATTTACAGCAAAATGCATTGGCATGCAATATATACTCGTTAACGGAAATATCTGTACCAACCTACAGGTATAACGGGTGAGCGCGTCTGCAACGCAGGGCAGAAAAGCGGCATTTACATGCGCTCACGAGTATAATTTAGTCGGAAGCCAGCCGGAACTGATCTACCATCTGCTTCAGGGACGCGGCTTCCGCAGAGAGCTGTTCACTTGCCGACGCGCCTTCCTGGGCCGTTGCGCTGTTGGTCTGCACTACCGTGGATATCTGGTTGATGCCCTCGGAAACCTGCCATACGGCATCCGACTGTTCGTTGGCTGTGGCCGCAATGCCGTTGATGGCATTTACCACAGTCTGTATGCTGCGTACTACCTCTGACAGGGAATCGGCAGTCTCTTTCGCAATGCCGGATCCCGCGTCTACCGCCTCCGAGGAGCGCTGTATCAGAACGGAAGTGTTCTTGGCGGCTTCGGCAGATTTTCCTGCCAGGCTGCGCACTTCTTCCGCCACAACCGCGAATCCCTTTCCTGCGCTTCCTGCCCTGGCGGCTTCCACGGCGGCATTCAGGGCCAGGATATTGGTCTGGAACGCGATATCCTCGATGGTCTTTAAAATCTTTCCGATTTCGTTGGAACAGTTCTGTATCTTATCCATGGAATCCATCAGCTCCTGCATCTGCTGATTGCACCGGGAGATTTCTTCTCCTGCCCGATGGGTCTGACCGCGGACCTCCAGGGCATTTCCGGCCGTATTTTTCGCCTGGGAGGAAATTTCGCTGATCTGCGCCGCCAGTTCCTCTACGGCGCTGGCCTGTTCCACGGTTCCCTGGCTCAGGGCCTGGGCGCTGGAGGAGAGCTGGCTGCTGGCGGAGGAGACCTGGTTGGCGGAGCCGTTTACCTGACGGATGATGTGGCTCAGCTCCAGTTTCATATTGCGCATGGAGAGCAGGATATTCCGGAAGCTTCCCACATACACCTCTTCGCGTTCGGTACGCACATTCAGGTTCTGCTCTGCAAGCTGGGTCAGCAGATAGCTGATATCGTTGATTACGGTGCTTAATCCCTCTACCAGAGAGGCTGTGGAACGTGCCAGCATGCCTGTTTCGTCTCTGCTGCGGATCGTCGGCACAGGAGTGTCCAGATCGCCTTCCACCAGCTGCTGCATTCTCTTTGCGCAGGCTTTCATGGGTTTGCTGATGCTGTTTGCAAGAAGCAGCGCGACGACAATGGAGATCAGGATGCTTCCGGCCATCACCAGAATATTGATCACCATGCCGTTATATGTAGAGGCCAGATAGTTCATCTGGGGGGCGGTGACCGCGATGCTCCAGTTATCCGTACCGTTTACGGGCGCATAGGCCATGAACATCTTTCCCGTGGGGCTGTCATAGCTTCCGAAACCGTTTTCTCCCCGGCGCATGGCTTCATGGAGAGCAGCCAGGTCCTTCAGGGAGGAATCGCTTTTGGCTTCGTTTTCGATATTCTGGACGGTGATGGTATCCAGGGTGATGTCGGCGATGGTGTCGCCGGACTTGTTGATCATGTAGGCTCTGCTGTTTTCACCGATCTGGATGGAGGAGACAATGTTATTCAAAAAAGTCTCCGGCGGAACGAAGTACACGACGCCTACAATGGAAGAGCCCTGGATTCCGTCGGCGTACAGGGGAGCGGCCACCATGATGGACAGTTCTCCCGTGATCTTGCTGATCAGCGGCTCCGATACGAAAACATTGCCCTGCAGGGCCTGGCGTACGTACTCTCGGTCCGAATAATCCTTTCCGTCGAAAATGCTGATGCCATCCAGGCCGATGATATTTCCGCGCTGAAAATTGTGCATGGAGCAGCGCTCATCGATGATGGACTTTTTCTCTTCCGCCAAAACTTCCGGATCGGACAATTGAGGGATGCAGCCTGCGTCCATGGCTACATTCCTGTATGCGGTCAGCTCCTGTTCCACCCGTTCCGCGGCAAGGACTGCGGTTTCGCTCATCATGTGGTTTACAGTGGAAAGGATGCTGCGGTAATTCGGCACAATGCCGGAGATACCTGCCGCAACCAATGCCGTTACTACGGTGACTATAAGGCATAAAGTGATTTTGGTGCGAATGCTTTTCATGTTATCTTACCCCCGCTTGTGTATGATATTTAGTATATACTGATTACTGCTATTATACGAGGGAACTTTCAGGTTTGTCAACTGTTTCGTAAGCCTGAAAGGCCATTGAAATGGTGAAGCATTCAGTCGTCAATTTCGTATTCCAGGATTTCTCCGGTTGCGGCATCGATTTTATATTCGTACTCGTGGTTGTTTATTTCAAATTCCACCTCGTACACGGCAATCCCGTCATCATAGTCATAATCGATTTTCAGCTTCGTGACCTGGGAGGCATTGAACCCTGCGTGGGAGAGGGCGGCAGTACTGGCGGCTTCTGCTCCGATGTCTGCGGAGGAAGCGGGAGTTCCCTGGCTTCCTGTAGTGTTTCCGTGGTTTCCATGGTTTTCATGGCTGTCATGACGCTCCATTTCCTGTGCCAGCACGGCGCCGGAGTACAGGTCGATTTCGTATTTGTATTCCACGCCCCCTACAGCAAATTCCACTTCGTAGCATTCCGGCCGGCCATCGTCATATTCAAGCCAGGCATTGATATAGCTCACGCTGTCCGCGGCAATGCCTGCACTTGCCAGGGCTTTTTCTTTAGCCGCGTCTTCGCCGATATACTGGCTGCCGGGCTGCTCCTGGCCGGTGGCGGTCTGTCCGAAACCGCCGGAAGCGGATTGGGAGCCGTATTTCACCACCTGGCCCGTGCGGGCGTTAATGTCGTACTCGTATTCTGTCGCTCCGGCAAGGAATTCTATTTCATATACCATAATGCCGTCTTCGCTGTCAAATTCCGTCTTAACCAGGGAGGCGTCCCCGGCATTGACACCGGCATGCCCGTATGCAATTTCCAGGGCGGACTCCCGGCTGATATAGGCCTTGTCGCTGGCGGCGCCGTTTTGGACCAGTGACCCGGGAGAAAGGTTTTTGGACTGGGAGATAAGCGCAATCTCCGTTATGGACAGCGGTACCAGGTTTTCCAGGGTGAGAGTGGGGTCCAGGGACATCACTTCCTGAATAAGCGCCGCCTTGCCGGGAGAAATGCCGTAATCCTGTGCCAGCTGTTCCAGGCCGGCGGTTTCGTTCAATGTCTGGCTGAGCACGCTGCCGTCCAGGCTGCCGTCCTGCAGAGCGGTTCCTATAATAGAAGAAATGCGTTCCTGGAGCGCGGCGGATTTCCCGGCATCTTCGTTTTCCACGGTGACCAGGATGGCATTCTGTAAGTCGCTCAGGTATCCTTTCTGCAGCATGGAGCCGATAACGGCGTTTACTGCCACGGTTATGTCAACA
>CANDMH010000117.1 GCA_947385785.1 uncultured Lachnospiraceae bacterium
CAGTTATTTCCAGACAATTCCCAGGAAAATAAGGCATCCCTCCTCACTGCACCGCCAGCCCGGAATACCCCATCAGGCTCTCATCCACGGCCCGTGCCGCTTCCCTTCCTTCCCGGATGGCCCACACCACCAGGGACTGCCCCCTGTGCATATCCCCGGCCACAAACACATTCTCCTTAACGGTCTGATACTTCCCGGCATCCGTCTTTACATTGGTCCGCCCGTCAAGCTCCACGCCAAAGGCCTCTGCCACGTAAAGCTCTGCTCCCAGAAACCCGGCGGCAATCAACACGATATCGGCGGCCAGAATCTGCTCACTGCCCGGAATTTCCTTCATATTCATCCTTCCGGACACCGCATCCTTCTCCCATGACAGCTTCACCACCTTCACCGCCGTCAGATTCCCGTCCTGATCCTTCAGGAATTCCTTCACCGTAGACTCATAAATCCTGGGATCATGCCCATACAAGGCAATCGCCTCCTCCTGACCATAATCCGTCTTGCACACCTTCGGCCACTCCGGCCAGGGATTGCTCTCTGTACGCTGATCCGGCGCCTTGGGCATCATCTCGATCTGAATCACACTCTTCGCCCCATGCCTGACAGACGTACCCACACAATCATTCCCCGTATCCCCGCCGCCGATAATGACTACATTCTTGTCTTTCGTATCCACATACTTCCGATCCTCAAAATCGGAATCCAGCAGACTCTTCGTATTCGCCTTCAGGAAATCCACCGCGAAATAAATCCCCTTCGCATCCCTTCCGGGCGCTTTAATATCCCGGGGATGAGAAGCGCCGCAGGCCAGAATCACCCGATCAAAATCCCGCAGCAGCTGCTCCGCCTTCATCCCCCTTCCCACATCCACACCCGTGACAAAGGTAACCCCTTCCGCCTCCATCACCTTCCGCTTCCGCTCCACAATCCGCTTCTCCAGCTTCATATTCGGAATTCCGTACATCAATAGCCCGCCAATCCGATCCGAACGCTCAAACACCGTCACCGAATGCCCCCTGCCGTTCAACTGATCCGCCGCCGCCAGACCGGAAGGCCCGCTCCCCACCACAGCCACCCGCTTCCCGGTACGCACCCTGGGCGGCCTGGGCGCCGCATACCCCTGCTCATAAGCATTCTCAATAATGGCATACTCATTCTCCTTCGTCGCCACCGGCTGCCCATTCAACCCGCAGGTACAGGCCGCCTCACACAACGCCGGACACACCCTGGCCGTAAACTCCGGAAAATTATTCGTCTTCTTCAGCCTGCCATAAGCCTGCTCCCAATTCCCCGTATACACCAGATCATTCCACTCCGGAATCAGATTATGCAACGGACACCCACTGGCCATCCCGCAGATCATCATCCCCGACTGACAGAAAGGCACCCCGCACTCCATACACCGCGCCCCCTGCCTCTGCTGCTCCTCCCTCGACAAATGCTCATGAAACTCCCTGAAATGCCGAATCCTCTCCCCCGGCTCCTCCGCCCTGCTCACTTCTCTCTCAAACTCCATAAACCCAGTCGGTTTTCCCATTTTCCCACTCCTCGCACAATCAGTTTACACCCATTCAAAACAGGCTATAAACCTATTCTATTTTGATATAGATGAAAGATAATCCAGAAGGAATCCCCTTCCCGCCCCTCCCATCTATACAAGCCAACAACTACTTTGATAATCCTTTCCATCCCCATCGCCTGGACTCAGGGATACATCCCAGAAAATCTAAAACACGGTATTATACAAATGTATACACACTCCATATCAACATCCCCCTAATTTCATACAATAGAATTCAATCCATTCACAACTAAATTTCGCAATGAACCACTACAGACAATTTCCTTACTCCAAAGGATAATCTTACCACCCAATCCGTAATTCAGTGTTGATGCAGACTTACAACATACCACGACCATGTAAGGAACTGTCACGAAATAAATTTGCAGGATTCCGCACGGGAAGGCGCATATATACTGGTGTTTCGTGTCTGAAAGTGCAAATTTATTTCCAGACAATTCCTAAGCAGAATCCATTTGAGGAACTATAGATATACTCGTGAGCGCAATCATTTTCCGCTTTTGCCCTGCCTTGCAGCAGCGCTCACTCGTTATACCTTTCATCTGGCAAATGTTTCAGATCATGAGTATAAACACTAAAACCTGCGAAAAACCAGGCGGATGGGCGGGGGGACTTTGCGACCGCACAAGAGGGCGCCCTTAGCCGAAGGTGAGATCCAGCGTCTACGCAGACTTAGGTGCGGTACTTTCGCACCTTAGTCGAAGTTGACGATTAGCTCACCGGAGGCGTTGCCCGGGCCGAGCAAAGTCCCCCCGCCCATCCGCCGTCCCTTCGCTTCCGTCCATCCCTTCGCTTTCCCCCCATCCCTTCGCTTCCCCGCCTAACTTCGCATTATCATACTTCACTTCCTCGTATTCGCATAAAACGCCTCAATCTGCGCCTGCTCCGCGCTCAGCCCCTTCTCCTCCATCTGCACAATCGTCCTCAGCACCCTTGCATAATCATAAGGAATAATCTTCTTAAACCTCGGCAGAAACTCCTCAAACCGCTCCAGTATCCTCTTCCCCTTAGCTGAATTCGTCAGCATCACATGCTCCTGAATCAGCCCCTTCAGCTCCAGCACATCATACTTCGAGCTGATCTCACTGGAAGACACCATCTCCTTATTCAGCCTCTTATACAGATCATTCCCCTCATCCAGCACATAGGCAATCCCGCCGCTCATACCTGCCGCAAAATTCTTCCCCGTGCTTCCCAGGACCACCACGCGCCCTCCTGTCATATACTCGCAGCCATGGTCGCCCACGCCTTCCACCACCGCCACGGCGCCGGAATTCCGCACGCAGAAGCGCTCCCCGGCCACGCCGTTGATAAACGCCTTCCCGCTGGTAGCGCCATACAATGCCACATTTCCGATGATAATATTCTCGGAGGCCTCAAACTTACTCCCTCTGGGCGGATACACAATCAGCTTACCGCCGGACAGTCCCTTGCCGAAGTAATCATTACTGTCTCCCACCAGCTCCAGCGTCAGCCCCTTCGGAATAAACGCCCCGAAGGACTGCCCTCCCGCGCCTCTGCAGAGAATCTGGTAAGTATCCTCCTTCACATCGTCCCCCAGATTCTTCGTAATCTCGCTTCCCAGGATGGTGCCGAAAGCCCTGTCCGTATTGGATACATTCACCTCCATCCGCTTACCGCGCCCGGCCTGAATCGCTTTCCCCAGTGACTTCAGCAGAACCTTTTCATCCAGAGTCTTCTCCAGTTCAAAATCATAAACCTGTTTAGGGTCAAAGGTAACCTTCTGCCCCTGCCCCTCATAGGGATTCGCCAGAATCTGCGCCAGATCCACCTGGGCCAGCCTGCCGTTTAAGCCCTCCCGCACCTTTAAAAGATCCGAGCGGCCCACCAGCTCATCCACACTGCGGACTCCCAGCGCCGCCATATACTCCCGCAGCTCCTGGGCAATAAATTTCATGAAATTCTCCACATACTCCGGTTTTCCCCTGAAATTCTTCCGCAGCTCCGGATTCTGGGTCGCCACGCCAACAGGACAGGTATCCAGGTTGCAGACACGCATCATGACACATCCCAGCGTCACCAGTGGAGCCGTTGCAAACCCGAATTCCTCCGCTCCCAGGATGGCGGCGATAGCCACATCCCGTCCGGTCATCAGTTTTCCGTCCGTTTCTATACGGACTTTCCCACGCAGTCCGTTCATGATCAAAGTCTGATGCGTCTCCGCCAGCCCCAGCTCCCAGGGCAGTCCCGCATTGTGAATGGAGCTTCGGGGCGCCGCGCCGGTTCCGCCGTCATAGCCTGACACCAGAATAACCTGGGCTCCCGCTTTCGCCACACCGGCGGCCACGGTTCCCACACCGGCTTCCGACACAAGTTTTACGGAAATCCGTGCATCCTTATTCGCGTTTTTCAAATCATAGATCAGCTGCGCCAGATCCTCTATAGAATAAATATCATGATGGGGCGGGGGCGAAATCAAAGATACACCTGGAGTGGAGTGCCTTGTTTTTGCAATCCAGGGATATACCTTCCCTCCCGGAAGATGCCCGCCCTCGCCGGGTTTCGCCCCCTGGGCCATCTTGATCTGAATCTCTTTCGCACTCACCAGATAACGGCTGGTGACGCCGAAGCGCCCGCTTGCCACCTGCTTGATGGCGGAGCACCTGTCCACCCCGTCCGGCCCTACGCTCAGACGTTCCGGTTCTTCCCCGCCCTCGCCGGAATTGCTCTTTCCGTGAAGCCGGTTCATGGCAATGGCCAGTGTCTCATGGGCTTCCCTGGAAATCGAACCGTAGGACATGGCGCCGGTCTTAAACCTGGTGACGATTGCCTCCACCGGCTCCACTTCCTCCAGGGGAATCCCTTTCTCCGGGAACCTGAAATCCAGCAGGCCGCGGAGGTTTTTGACGGAATTCCCGATGAGGCGTTTTTCTTTCCAGGCAGACTGTTCTTTTCCGGATGACTGCTCTTTTTCAGAGCATATTTCTTTCCTGGAGGACTGTTCTTTCCCACAGGACATTTCTTTCCTGGAGAGCTGTTCTTTTCCGGAGAGCTGTTCTTTCCCACAGGACATTTCTTTCCTGGAGAGCTGTTCTTTTCCAACGGACTGTTCTTTTCCGGAGAACGTTTCCTCCACAGAAGCCATCTCCTCCATATTTAACAGCGCGGTATACTGCTTGAACATCCCGTAATCCCCCCGCCTGGTAGCCTCCTGCAGCATATGGATGGTAACCGGATTGTACAGATGCTCATCCCCGCCGCTTCTCATCTTGTGGTGCCCCGGGCTGTCAAGTGTCAAATCGCTCCCCAGCCCCAGGGGGTCAAATGCCTGGGAATGCAGCGCATCCACCTGCTTTTCCATATCCTTCAGCGTGATGCCTCCCACCCTGCACACCGTGTTGCTGAAATACCTGCTGATGACATCCGGGTCGATGCCGATTGCCTCGAAAATCCGGGACCCCTGGTAGGACTGTATGGTGCTGATTCCCATCTTGGACGCTATCTTTACGATACCATGCAGGACTGCATTGTTGTAGTCATTCACCGCCGCATAATAATCCTTATCCAGCATATGGTTATCAATCAGCTCCCGAATGCTCTCCTGGGCCAGATAAGGATTCACCGCACAGGCGCCGTATCCCAGCAGCGTGGCAAAATGATGCACTTCCCTGGGCTCGCCGGACTCCAGAATCAGCGCCACCCTGGTCCGCTTCTTCGTCCGCACCAGGTACTGGTTCAGGGCCGAAACCGCCAGCAGGGAGGGAATGGGCACATGATTTTCATCCACCCCCCTGTCCGAGAGAATCAGGATATTCACACCGTCCCGGTAGGCCCTGTCCACTTCCACGAACAGTCTGTCAATGGCACGCTCCAGGCTCGTATTTTTATAGTAAGTAATGGGAACCACTTCCACCCGGAAGCCTTCCTTCTTCATATTCTTGATTTTCAGCAGATCCGTATTGGTCAAAATGGGATTGTTCACCCGCAGCACATTGCAGTTCCTGGGATTTTCCTGCAGTATATTGCCCTCCGTGCCGATGTACACGGTAGTGGAAGTCACAATCTCCTCCCGGATGGCATCTATGGGCGGATTGGTCACCTGGGCAAAAAGCTGTTTGAAATAATGAAACAGCGGATGACAGGATTTACTCAGCACCGGAAGAGGCACATCCACCCCCATGGCCGCGATAGCCTCCGCCCCGTTCTTTGCCATGGGCAGGATGCTTGTCTTTAACTCGTCATAGGTATATCCGAAGGCTTTCTGCATCTTCTGCCGCTCCTCACAGGTATATTCAGGTACACGCTGATTGGGTATGGTTAAATCCTTCAAAAATACCAGATTATTGTCCAGCCATTCCCCGTAAGGCTGTCTGGAAGCATATTTTTCCTTCAGCTCCTCATCGGAAATCACCTTTCCCTGGAGGGTATCCACCAGCAGCATCTTACCGGGGCGCAGGCGCTCTTTCTTCTTTATCTTAGAAGGGTCAATGTCCAGAACCCCCACCTCGGAAGACAGGATAAGCGTATCGTCGTCCGTAATCAGATACCGGGAAGGCCGCAGGCCGTTGCGGTCCAGCACCGCCCCCATGATATCCCCGTCGGAAAACAGGATGGAAGCCGGCCCGTCCCAGGGCTCCATCATGGTTGCATAATATTGATAGAAATCCCGCTTTGTCTGGGACATGGCCTTATCGTTGGCCCAGGGCTCGGGAATGGCAATCATCACCGCCAGAGGCAGTTCCATACCGCTCATCACCAGGAATTCCAGGGTATTGTCCAGCATGGCGGAGTCGGAGCCGGTCTTGCTGATGGCAGGCAGCACCTTGTGCATCTGACCCTTCAGGTACTCGGACTCCATATTCTCCTCCCTGGCCAGCATCTTGTCCGCATTGCCCCTGATGGTATTAATCTCGCCGTTGTGCACCATCAGGCGGTTGGGATGGGCGCGCTCCCAGCTGGGATTGGTGTTGGTGGAAAAGCGGGAATGCACCATGGCGATGGCGGACTCAAAGTCGTCGCTCTGCAGATCGGCATAGAAAGTACGCAGCTGTTTCACCAGGAACATCCCCTTGTACACAATGGTTCTGCTGGAAAAAGATACTACGTAAGTGTCTTCGGAAGACTGCTCGAACAGACGCCTTGCTATGTACAGCCTGCGGTCAAACTCCAGGCCCTTTTTCACGTTTGCAGGTTTCTTCACGAAGCCCTGCATGATGTGGGGCATACATTCCACGGCCTTATGCCCCAATACGTTGGGGAAAGTGGGCACCTCCCTCCAGCCCAGGAATTCCAGTCCTTCCTTCTGCACAATGATCTCAAACATCTTCTTCGCCTGGTTCCGGCGAAGCTCCTCCTGGGGAAAGAAGACGAAGGCCACGCCGTATTCCCGCTCTCCGCCCAGGCTGATTCCCAGGGGCTTCGTGACTCTCACAAAAAACGAATGGGGAATCTGGGTCAGAATACCCACGCCGTCCCCGGTCTTGCCCTCGGCATCCTTTCCGGCCCTGTGTTCCAGATTTTCTACGATTTTCAGGGCGTTTACCACTGTGGCGCGGCTCTTTTGCCCCTTGATATTCACGCAGGCACCGATACCGCAGTTGTCGTGCTCGAATTCCTCCCGGTAAAGGGGCGCTGCCGGAACTTCTCTCTTTACATCAAACATATGATTACTCCTCCCTTTCAAACTTGTGAGACAGGGGACCGCTTCCTCCGCAATACTCTGCATTCAGGTAATATGTCTCCCGCACACTGTCCTCCACCAGACTGCATGTCTCCCGCGAAGCGTTCCCATCAGCCTGTACGCCTCCTGCGAAGCGTTCCCATCCATCTGCGCACCTCCCACGAAATGTTCCCATCCTGGCTGCATGCCCCCTGCGAAGCCTTCCCGTCCTGACTGCATGCCTCCTGCAAAGCCTTCCCATCCCGGCTCATGTCTTCTGCAAGGCCTTCCCATCCCGGCTCATGCCTCCTGCGGAGCCTTCCCATCCCGGCTCATGCCTCCTGCGGAGCCTTCTCTGCTCTGCAGACAGTCACACCCATACGATGCTCTTCCTCCCATGCCTGCATAAGGAAGTGTCTGTGCCGCCGGCTGTTTCATGCGCACAATCGAGTAGGGGAAAAGCCTTTCCCCTACTCGCGCGCCGGGCACCCGTCAGCCTCTGCTGACATATTTCCTCTGGGTGCCCGTGTGCATAAAAAATGACACAATGGAAGCCCTCTATGCGCTCCATTGCGTCATCACTTGTCATACTATACTACACTTTTTGCGATTTGTAAATAAAGACTTTTTATTAAATTGTCAGATTGTTTTACTTTTTCACCATTTCTTCAAAATTATCTGGTAATTTATGCTTTGTACACCGCCACACGCAATTCCATTATAAACCTCTGCGCTGCCCTCCCTTACGCCGATACACTTTCTCCTTCAGCCAATGATACACACCTGAAAACGCACTGCTCTCTGCCAGCGCTCTGCGCAGCGGCGCCATGGTTACAGCCATGACCGCCCGGTACTGAAGCAGCTCCATTCTCCCCATATAAGCCGCCGTAATCTGCCTGTGCTCCTGCTTATCCCGCCGCCTGTTCTCCCGGCTCTCCGAATAGCCGCCCCCTTCATAGAATGCAACCGGAAAATCCATATGCCGCATTCTCGCCTTCGCCTTATAAAAGCACCACAGAAAATGATCGTAATCCGCCCTTATTTTGTACTGTAAATCGTATGGTTTTTCACGGCACAGCGCAGCGCTGTAAAAGCAGGACTGATGGCAGGGAATATTCCGGTAACAGGTAAATCCGGTAATCTCCGGTGCGGAGGCGATGGTCACATGGTTCTTGCAGGTATCCCCGTACAGCACCAGCCGTTCCATGTCCGTCCCTGCCGCCCGCTCCTCCTCAAGCACCTTCCGCGTCCGCTCCAGCACTTCCCCGTCCGGAAAGACATCCCCGCAGTTCAGAAACAGCAGAAATTCTCCCTCCGCATGGGTTACTGCCTGATTCATGGCATCGTAAATCCCGGTATCCTTTTCCGTAAATATCCTGACCCTTTCTGCCTCCGGATTCGCTTCATTTTCCTTCCGCCATTTTATTACAGAACCATCTTCACTTCCCCCGTCCTTCAGAATCACTTCCGCGTCCCTGTAGCTCTGCCCCAGCACACTGTCCAGCGTCGCTTTCAATTTTTCTCCCGGGTTCAGACACACCGTTATAATCGAAAATTTCATTTCATCCACCGCACTGCCAGTTCATCATCCAACAATCCCAATTCCTATCTATACTCACAGCCGAAAACAATAAACTTCCCCGCTGCAAGCTGCGGGGAATGAACCCGTAACAGATTCAACATAAATGTAAACGTCCGAGTGCCCCCTGCTGCCGGGCAGGCGCCTGGCATATATGCGCTCACACGTATATACCGTCAGAACACCTTTTTCTGCCGATTCAAAAGCCAGATACCGCCAATCCCGCACACCAGCCCCACAATGGCTATCGGCCAGTATGCCGCCTGGGGAATGCTCACATACCCCAGGGCATATGCCAGCATATTGGAAATCATATGAATCAGGACAGGCATCCGGAAATCCCCGAAATACTCGTAGGCATACACCATAAAGCATCCCATGATAAAGGCATAAAATCCCTGCACCGAATTGCCGTGATAAAGGGCAAACAGCGCCGCCGACATCACCATTGCCGCCGGCAATTTCATATACCGCCGGAAACAGTTATAGAAAATCCCGCGAAACAACAGCTCCTCGGATACCGCCGTTACGACGCCGTAACAGAGAATCCCCACCGGCAGCCATGCGGCATGCTGGCTCTCCGCCACCGCCTGATAGGATTCCGAGGCTTCAATGACCCCCAGCTGAATCATAAGGAAATTGACACCAAAGATCAGCCCCAGCATGGACAGCGCCAGAAGCACATAATTCTTCGGCGGCTCCTCCTTGATATGCAGCAGCTTCATATCTTCAGCAGTTCTCCCAATGGTCTTTTTCGCAATCCGGAAAACAGACGCAGCTCCGCCAAAGAATCCCAGCGCCGACACAATATTAGCCGCATTTCCCGTCAGTCCAATCAGCTCCCCGGCCTCATTCCGGATAAACAGAAACGCTTCCCACGCACCCGGATTCCCGTTTCCCAGCGTAACCAGAATTAACGTAGCAAAATTGAGCACAATGTTTCTCACCATGAAAAACAGCAGAAAAGGAAGCGCAATCTGCCAGATTCGCTGGCCGGTGGTCATCTTCCTGTCTTCCTCCGTGCCCCGCAGCAGGAATTTCTGCAGCTCCTCCACGGATCGGACGATATAGTCAGCCTTCGCCTCCTTCAGCTCTTCCATACCTCCGTACCCGTAAGTCACTCCCACTGCCTCTACTCCCAGGGCATGGGCCCCCTCCACGTCAAAGCAGCGGTCCCCAATCATATACACCTTATCTTTTTCCACCGGCCTGTCGCCGAACAGCTGCCGCAGCGCCTCCGTGACCACCTCATCCTTGCCTGTCCTGGTACCGTCCAGCTCGCTTCCCACCACTGCCTTAAAATATTTTGCAATCTGGAAATGCTCCAGAATCCGCTTTACATATACCGTAGGCTTGCTGGAGGCAACCGCCATGAACATGCCTTTGGAATTCAGGGCCCGCAGCATCTCCGGAACTCCGGCGTAAAGCCTGTTCTCAAAGATTCCCTTATCGCTGAAACGCTCCCTGTATTTCTCTATGGCCGCTACCGCCTGCGTCTCGTCCATCTGATACAATTTCATAAAGCTGTCCTTTAAGGGCGGTCCGATAAAAGGCTCCAGCCTGTCCAGATCCGGCTCCTCTATTCCGAAAGAAGCCAGCGCATACTGCACACAGGTGCATATCCCCACCTTAGGGTCCGTTAAGGTTCCGTCCAGATCAAATAACAGATAATTTTTCATTTAAAAGCTCCTGATTTTGTCGCCGTCATCTATCGTGTTCTCAATCTTTGTAATCCTCACATCGTATCCGACGGAAGGATTCACCTGTACATGGGCGATGTCTCCTTCCTTTTTCCCCAGAAGCGCCCTGCCCAGCGGGCTTTCGTTGCTGATGAGATTTTCCAGGGAATTCCCCCGCACCGTGGTGACAATTTTGTAGGTCTCCACACTGCCGTCGTCGATGAATTCCACCGTTACCGTATTGTTCATCCCCACCTCGTCCTCAGCGGAATCCTCGGAAATTATCCTTGCGGTTTTGATCATCCGCTCCAGATAGCGGATGCGGCTCTCGTTCTGGTTCTTGAACTTCTTCGCCGCATAGTACTCAAAATTCTCGCTCAAATCCCCCTGGGCCCTCGCCTCCTTCACATCCTCCAGCGCCCTGGGACGCACCACCAGCTTCCGGTGCTCGATTTCCTCCTCCATCTTCTTGATATCGGTAGGTGTCAGTTGATCATACATAATGCACTCCAATCCGCCGCCATGTCTGCGGCATATCTTATAAAAACCGCCCTCTACATTCCAATCCCATAAATCACAGCCACAGCCAACAGAATCTGAATAATCGCGAAACGGAATACCGTCTGCGTATTGGACCATCCCCAGATCTTGCGCACATGGTCATGAAGCGGCGTCCTTACCTTCGTCAGCACATGAATCTTTAAGAAGCGCAGCAGTGATATCTTGAACAGCCCCAGCCCGCCGTCCAGAATCAGCACCAGCGCAATGGGAATATACAGGAAAGGGCGGTTCGTCTTCAATATGGCGATGCTGATAAACAGCCCCATAGCCCGGGAACC
>CANDMH010000118.1 GCA_947385785.1 uncultured Lachnospiraceae bacterium
TCGGCGACCTGATTGACATGCAGTTCCTGGGCAGCGCCTACAATCCCAATCTGGGTTCTGCCGTATCCCTGGTGCTGATGGTAATCATCCTGATCTGCATGGGCATCATGAACCAATTTGACGACGGCGAGGAAGCCGGCGGAGGTATACTGATATGAAAAAGATAAGCGCACGTATTTACACCTTTCTGATTTTCCTGTTTTTGTATGCCCCCATCTTTGTGCTGATCGTGTTCTCCTTCAATGATTCGGAGACGGCCAGCCGCACGGTATGGGGAGGATTTTCCTTTCGCTGGTACCGGAAGCTTTTCGAGGACAGGCTGATCCTGGAGGCGCTGCGCAATACTCTGTTCATTGCGGTGGTATCGGCGGCGGCATCCACAGTGCTGGGCACCATGGCGGCAATCGGCATCAATTCCATGAAGCGGCTGCCCAGGCGCATTATGATGAATATCACCAACTTTCCCATGGTCAATCCCGAGATTGTCACGGGAGTATCGCTGATGCTGCTGTTCGTATTCGCGGTCCGTCTGTTCGGAGGAAAGA
The DNA here is from genome assembly GCA_947385785.1 of uncultured Lachnospiraceae bacterium. Classification (GTDB taxonomy): domain Bacteria; phylum Bacillota; class Clostridia; order Lachnospirales; family Lachnospiraceae; genus Acetatifactor. The sequence continues at coordinate 546 of CANDMH010000118.1, forward strand.
GTCTGGGAATGGCATCACTGATTGCGGCCCACATTACCTTCTGCCTGCCCTACGTGATTTTATCGGTGCTGCCCAAGCTGCGCCAGATGGATCAGAATCTCTATGAAGCGGCTCAGGACCTGGGCTGTCCGCCCCTGAAGGCTTTTTTCAAGGTAGTTCTGCCGGAAATCATGCCCGGAATCGTCACCGGGATGATCATGGCTTTTACACTGTCCATTGACGATTTTGTGATAAGCTATTTCACCAGCGGCACCACACAGACGCTGCCCATCTACATCTACTCCATGACCCGGAAGCGGATCAGCCCTGAGATTAACGCTTTGTCTACAGTGCTGTTCACGGTGATCATGGTGCTGCTGATCATTATCAATGTCCGCAGCTTCAAAGACAGAGACAGCCGCCCGAAAGCCAGTACACCGCTGCATTAGGACTTGTGTGCACTGATTACACAGGACTTACTGCAGCGGTGCCCCAACGGCACCGCCTGCATGATTTCGGCAGGAAAATAGAGGATATACATATGAGAAAATACCATATTCCATATACAAAAAAACAAGCGTTCACTCACCCCAGCCTGTACATGGCTGCAGGTCTGTGTGCCGCTTTTTGCCTGTCCCTGGCTCCGGCCCGGACCGCCTTTGCAGAAGAAACCGCCGCTCCCAGCCGGGGTGTCACCATCAATGTCTACAACTGGGGGGAATACATCGCCAACGGTACCGACGATTCCCTGGATATAAATGAAGAATTCACACGGCGCACCGGAATTCAGGTCAACTACACCACCTTTGACAGCAACGAGGCGCTGTACTCCAAGCTGGCCGGAGGCGGCGCGGATTATGACGTGATCATTCCCTCGGACTATATGGTTTCCAAGCTGATCGATGAAAATATGCTGGCCGAGCTGGATTTTTCCAATATTCCCAATTTTCAGTATATTGATGAACGTTTTCGCGACCCGGACTATGATCCCGGCAGCCGTTACTCGGTGCCCTATACCTGGGGCGTGGTGGGGTTGTTTTACAATACGGATTATATCGAGGAAGAAATCACCAGCTGGACTGCCCTGTGGGACGATCGCTATGCCGGAAAGATTCTGATGTTCGATAATCCCAGGGATTCCTTTGCCATTGCCCAGTTTCTGTTGGGACAGTCGCTGAATACCACTGAGGAAAGCGACTGGGCAGAAGCCGCCGCTCTCCTGAAACAGCAAAAGCCCCTGGTGCAGGCTTATGTCATGGACAGGATTTTTGACAAAATGGAAAGCAGCGAAGCCTGGATTGCCCCTTACTATTCCGGAGATGCCGCAATCCTGGTGGACAATAACGACAGCATCCGGTTCGTGGTGCCTGAGGAAGGAACCAATTACTTTGTGGATGCCATGTGCATTCCCAGCACCTCCAGCCACAGGGCGGAGGCGGAGGAATATATTAATTTCCTGTGTGACCCGGAAATCGCCGGCGCCAATATGAACTATGTGGGGTACTCCACACCTGAGAGCGCTGCTAAAGCTTATATAGACGAAGAAATGGTAACGAGTCCCCTTTATTACCCGGATGACAAAACCCTGGCACGCACACAGGTTTTTGTCAATTTGCCGGAAAATACCAGCAAACTGGTGGATCGTTTATGGGCGGAAGCAAAAATGGGCGGCCCCGGAGAATCTGCAGTGCTGATAGCGATCATTCTGGGCTTCCTTGGGGTATATATTGCCATTATTATTTCCAAAAGACAGAAACGAAGACGGGAACTGGCCTGAGTCCCCGGATTGCCGCACTTCCCTGCTGACCTGTCCGGGCCAAAATGACAGTCGGCCAAAAACATTTGCCAGTTAAAATTGTATAACGAGTGAGCGCTTCTGTCGAGTAGAACAGAAACCGGCAAATGAATGCGCTCACGAGTATATACTAAGGCATCACGGCACCCATGTAGGCTTCTGGTCCTTATGCGTGAAATTCCGCAGCCTCTCCTCCAGCTCCGACAGCTGACGCTCATAATACTCCTTCTGCCGCTCCGACAGCTTTCCTTCCTCCAGATATGTGCCCAGAAGCGCAGCGAACTCTTTCAGATTCAGCTGCGCCGCATCCTTATAATTGTTCTCGAAATTATTTTGAATCCGCTCCAGCTTTTCATCCAGCTGTTTCGCCGCATTGGCTTTCTTTCCAAATAAAAACATATATATCTCCTTTATCAATGAAAGTGCACGATTATCCTTGTCCCGTTCAGATAGCAGGAATAGACGGAATTGTTCAGCGCAGACTCCCCCGCCTGAACCACCTCCCAGTCTGATTCCTCCATATTTCCAATGGTCAGGTCGTACTGCAGGTAATGGTACAGCCAGGCGCCTCCTATCCAGGTATCATTATCCAGGTATACGGGAATCAGTTCATTCATGAACGGATATTTCAAGCATATCTTCTGTACCTGTCTGGCTTTCGGAGGCTGCCCGGCAAAAGAAACCGTCTGAAAACTTCCCTCCCCGTTTATCTCCTCCAGATCATGAGCAATATGGTATACAAGATATTTCTGATATTCATCCTGACTTTTCAGGGCATTTCCGTAAGAATACATAAAAGTAAAATGAAAGAAAACGCATACCGCAGTCAGCGCAATGGCGGCTCTGCGCAGCTTTCCGTATTTTCTGCAGCAGCACAGCAGCATGATTCCCACATACAGAAGGGAAACGCCAAATGCTATAAAAATCCTGCTCCTCATGGTCAATGCAGAAAGCACCATCAGCGGCAGAAATGTGGATACCGCAGCCAGTACGGGAGAGACCAGAAGGAATAAGATCCCCCCTGTCCTGACAACGCCTTTTTTATGCCTGTCCCTGATGTACAAGTATAAAACCGCCCCCACCGAACCCAGGCAGAAAAGAATCAGGGACACCTGGTTCACACGGGAAATTCCCGCCACATATCCTTTTATATAACGGCAGGCATTCACAATATTATCGAGAACGATTTTAACGGACTCCGGAGCAAATCCCACCACCCGGGAAGCCTCATACCGCCAATCCGTACTGCTCACATACCTGCCCGCAATCACCAGCTTATAAAAAATTGCTCCCGCCCCGATTCCGGCCATTCTCCAGGCTCCGCTCACCGCTGCCTTCTCTGCGCCCAGAACCGCATAAAAAAGATGTATGATAAACAATGCGATACACAGCCCAATCACCGCCTGATACAGGGACATAACAGCCGCCCCCGCAAGAAAAGAACAGATAAACAGCCAGACACCCGGCAGGGTGTCCGGCATGGCAAAAATCAAAAATGACAGGCTCAATGCCGAAAACATAATAATGCAGTCAAATCTGTATGATATATTTACCACCGCAAAGGGATTGGTAATCACAAACAGTAAAATACAGAGCAGAAATGTCTCGTCAAAAACAGAATCCAGGTTGGCTCTGGCGTACAATACCAGCACATAGGATAAAAGAAATACCGACAAAATCAACGGCAGCGGCGCAATGTCCGAAACAGGCTCCCCACCGCAGAGAAACAGCATCAGCGCCTCCCCAAGAGGCCTCCCGTCACCGCTCCAGCCTGTGGCACCGTACAGCGAGCGCGCCAGGTCGTCATTGTAATACACATTGGCCAGTATAACGGGAAAAACGTACAATAAACTCAGTACCGCTAATTTTATATACAGGATTCCGTACCGCCTGTCCAGCTGATACCACTTTCCCATGCCGCTCCTCCCGTCATAGCCTTTTTCCTTCAAAGCTCCCATGCAGTCGGCTGTACCTCTCTACATAAAATTCTCCGCTATCTCATCTTCTCCCGCAGCACTTCCTTCGCCTTCTCCAGCTGATTGTCGGGGCGGTCCTCACTGCCATAGTAAGCTTCCCCGTCAAACTCACATACCACATCAGGCTCGATACCGATGCCGTGGATATTGTTGCCCTGGGGCGTATAATAAGCGCTGATGGTAATCTTCGCAGCGGAACCATCACGGAAGGGAATAATCTGCTGTACAATGCCCTTCCCGAATGTAGTGGTTCCTACCAGGGTTCCCAGCTTATAATCTTTGATGGCGCCTGCCATAATCTCCGATGCGCTGGCTGAATTCATATCGATCAGGACCACCAGCGGCACATCCAGCTCCTTTGTGCCGTCGCAGGTATACTCGGATCTCTTCCCGTTTTTGTCCTCCGTATATACGATCATGCCTTTCGGAAGGATCATTCTCGCCATCTCCACCACAGCATTCAGGCTTCCGCCGGGATTGGCCCGCAAATCCATGATCAGCCCCTTCATACCATCGCTTCTGGCCGACGCAAGCGCCTGCTCGAACTGTGAAATGGACACTTCGTCAAACTCCGTCAACTGGATGTATGCCATATTGTCTTCCATCATGGTATACTCCACCGTAGGCGTCTCCACCTGTCTGCGGGTTACACTGACCTCCAGATAATCCGATGCCCCCTCCCGGATTATCGTAAGCGTTACATCCGTATTTTCAGGTCCCTTAATCAGAGAAACCACTTCCGTCAGGTTCATCCCGTAGGTTGAAACCCCGTCTACCTCATAGATCAGGTCATTGGCCCTCAGGTCCACCTCCTCGGAGGGCGCACCGGCAATGGTACCGCTGATTTTGGGCAGGCTGGTCGCTTCGTCCAGTCCGATATAGGCCCCGATTCCGTAATATACGCCTTCCGTCTGCTCCATCAGAGCATTCAGTTCCTCCGCGGAATAGTACTCGGAATAAGGGTCTCCCAACGCGCTCAGCATCCCCCTGTAAATCCCGTCCTGAATTTCCTCGTCCGTAACATCATGCAGATAAAAATACTGATCTATGGTCCTCTCCAGCATCTGCATTTTGCTCAATGTAGATGAGTTGATTGCAGAATTCTCGTCCACCCCAACTTCCTGCTCCGCCGCCAGTTTTCCGGATTCCACTATATTCTGTACATAGATTCCCAGATAGCAGATTCCCAGCACCAGAAGCGCCCCCGCGATGCCTGTGACCAGGCCGCCTAAAAACAGTCCCTTACCGCTGCCTTTCTCCGCTTTCTGCGGCTTCTCCGGCGGCACCGGTCTCCATGCCGGCTCAGGCTCCGGGTTTAAGTTTTGCGCCGGAGTACTGCTCTGAGGCTCCGTACCGCTCAAATTGTCAAAATACCCATTATTCTCGTCCATAATTCCTCCTGTTTCATTCAGCATCTCTGTTATTTCAAAACTCTTCCTTACTTCTTCAAATATCCCCAGGGAGAGACATAGGAACCGTTCAGGCGCACACTGAAGTGAAGGTGGTTGCCGGTGGAGCGCCCGGTGCTGCCGACGGCGGCGATAGTCGCCCCTTTCACTGCTGTGTCGCCTTTCTTCACATATAATTCCGACGCATGCATGTAAATGGTATATAATCCATCCCCATGGTTTATCATAACATAATTCCCCATGGTAGCGCTATAGGAAGCTGCTACCACTTCTCCGTCATAGGCAGCATAAATGGCAGTTCCTTTTGGCGCGGCAAAATCCACGCCGTTGTGAAACTGCTGTACACCCAGAGTAGGGTGTATCCTGTTTCCATAGTCGTCAGAGACCCGGGTATAAGTCGCCAGCGGAAACTTGAACATACCGCCGTCATAAGTAATTACCTTGCGGCTCTCTTCAAGCAGCTTCTTTTTCTCCTCCGCTACAGCGGCTTCCAGGAGCTTGATCTCCGCCTCCTGCGCCCTGATTTCCTCTTCGAATTCCCGAATCGCTTTTTCTTTATTGTTAATATCTGTTTCATAACTGATGATATCGCTTCTCTTCTGCTCTATCAGTTCTTCCAGATTCTTCTGCTCTATCTCCACAGACTCCTTTGTCTCATCCAGGATCTCTTTTTCCAGCTCCAGTTCATCCCTGCATAACTGGACATACTCTCTGGCCGCCTTGTAATCCTCCCACATCTGTCTGTCAAATGCCGCCATCTTCTCCGCATAATCCATCTTATTCAGAAAACTCCCGAAGCTTTCGGACCTCAGCATCATATCCAGGATGCTCGGCGTTCCCGTTTCATATACCAGCCTGATGCGCACTCCCATGGATACCCGCTGGGATTCCTCCTTTTCACGGGCTGCTTCCAGTTCTGCCTCCGTCACATGGATTTCGTCCTCCTTAGCCTCTATCTCACGTTTCAGCCCGGCAATCTTCTGCTCAATCTCCTTCAGACTGCTGTCCAGCGTCTCCACATAATTCTTCAGATTCTGTTTCTGTGCTTCCAGATTCTTCTTGATATCCTGCAGATTGCTCAGGCCGTCTTTCAGGCTCTGCTTCTCCTCTTTCTTCCGGGAAATCTCTTTCTCTTTTTGTTTAATGCTGTCAGAGGTTACGGATGAGCCAGAAGACGCAAAAACCACCGCATTATCCTCCCCCTGGTACACTGCGAGAACCATGACAAAGCACCAGAGGCCGAGAGTCCGTATCGCTGTTCGTTTTGACCGGCTTAATTTTTCATTTTTACCTGTAAACACTTTCTTCATAATCGCCTGACCTATACATGCAAATGTTTTCTTACAGTTGTAATACTCCCTAGAAACCCAATCCCCACACCCACAGCAAGAGACAGCGGCACCAATACGTCAAACACACTGTCCGCAGGCAGAAAATCCAGAAAAGTGTTCAATATGGTAAAGCTCTCCGTAATATAATTCAGCGCATAGCTGTAGAGATGGTAAAGCAGGGCCATTGGCAGCGCTGCCCCCGCCAGGCCGATCAGCATCCCCTCCAGCACAAAGGGAGACCTGACAAAAAAGTCCGTAGCGCCGATGTATTTCATAATATTGATCTCCTCAGAGCGGACCGATATGCCGATAGCCACCGTATTGCTGATCAGGAAAATGCTCACCGCCAGCAATATAGTGATAATCCCCATGGACACATAAGCAATCAGAAGATTCGCGCCGCTCAGAGTATCTGCCGTCAGGGCCGAATGATTCACCTTCCTTACCTCCGGAATGGACTCCAGCCAGGTAACCAGAGCGCTCTGCATGGACACATCGCTGAGAAAGACTTCATAGCTGTCGTCACCTTTAAACGGATTGTCCAGATAGGCTTTGGACAGCACCTCATAATCCTCCTTAAAATTCTGATTCACCCAGGTCTCCCATGCCTGCTCGTCCGAGATGAAGTTCACTTCCGACACCTCTGCCCTGTTGGCAATCTGCCGGCCTATCTCCGCTATCCTCTCGTCTGTGGGAAGCTGAGCTTCCGTGTGGCTGCCGCAGAGATCGTATTCACTGTGGAAAAATACAGTGACGGAAACGCCTTCCTCCGCCTTCCACACAATATTCTGAAAATTCATCACAACCGCGTAAAACAATCCGAACAGAAACAGGCAGGCGGAAATCGTCGCCACCGATGCCAGAGAATACCATTTATTCCGGAATATATTGACGAAACCCTGACGGATCGTATAAAACAATGTACTAATCTTCATCGATATATTCGCCTCCCTCTTCATCGCTGATGATGATGCCCCGTTTCATGGTCACCACACGCTTGTGCATGGCATTGACAATCTCCCGGTTATGGGTAACCACCAGCACAGTGGTGCCGCTCTGGTTGATTTCTTCCAGAAGCATCATGATCTCCCATGAGTTCTTAGGATCCAGATTGCCCGTAGGCTCATCCGCCAACAGAATGGCAGGCTTATTCACCAGCGCCCTGGCAAGCGCCACCCGCTGCTGCTCGCCCCCGGACAGCTGGTTCGTCTTCGCTTTGTATTTTCCGGCCAGTCCCACCGTCGCCAGGATCGTGGGCACGTTTCTCCTGATTTCATTGGCCGGGGTCTCAATAATCCGCTGCGCAAAAGCCACATTCTCATACACATTTCTGTCATTCAGCAGACGGAAATCCTGAAAAACCACCCCAAGATTGCGGCGGAACTTCGGAATCTGCCTGTGCTTCAGGTTTGCAAGATCACTGCCCATCACATACACGCTGCCGTTGGAAGCCGTAAGCTCCCGCAGAAGGAGCCTGATCAAAGTGGATTTGCCGGAACCGCTGTCTCCTACGATAAATACAAATTCTCCCTTTCCTATCTTTAAAGTAATCCCATTGAGCGCCGGGTTCCCTTTTGAATAGACCTTCGTAACATTATCCAGAAAGATTACGCCTTTTTCTTCAATAAACTGTTCCCGTTTTCTCCACGACAGCTCCCGCTTGGTCATCGTTTTCCTCCATCTCAGGACAGCCCTCTCCTTTCAGCGCACTGTCGGAAGCCTGCTGTCTGCATTCAACTATGGGAAGCTGTATTCGCTTCCTAATAATCTACATTCTCCATATATTTCATGTATTTCACTACCATAAGCGCAATTTTAAACGTAATCGCGTCTTCAAACACCCGCAGGTCCAACCCTGTGCTTTTCTGCAGCTTATCCAGGCGGTATACCAGCGTATTCCTGTGAATGAACAGCTGTCTGGAAGTCTCGGACACATTCAGGCTGTTCTCAAAAAACTTGTATATGGTCCCCAATGTCTCCTCATCAAATTCATCAGGACTCCTGCCCCCGAAAATCTCGCGGATAAACATTTTGCACAGCGGTATGGGCAGCTGATAAATCAGACGTCCGATGCCCAGCTCGCTGTAGGCAATAATCTCCCTGTCCTGGAAAAAGATTTTCCCCACGTCCAGAGCCATCTTGGCCTCTTTATAGGAACGGCTGACTTCCTTGATTTCCTGAACTACAGAGCCGTAGGCTATATGCGTATCCCTGACACCCTCCTTCTTCAGGTAGTTCCAGAGCTGCCTGGCCGTCTTCTCCATCTCCTTCATGGCGTCCCCGTCCGCCAGTTCCTTGACGATGATCACATTATTTTCATCCACTTCCGTGACAAAGTCCCTGCTGCTGCCGTTGAAGTAGGTCCTGGCCATATCCAGGACATTGCTGTCCCGTCCGCCGGCGGATTCCACTATCAGAACCGCCCTGGGCATGTCGGTCTGGATATGCAGCCGCTTGGAACGGCTGTAAATATCCACCAGAAGCAGGTTATCCAAAAGCAGATTCTTGATAAAATTGTCCTTATCCAGACGTTCCTTGTAAGCCACCAGCAGATTCTGAATCTGAAACGCCGCCATCTTGCCGATGGTATACACATCCTCGCCTGCGGCGCCGGCCACCAGCACATATTCCAGCTGCTGGTCGTCAAACACCTTAAAAAACTGATACCCCTGTATCTCCTGCGAGTCCGCCGGCGAAGCGGCAAACTCTGCGGCGTTCCTGCCGATGTTGTTCATGTCGGCGGTGGAGGCAACCTCCTTGCCGTCCACATCCATAACACAAAATTCGACACGCGCAATGTTCTTCAGCCCGTCAATCGTGTTCTGTAAAATCTGATTTGATATCATATACCCCACTCCTTTTGCTGTCACAGGAACCGATTCCGGAATCCTGTACTCGGATTAGCGGTCAAAGACCGCAACTTATGCTGTCGTATTGTGGAAGACTATAGTACCGATTTTATTCCTGTACTTACAAATGTACAGAAAATACGCAAAAAAAGCAATAGTATTTTATGATTTTTCACAAAAAGACTACCTGAACCATTACAATCAGGCAGTCTTCTCATCAAATTTGCTGTGTTTCATTCACAAAAACGCCTCTAAATTTTTCAGCCACAACCGCCACTTCAGATGCGTATGTCGATATTTGACCCTACATTCGGATTCACGCTCAGCTCCATGGCCGAATCCATAATCTGTACGAGCCCTTCGCCCAACGCCTCGCTGGCATCCATCGCCCTGCTCAGAACAGCCGTCCCGATCTGCGACATGTCAGAAATATGTGCCAAAGCCATTGATACATCCGCAATATCCATAACGCCACCTCCCGACTTCAATCAAACTTACTGTTCACGGCTTCACCGTTCACATCTGCCACTGCTTTATTTTATCATAACCAGTTATGCTTTACCAGTGGTTCACACAATTTTCATTTTTCTTAATATTTTATATCGGTTTCAGCCTTTTCGGGCCTGATGCCCCGGATGCGCCGCGGAAAGCTTCAGTGAATCTTCTGTATGCTGTATTCTTTGATCTCGACCTTTCTTTCCTTCAGCAGCCTGCCCACCGCGCGCTTGAATTCATTCTTGCTCATGCCTGTCTCCTGCTGAATGCGCTCCGGCGATGCCTTATCGGTAAAGGGCAGGAAACCGCCCTTCTCTTCCATCAGCGCCAGAATCGCTTCCGCGTCCCTGTCCATCTGCAGATACGCCTTATCCCGGATGCTGAGTGTCAGCTTGCCGTCCTCACGCACCTGTATGACGCGGGCCGTTACATCTTTTCCAAGCTCCACCTCCCCGTAAAGCTCCTTCCTGGGAATCAGGGCGGAGTACAGATTATCCACCGCCACAAAAGCGCCGAAATTGTCGCTCATCTCGTAGACCCGCCCCGTGACCTTATCCTCCCGGCTATAAGGGCTGTCCGTCCGCAGACTGTCGTAGACATTCATGGTGGCGCAGAGTCTGTTGCTCTTATCTATGTAAAGCGATACCAGTACCCTGTCCCCCTGATTCACTCTGCCCCGCTGCTGCCTGAAGGGAAGCAGTAAATCCTTCTCAAGCCCCCAGTCCAGGAAAGCGCCGATTTTTCCCATCTGCGCCACGGTCAGTTCCGCCA
>CANDMH010000119.1 GCA_947385785.1 uncultured Lachnospiraceae bacterium
CGGTAGGTCCCATTTCCTCGGGCGTATAGATCAGGCTGGCTGTCCTCGCCTCCCCCGCCAGGTCGATATTGGTCCTGAGGCCGAAATTAAAAATATTCTGAAATTTGCAGAAATATTCCTTTCCCATCATCTGCGCAATTTTCATCATGGTCACATTGCAGGAGGTGGCTATGGCATTTTCCAGGCTCATATGACCACGTGCATGGCATTTGATAGGATATCCTCCCACCTCCAGCACGCCGGTACACTCGAAGCTGGTGTTCGGCGACACCACCCCCTGCTCCAGCGCCGCCGCCACCGTAAACGGCTTTGCCGTAGAACCGGGTTCATAGGTATCGGTAATGCAGAAATTTTTCCACAGATAATTCAGATTCAGATATACTGGGTCATACTCTTTACTGTCATCAGCCTTCATGGCATCTATGACGCTCTGGTCAATGATGGTATTTGTCTTCTTGATTTCGTAATATCCGTTGGCATTGGTCACCTGCTCTATCATTCTGGAGCCGAACATGGTCTCGGGATTACGGGGATCATTCAAATCGTATGTGGGGTAACTGGCCATGGCAAGGATTTCTCCCGTGTTGGCCTTCATGATAATACAGCCCACATTCTCCGCACCGTTCCCTGTGCGGGCCTTATTCTGGTATTCGTCATTGAATTTTTTCAGATATTTTTCCACTATCATCTGCAGATTGGCATCAATGGTGGAGTGAATGTCGTATCCGTCCACCGCCGACTTCACCGTGCGCTCCATTGCCAGATCATCATTCAGATAACCGTATTCCCTGCCGTTAACCCCGTTTAAAACTTCGTTGTAATACTCCTCCAGTCCAAAACTTCCCTGGCCGTCCGTGGTCGTAAAGCCTATGACATCCGCCGCCAGCGACCCGTACGGATATATCCGCTTATATTCCTCTTCAAACCAGACGCCTTTTATGTTGGAATCCTCCTGCGCCATGGCTTCCTGGAAGCCGCTGATCTGATCATAGGTCAGCTGCCTCAGCGGTACATACCAGGAAGAAGTCGGATTCGTATTGACGTACTCACGGATTTTCACCATATCCAAGTCAAAATACTCTCCCAGGGCCTGTAGTGTAGGTTCCAGATATTTCATCTCATCCTTCACTTTGGATGTCATCACCTTGGCGTCAATGACCAGGTTGTACACCTTTTCACTGGTGGCAAGTCTTGTTCCTTTGGCATCCAGGATATTGCCTCTGCGGTAGGGTATGATTGTGGACGAATATCCCTGCTGGGATAGTACCTGCTTCTGATATCTGTTTTCATTTTTTCTGGTAATCCAGACAAGACGCCCGCTTAGTCCCACAAATACAAGCAGGACAAGGGCGTAGAGCACCACCAGCTTCTTTTGCATTTTGATGGAAAAACGGTTCTTATTCCCCGCCGTCCCTTTTCTGTTTTTCTTTTTCCCCGCAACCCCTGTTTTCCTGAATTGCCTTACATTTCCCTTTTTTCCTGCTCTCACGCTGACTCCTGTCAATTATTTTCTGTCACCTGGCGCATATAATCACCGCTCTCGTTTTCGTACTCTATGATCTGTCCCTCCTGGGCATAGACCATCCCCAGCTCCGTAATGGCAATCCTTTTGATTTCCTCCAGATTAATGCCGCTTAAGATCCGATTGTATTCCTCATCATTGGCTATCTTCATGCGGTTCAGCCTGCTCTCGCTGGCTGCCACACTCTTGGTCAGGTTCGTGAGGCGAGCCTGAAGCTGAACATAGTTTACCAGAATTATAGCCGCCACACACAACGCCGCAGCCAGAAACATGACATAACCCGCATTCATATAGTGCGCCTTGTCACGGTTTTTTCTCACCTCATGATGAGGCTTTTTGGCCGGCGCTTCTTCCTGTTCCTCCCAAACTCTCTCAGGTTCCAGCTTTCTCACCGTATTTCCATACACATAGGTGTCCGTTTCTCTCCGGCCTGTATATCTGTCCTCATCATGAGATATTTGTCTGCTGTTTTTTCTGTTTCGGCTCATATCCTGTCCCCACCTTCTTTTTCAGATTCAATCCCTCTTTCAAAAACTCTCAGTTTCGCACTTCTGGAGCGCGTGTTTTCCTCAAGTTCCTTCTCCCCTGGAATTATGGGCTTTCTTGTCGCAACTGTTCCTTTTGAAACCTTCCCGCACACGCATACCGGGAAATCCGGCGGGCAGATACAGGGTGCCTCATTTTTCTTAAAATTTGTCTTTACGATACGATCTTCCAGGGAATGAAATGTGATGACACACAGCCTGCCTCCCGGTTTCAGCATGTCAATCATATCATCCAGCGAGCTCTTCAGTACCTCCAGCTCCCTGTTACACTCAATGCGGACCGCCTGATAAGTCCGCCTGGAGGGATGGCCGTCCATGCGCATTTTTACCGGAATGGCTGCCCTGATAATCTCGTTCAGTTCAAAGGTAGTTTCAATGGGCTTTTTCGCCCTTGCCTGCGCTATGTATCCCGCAATATTTTTCGCAAAGCGTTCTTCTCCGTAATCGCGGAGGATGCGGCACAGCTCACTTTCGGGATACCTGTTCACGATATCTCCTGCGGTCAGCGTCTGCCTGCGGTCCATCCTCATATCCAGCGGCGCATCATAACGGTAGGAAAAGCCCCTCTCCCAGTTGTCAAACTGATAGGAAGATACACCAAGGTCAAGCAGAATTCCGTCCACCTTCCCGACGCCTTCTTCGGCCATCCTGGTCCTCATATTACAGAAATTGTCCCTCAGAAGCGTAACCTTCTCCGTGAAAGGAGCAAGCCTCTCTCCCGCCGCCCGAATTGCGTCTTCGTCCTGATCGATGCCGTAATAATGGCCCTGTACCAGCCTTCTGCATACTTCAAAAGCATGTCCGCCCCCGCCCAGCGTGCCGTCGACGTAGACGCCGTCAGGCCTTATATGAAGCTGCTCTATCGTCTCCTCCAGAAGGACGGAACGGTGCGTGAACGGTACCTCGTATTTTTCTTCCATCTTCCGCGCCTCCTCCCTGCGTCTCACGGCGGCCTTCCTGCTTTTTTGCAGATTTACCTGTGCTTTTCTCTTTCCGCGTCTCTCGGTTACTTTCTTTCGGTTACAAGATTGCGAAGCGGTTGCTGTCATTTCTCCTGGACTACAGAATCCGCGAGGTCGGTTCCTGTGGTCTGCAGGCGCTTCCCTGGGAATTGCCGAAGAATAATTGCCGCCACCTGTTCAGGAAAAGCCCGGAATCGGAAATCCGGTTTGCAAAAAGCGCATCAGATCGTCAGTCCCATGTCTCCCACGCCCTCGGATATCTCGTCGATATCCACCTGGCTGTTCACCTCATTCCACTTTTCAAGGCTCCATACCTCGATACGGCTTCCCATGCCGGACAGGACCACATCCTTCTCCAGACCGGCAAAGTCCCTTAAATCCTGGGGCACCAGGATACGCCCCTGCTTGTCCACTGTAACATACTGGGCGCCGGACAGGAAAAACCTCGCCAGCTGCCTGGCCTGCTTGTTGACCAGCGGCAATGCTGCCAGCTTTGCCTCAAATTCCTTCCACGTCTCATCGGCGTACACAAACAGGCAGCCATCCATTCCCTTTGAAACCACAAATACGTCTCCCAGGATCTCCCTGTACTTGGAAGGAATGCTCAGTCTGCCTTTGGGGTCTATTGTATGATTGTATCTGCTCATAAACAAAAGCAATCACCGCCCATCAGATGTGGGTATGGGATTCCATCCCACTTTTTGGTCTTTACTGCCACATTCATCCCACTTACCAATTGATTTTAATATAGAATGGGAAATTTGACAAGCCAAAAGTTTGTGCGGTTTGAACGAAAAAAAGCACCCTGCTGAACGTTTGCAGGATGCTTTTGTCTGAAATACACAAGATATAGTATATCTTTCCTCTGGTTTTCTCTATATATGGTTGTGAAATTTGTCGAAAAAATTTTTTACTCAAGCGGAGCGGCGCCTTAACCTGGAGCGCACTATAATGTCCGCCGCCACCGAAAATACCACCATCAGCAACGCCAGTACCTGTGACACAGGAAGTGACGTACCGGGAATGAACAGGGTATCTGTCCGGATTCCCTCAATGAAAAAGCGGCCCAGCCCATAGCCGCCAAAATAGAGCAGGCACATCTCCCCGTTAAATTTTTTATGCTTTCTGAAGGCAAGCAGCGCTGCCAGTACCAGGAGATTCCACACACTCTCGTAAAGGAAGGTGGGATGGACATTAATGTAATTTACCCCGTCAGCCATGTGAGACGCGATATTTTCCGAAATATCTCTGGAACGAACCGCCGCCACAGGAAGCTGCATGGAAAACAGACCGTCATAGTATTCCCCGAACACCTCACGGTTCATGAAATTGCCCCAACGTCCGATGGCCTGCCCCAGAATCAGTCCGGGCATACAGGTATCGCCCATGAGCAGGGGATCGCGCTTTTTGATCCTGCAGTAGACAAAAAGGGTAATAAAAGCCGCAATGACACCGCCGTAAATCGCCAGCCCGCCGTTTCTCAGCTTGAAAATACCCAGCAGATCGTCCTTATAATAATCCCAGGAGAACACCACATAGTAAATGCGGGCTCCTATAATGGAAAAGAGAACCGCATAGATGGCAAAATCCCAGTACTCATCCGAATTCTGGCCGGTTACTTTCGCCATATGCGCCGCCATCAAAATCCCCGCCAATACGCCCACACCAATCAGCAGCCCGTAAAAAGCAATGTCAAATCCAAATATACTGAAGGTTTTGGGGACATCCTTCAGATAAATTCCCAGGTTTGGAAATGCAATATCACCAGCATTCATAAGCTCTTCCTTTCAGGCCCCAGGGCAGGGGGCCTCAGCAAACACTTTCCTGTTTCCGTCATACATTGAACCGGAACAGTATCACATCGCCGTCCCGGACGACATAATCCTTGCCCTCAATGCCCACAAGCCCTTTCTCACGGGCGGCGGCAAGAGAACCCTGCTCCAGCAGATCTCTGTAATTGACCACTTCGGCTTTGATAAAGCCCCTCTCAAAATCGGAATGTATCTTACCGGCGGCCTGAGGCGCCTTTGTCCCGATTTTAATCGTCCAGGCCCTGGTCTCATCCTCCCCTGCCGTCAGGAAACTCATCAGCCCCAGGATATGGTAGCTTGCCTTCACCAGCTTCTCCAGACCCGATTCCGCAAGCCCCAGATCCTCCAGAAACATTGCCTTTTCATCCTCATCCAGCTCGGAGATCTCCTGCTCAATCTGTGCACAGATGACAAATACCTCGCTGCGCTCCGCCTCCGCAAAGCTACGCACTTCCGTCACCTGGGAATTGGAGGCGCCGTCGTCCGCCAGGTCCTCCTCCGCCACATTGGCAGCGTAAATGACAGGCTTATATGTCAGCAGATTATACCCGCGAAGCAGCGTAAGCTCGTCCTCGTCTGTGACCTCCATTGTCTTGGCCGGCTTTCCGGCTTCCAGATGATCCCTGATCCGCTCCAGCAGGGCCAGCTCCTTCGCACAGGTCTTGTCCATCCTGGCTGTCTTTGCCACCCTGGAGATTCTTCTCTCCAATACCTCCAGATCGGAGAAGATCAGCTCCAGGTTGATGGTTTCTATGTCACGGAGCGGGTTCACGCTGCCATCCACATGGACTACATTTGAGTCTTCAAAACATCTGACCACATGCACAATGGCATCCACTTCCCGGATATTACTCAGAAACTGGTTCCCAAGCCCTTCCCCTTTGGATGCCCCTTTTACCAGGCCCGCAATGTCTACAAATTCGATGACGGCGGGCGTTACCTTCTTCGACTGATACATGTCTCCCAACAGCTTCAGCCGCTCGTCCGGCACGGTTACAATCCCTATGTTGGGATCGATGGTGCAGAACGGGTAGTTGGCGGATTCTGCTCCTGCTTTGGTCAGGGAATTGAATAATGTGCTCTTTCCTACATTTGGTAGTCCGACGATTCCTAATTTCATGGTTCCATAAACCTCCCTATATTCAAATCATTTTCTGTTTCTTGCGCAGCTTTCTTATCTGTCTCTTCCGTTTTTCCGGACAATCTGCGATTCTTTCTTTTGCCCGGCATTTTTACTGCCGCCTTTTGACTGTATGTAGTCCAGCTCCTGATACAGCAGACAATAATTCTCATACCGCATCCTGCTGATCTCTCCCGCCTCCACTGCGTCTTTGATGCCGCAGAGACGCTCCCCGATATGGGAACAGCCCGCAAACCGGCAGCCTGCTTCATACCCGGCAAACTCCGGATAATATGCCGCAAGCTCTCCCTTCTCCAGGCCGAAAAGCCCCAGAGAACTGAATCCGGGCGTATCCAGAATATAGGTATCACCGTCCAGCGCTATCAGTTCTGAATGCCTCGTAGTGTGTTTTCCGCGCTGAATTCTGGCGCTGATCTCCCCTGTTTCCATCACAATATCCGTCTGCAGGCAGTTGATGAGGGAAGATTTTCCCACTCCGCTGGGACCTGCCACCGCGGTGATCTTTCCCTTCAGCATTTCTTTCAGGGCCACGATTCCCTCCCCTGTTTTCGCGCTTACTTCCACAGTGCGGCAGCCGCAGTCCCCATATATCCGCCGATATTCCCGCCCGATGCCTTCTTCGTCCATATCCGCCTTGTTAAAGCAGATGATGCTGTCAAGTTCCTGCTGCGCCATCATAATCAGAAAGCGGTCCAGCAGATTAAAATTCGGTTTGGGCTGTGTTATGGCAAAAATAACAAGCGCCTGGTCCACATTTGCCACGGCAGGCCGGATCAGCTCGCTGCGCCTGGGAAGCAGCGAGCTGATATTGCCCGTTTTTTTCTCTGCGTCCAGCACATCCATTTCCACCTCATCCCCCACCAGGGGGCGGCGGTTATCCCTGCGGAAAATCCCTTTCGCCCTGCATTCATATACCTCTCCTGCCGCAGCCGTCTCATTGTCCGGCGCCCCGCAGTGAACATAATAAAAACCGCCGATGCCCTTCATTATCCTTCCGCGCATAAGCCCACCTTACTCTAACGAAAAGTCGATTCTTCTGGTGAAGGATCTTTCCTGTGTCTCCCCGGGTGTGGTAGTCGTCTCTCCCGTTTCCGGGTCCGTTATGGTAGTGCCTTCCGTAGTTACGTAATACGTCATGGTAATGGTGCCTCCCGCCGAAGTCAGGCCATAATAATTCGCCGCCTGAGGAAAGCTGGATGTGCTGGTATCCAACAGAACCTGGCCGTCGTCAGCCGTCAGTCTGATGGCGACCTCCATTCCCGCCGCATAATCCGGCGCCTCCTCAGGCGTAGGCGCCATGATACTGGCATTACATTTATAGGTCTGTACTTCAGGCCCCTTGCTGACCTTGATATCTATCACTGTCCCAGGATCCACATAGGAACCGGTGGAATAGCTCTGGTAACAGATCTGTCCCTCCTGATACTCATCGCTGTACACATAGGCAATTTCTTCCCCTACCTGCAGTCCCGCCTCCAGAGCGGCCGCAATTCCGTCCTGCTCGGAGTATCCAAGGAGCTTTGGAACCCAGATCTTCTCTTTTCCAAGGCTGACCGTAACTGTGATATTCGTCCCCTTTGCCGCTTCCGTTTCCGCGGAAGGCACCTGGGCCATGACAATTCCGCTGTCCACCTCATCGGAATATCCGTCTACCCTCGTCACTGCAAAACCCAGCTGTGTAAGCAGCGCATTGGCCCCGTCATAGTCCATGCCGCCCACTGACGGCACGGAAATCCCCTGAGGGCCTGCGCTGGCTGTGAGCTTCACCGTAGTTCCCACTTCTATTTCGGCGCCTTCCTCCACATCGGCGCTGATGACTTCTCCTGCCTGAATATCATCTGATTCCTCGTAATCCACCTCTGACTTCAGCCCCGCGTCCGTCAATGCGTTTCTGGCTTCCTCCACGGTCCTGCCCACCACTCTCGGCATCACTGCCTTTTTCACCTCTTCTTCCGATGACTCTGAAGAGGAAGGCGCTTCCGGTGATTCCGTGGATACCGGCGAAGTAATAACAGGGCTGTCCGATGTTCCCTCTCCTTCCCCGCGGCCACCGAATACCTTGACGGCAAGGACAATGGCAACCACACAGAAGACTACCCCACCGACCAGCGCCAGATACGTGGTCACTCTCTCCATCTTGGGATTGTAGTCATACTCGTCGTCATCCTCCGCATCGCCTTCGTTCTCATACATTGCTTCCGTATCGGCGCGCAGACGTATGGGTTCTTCCCGCTCTTCGTATTCCCGGCTGTTGTCATAATTTTCCTGATAGACAGTTCTTCGTTTAATCTGTTCTCTCTCATTGTCCGAAATCTTCCGGGTACCGCCGTTCATGTCCGGATCATTTTGTACTACAAAATCCTCGTCCGGATTCATCAGCGACTGCTTCAGATCCGCAATCAGCTCCTGCATGTTCTGATACCGACGATCCGGAGACTTCTGACAGCACTTTAATACAATTCCCTCCACACTGTTGGGAATTTCGGGAACAAATTCCTTGGGAGACGGAAGCTCCTCCTGAATATGCTTTATGGCGATTGCCACCGTAGTCTCGCCGTTAAAAGGGACTCTGCCCGTAAGCATTTCAAAAATTGTAATGCCAAGGGAATAAATATCGCTTTTCTCATCGCTGTAGCCACCCCTGGCCTGCTCCGGCGATGTATAGTGAACGGACCCCATCACATTGGACGTGATCGTATTGCTGGTGGCGGCCTTGGCAATGCCAAAATCTGTCACCTTCACTTTTCCATCCTTGGAGATAATGATATTCTGGGGCTTGATATCCCTGTGGATGATATGATTGTTGTGAGCTGCTTCGATTCCCATGCTCACCTGTATCGCAATGCTGACTGCCTCCTTGAAGGACAGCCTGGCTTTCTTCTCGATATACTTTTTAAGCGTAATGCCCTCTACCAGCTCCATCACAATATAGTAAATGCCGTCTTCCTCCCCCACATCGTACACATTTACGATATTGGGATGCATCAGCCCCGCCGCTGCCTGGGCTTCTGTACGGAATTTCGACACAAAATTAGCGTTCTCACTGAATTCCTGCTTCAGGACCTTAATCGCAACAAAACGGTTCAGCTTATGACATTTTGCCTTATATACATCCGACATGCCGCCGGTTCCGATTTTTTCCAGTATCTCATAACGGTCACCAATCATCATTCCAATCTTAACCATATATGCTCTCCATTCTAACCTTCTTCCAGAGATTCAATCAAAATCACACTGATATTGTCTTTTCCGCCGTTCTCATTGGCAGTCCTGACAAGCGCCTCTGCTTTCTCAACAATATCCCGGGCTCCGTCCAGTATCATTCGGATCTCCTCGTCCTCCAGCATATTGGTCAGTCCGTCCGTACACATCAAAATCTCGTCGCCCTGTTCAAGGCGCACTGTAAAAAAATCCGCCTTTACCGTATCTTCAGCTCCCACCGCCCTGGTTATAATATTCTTATCCGGATGGTTCCTTGCTTCCTCCCTGCCGATTCCGCCTCTCCGCACCATCTCCTCCACCCAGGAATGATCTCTCGTAATCTGCCGTATCCCGAAACGGTTCACCACATACAGCCTGCTGTCTCCCACATTTGCAACAAAAAGGCAACCCTCCCCACAGGACGCCGCCACCACAGTGGTTCCCATCCCTTCCAGCTCCGGAGAACCTTCCGCCAGTTCCCGTATTCTTTCGTTGGCAGCCTGAATCGCAATATCCAGAACACACAGCGGGTCCTGCTCCTGGGAATCCGCAATCCGTTCCACAATGGTCTCCACCGCAACCCTTGAGGCATAATCCCCTGCGTTATGGCCTCCCATGCCGTCTGCCACCACGAACAGATTGGGCAACTTCCCCACCGGACGCTCCGATGAATATACATAGTCCTGATTTGCTTTTCTCTTTCTGCCAATATCCGTCATAGAAAACGTTTTCAACACGCTTCATTTCCTCCAATGTCACGCAGACCGGACATACTCTTACGTCTCAGCTGTCCGCATGCGCCGTCAATATCCCTGCCCATTTCTCTTCTAATAGTACCATTTATTTCATTTTTTTCAAGTATATTTTGAAAAGCCCTGACCTGAGACAGCTGTGTGCGCGTAAAACCGCATTCTTTTACAGGGTTTATCGGAATCAGATTGACATGGCAATGCAGGGGTTTTGCCAGGCGGACCAGCCCCATGGCATCCTCCTCACTGTCGTTTACCCCTGCTGCCAGACTGTATTCAAAGGTAATCCTTCTGCCTGTCTGCGCAAAATAGTACTCACACGCTTCCATCAGTTCCCTGATGGAAAAGCGGTTCGCGACGGGCATAATCCTGCGCCGCTTTTCATCCGTTACCGCATGCAGCGACAATGCCAGAGTAATCTGCAGCTTCTCCCCGGCCAGCCTCCTCATCTCCGGCACCAGACCGCAGGTAGACACCGTCACATTCCTCTGGCTGATATGAAGTCCGTTTTCATCCGTCAGCATCCGCAAAAAAACTAATAAGTTGCAGTAATTATCCAGCGGTTCCCCTGTCCCCATCACAACCACATTGCTCACCCGCTCCCCTGTCAGCAATGTGATGGCATAGACCTGATCCAGCATCTCGGAAGGTGTCAGATTCCGCTCCAGCCCGCCCAGGGTAGACGCACAGAACCTGCAGCCCATCCTGCAGCCCACCTGGGACGAGATGCAGACGCTGTTCCCATGCTTATACTTCATCCAGACACTCTCCACCACATTTCCGTCGGAAAGCGCAAACAGAAATTTCCTGGTGCCGTCCAGCTTTGACTCCTGCGTCTGCACTGCCTGTAACGCGGTATAAGCGTACCTGCTCTTACAGTCCTCCCGAAAAGCTTTTGACAGACTGGTCATCTCATCGAAGCTTCTCACCAGCTTTACATGCATCCACTCGTACATCTGAGCCGCCCGAAAGGCCCTCTCCCCTCTGGCAGCCATTTCTTCCCGCAGTTCCTGCAGGGTCAGGGATTTGATATCTGTTTTTTCAA
The DNA here is from genome assembly GCA_947385785.1 of uncultured Lachnospiraceae bacterium. Lineage (GTDB taxonomy): Bacteria > Bacillota > Clostridia > Lachnospirales > Lachnospiraceae > Acetatifactor. The sequence goes on from CANDMH010000119.1 coordinate 10,977, forward strand.
CGTTTGCCGCTTCCGGCTTCTTCCAATCCGCCATCTCGTCCTTTCTGTCAGCCTTTATCTGCTTCGTAAGGAATTGTCTGCAAATAACTGATGCGAGTTTTTTGCCGTTTTCCTTGTATTTCCGGGATTTCTTCTAAACAAGTTGCATCAGT
>CANDMH010000120.1 GCA_947385785.1 uncultured Lachnospiraceae bacterium
GCGGCTGTGACTGATGGAGATGCTGCCGTTGCTGCCGATAGCGACGGTGATGGGAAGAGAGCATGGGAGCGGCTGTGGTTGGTGGAAATGCTGCCGTTGCTGCCGATAGCGACGATGATGGGAAGAGAGCATGGGAGCGGCTGTGGTTGGTGGAAATGCTGTCGTTGCTGCCGATAGCGGTGGTGATGGAAAGAAAATATGGAGGAGGGATGAATGCGGATTTATCTGACAGAAATGTTTGCCGTGTCGCTGGTGCTTACTGTCGTGACAGAGCTGGCGGTGGTTTACGTCCTGCTCTGGCTGCCTGACAGGCATCTGAAACCGAGCAGAAGGATAAATGCCCGAACGGTTTTGCTGGTCACCCTGGTAAATATATTGACGAATCCGCCTGCCGTGCTGCTTTGCTGGCTGGGGAGAATGTATCTGCCTGCCGCACTGCATTTTCCGGTGCAGATTGCAGTGGAGGCCGTAGTAGTGGTGACGGAAGGCTACGTTTACAGCTGTTTTGCCGGAAAGCCGGAATGGGGGATACAGAGGCCGGTACTGCTTTCCTGCGCCGCCAACGGATGTTCCTGGCTGCTGGGAATGACTGTCATGGCATCGGGGCGCTGAAGAGTGTCAGGCATCGGTCTCACGTTCAGGAGTCCACGCGCTGCAAAATAAAGATACAGGTACCTGCCGGAAAACAGACCTGTATATAGAAGATATAAAATCGGAACAGGAGGAGTGTATGAAAAAAATAATATGTGTGCTGGCGGGAATGCTTTGCTGTCTGTTGGGGTCGATTTCCGTGAAGGCGGATGTCATCTGGGAGCCGGAGAATTCTTTTTACCGGGAGCATGCGGAAGAATGTACTTATGTCAGCCGTATGTATACCACAAACGGCCCGGACAATAAGGTCATCTCATATAAAAGCCCTGAAATGCCCCAGGAGGTGGATACCTGGGAAAACGGAGTCCGGGTGCAGATTCTCTTTACATATGAGGACAGCGACGATAATCTGTGGGGGATATATGATGACTACCAGGGTACCACGGGCTGGATTCCCATGGAGTATCTGGAACTGGTCTATGACAGTATTGCCTTCAGGGAAGAGCATAAAGCAGAGATTATCGGGGATGCAGGGGAACTGGATGAAAAGTATGCGGGAGAAACCATTTATCTCTGGAAATATCCGGGTTCCGAAGAGTATACGCCCATGGAGGTGTCAGATTATACGCCGGAGTACAGCGGCATCTACGTGGACGGGAACGGAAAACGCTGGGGCTGTGTGCAGTATTATTTTGGAATAAAAGATACCTGGATGTACCTCGATGAACCGACGGCGGATTTTCAACGGATTTTCCCGGATGGGCAGGGAACGGAATCGCGGCAGGAGGAAAGCGCACAAACAGCAGACGTGGAAAATCAGGATTCCGAGTCCCGGGGCATAGAACGCATTGTACCGAAGCTGAATCGAAACCTGGTGGTTACGGCAGGTATTCTGGTCATTGCGGTGGTTGCGGTCACTGCGGTTCTGCTGATAAAATTGAAGGGCGGCAGAAAATAAAATGAATCTCAAGGCTGCTTATGTCAGATGAAAGAAAGGAGGTTTTTATGAGTAAAAAATATGGAAAGAGAATGACATATGTGCTGTTATCTGCATTTCTGGCAGGCGCCGTTTCGGGGTGCGGGACACCGGGCTCCAGCCAGGTGCAGGGGGAAAATCCGGCATTGGAAGCGATGGAAGGAAAGGAAGAGACCGGCTGTTCCGGCACTGTGCTCGAAAGCAGGGGAGAGGCAGACATTGGAAAGCAGGGAACAGCCGATGCCGTTAATGGACAGGAAACTGACGGCAGCGGGGACAATGGAAGCGCAGGAAGAGATATCGGCAAAAGTGTAAGCTCAGCGGGAGATAACGGGAGTGCGCCGGAAGGCAATAGCGGCGGCAGCTCAGGTGCAGCAGGCGGTACAAGCGTGCCAGGAACTGCAGGAACGGGTGTATATACTACTGCAGCCCTGACCTCAGACGGCAGAGAAGTGGTTACTGATTTCGGGCTGCGTTTACTCCAAAGCTGTGCGGAAGCCCAAAAAGTATTTCCGCCCCAGGCGTCCATGCCTTCTGATATATACGCTCAGACCGGGATGGGAGGTAATATCCTGGTTTCGCCGCTTTCGGTGGCCTCCGCCCTTGCCATGACGGCAAACGGAGCCGCAGGCGAGACATTTAAGCAGATGGAAACGGTGCTGGGAATGCCTGTGCCGGAACTGTCTGAATGGCTGTATGCTTACAGGGAAGCCCTTCCCGAGGCAGACAAATACAAGCTCAGCATGGCCAACGGCATCTGGTTCACGGAGGACAAGCGGTTTACGGTGGATCCGGATTTTTTAAAAACAAATGAAAACCTCTTCGGAGCCGGAGTGTACCAATCGCCTTTCGATGATTCCACACTGAGGGAAATCAACGGATGGGTGAAAGAAAATACAGACGGAATGATTGAGCAGATTCTGGATGAGATTCCGCCGGACGCGGTCATGTATCTGGTGAATGCCCTGGCCTTTGACGCGGAGTGGCGGGAGATATACCATGATTATCAGGTTCGTGAGGGCGAGTTTACCTGTGAGGACGGCAGGGTTCAGAGAGCGGACATGATGTATTCCACGGAAAATGCGTATCTGGAAGACGAACACACGGAAGGATTTCTGAAATACTATGCGGACGGGCAATACGCCTTTGCGGCGCTGCTGCCGGAGGAGGGCATGGCGCTGCAGGACTATCTGTCTACGCTGGATGGAGCAAAAATGCGCGAAATATTGGACAATCCCAAACAGGCACAGGTGGATGCCGCCATTCCGAAATATGAGAGCGAGTACGGCATTGAGATGAGCCGGGTCCTGCAGTCCATGGGGATGACGGATGCCTTTGATCTGGGTGCGGCAGACTTCCCGGGTCTGGGCCATTCCGAGGCCGGAAATCTGTATATCAGCAGGGTGCTGCACAGGACTTATATCGCAGTGGATGAGAAAGGCACGAAAGCAGGGGCGGCAACCGCGGTAGAGATGAAGGATGAGTGTGCTGCGATAGAAGAACCGGTAGTAATGACGGTGCATCTGGACAGGCCGTTTCTTTATATGATCATCGACTGCAAATCAAAGGTTCCGGTATTTATCGGGACGGTTGAATCAGTGGGAGGATCTGAAGGATGACCAGATAATGGTACGGCAGGAAGTGTGAACGTTTTCCCATAGCTGAATTGGTTTTATATGGATTTTGAAGCTTGCTGTGTCCCGGAGAACCAGAACAGGTTTTCCGGGATTTTTATGATGTATTTTTACTCTTTTTTTAGAAAATGGAAAGAAATCGTATATTGACACCACAACCGGGCGGGGCATATAATCAACGAAGTGAAACCGACCGACTGGTCGGACGGCAGGAGGAGCAGGCATGATATCGAAATTCAGTGTAAAAAAGCCCTATACAGTGCTGGTGGGCGTGGTTCTGGCGATTATTCTGGGAGTGGTATCCTTCACCAGGATGACGGCGGATCTGCTGCCGAACATCAGCCTTCCCTATGTAATCGTAATGACCACCTACCCGGGTGCGAGCCCGGAGACTGTGGAAGCGGCGGTGACGCAGCCGGTGGAGGCGTCCATGGCCACAGTGAGCAATATCGAGAGCATCAGCTCCGTGTCCAATGAGAATTATTCCATGGTTATCCTGGAATTTGCTCAGACTGCGGATATGAATGCGGTTTCCCTGGAAATTCGGGAGAGCCTGGACCAGATTAAGAGCTACTGGGACGACTCCATCGGAAATCCCATTATTATGAAGCTGAACCCGGATATGCTGCCCATCATGATTGCGGCAGTGGGCGTGGAGGGTATGGATAACGCGCAGATCAGTACATATGTACAGGAATCGGTCATGCCTGAGCTGGAGAGTATCGAAGGGGTGGCAAGCGTCAGCGCCACCGGCCTTCTGGAGGAGAGCGTGAATGTCATCATCCGCCAGGACAAGGTGGATGCGGTCAATGAGAAGGTATTCGCTGCTATCGATGAGAAAATGAAGGACGCCGAAGAGGAACTGGAGGAGGGCCGGAAATCTCTGGAGGACGGCAAGAAGGAGCTTGATAACAGCAGGGCGGAAATTCAGAAGGGACGCAGGGAGCTTGCAGAGGGCAAAGCGGAACTGGAGAACGGCAAAAATGAGCTGAATCAGAAGAAAAATGAGACGGCCCAGGCGCTGGCGGACACCAAAAAGGATTTGCTGACGGCCAAGACCGATCTGGAGGCCGCTAAAATGAACCTGACCACCAATCTTGCCACAGCCAGACAGCTGAGTGCGGGAATAGAACAGATCAATGCCCTGATGGATGTGATAATCAATGCGCCGGAACGGTACCTGCGCGCGTATCAGGCATTGTATGAAAGCATTTACGGCGAGAATCCCAATCCGGAGGAGGAAGCCAGGATTCGGCAGGAAATCTGGGATTTGAAATCGGCTTATCTGGGAAGTGAAATCGTCGCTCAGATGAAGGGGGCGGATGCGCAGCTGGATGAAATGATCGCGCAGTTAGAGGCAGCGGACTGGGCGGACAGTGAGAACTTTGTGTCTGTGGCAGCGGTTCTGGCACTGGTGTCTCAGGGAGGTTCCAATGAGATCGTGGCTCAAAGGGAAAAGCTGGAAGATGCGCTGAACGCGATTACCAGCGGCATGGGACTGGAAGCTTATGAGGCCATGGCGAATCAGACCCTTGCCACCCTGGAGGAGCAGCTTTCCATGGTGAATGCCGGCCTGGTGGAGGTGGAGAAAGGCCAGCTGGAGGCGGCCCTGGGCTTTGCGGAAGCCAGTTCTCAGATCGCCATGGGTGATTACCAGATGAAAACAGTGGAAAGCCAGCTGGATGCCGCCATGGAGCAGATTAAGAGCGGTGAGGAGCAGTTAAAGGATGCCCAGGAACAGCTGGAAGAGGGTGAGAAGCAGCTTGCCGACGCGAAGGAATCCGCTTATGAACAGGCGGATATGACGAATGTCCTGACTGTGGATACCATCAAGAATCTGCTGACGGCTCAGAATTTTTCCATGCCTGCAGGCTATGTGACGGAGGAAGGCGTCAGCTATATGGTGCGTGTGGGCGATAAGCCGTCCACGGTGGATGAATTGAAGGAACTTCCCCTGATGGATCTGCATATGGACGGTGTGCCTGTAGTCAAACTGGGAGATGTGGCGGATGTATTTTATACGGACAATTCCGATGAAATATATGCCAATGTGGACGGCAGCGCCGGTATCATGCTGACCATCCAGAAACAGACAGGCTATTCCACAGGCGAGGTTTCCGATCTGCTGGGGGAGCGTTTTGGGGAAATGATGGAAGCAAATGCCGATCTGTCGCTGATCACTTTGATGGATCAGGGCATTTACATTGACCTGGTCATGGATTCCATTGTCAATAATATCCTGTTCGGCGCGGGACTGGCAATTTTGATCCTGCTGGTATTTTTAAAGGATCTGCGGCCTACGCTGGTGGTGGCATTTTCCATCCCTGTCAGCCTTGTGACGGCGATTGTATGTATGTATTTCAGCGGCGTGACCCTGAATATCATTTCCCTGTCGGGTCTGGCGCTGGGTATCGGTATGCTGGTGGACAATTCCATCGTGGTCATTGAAAATATCTACCGGCTGCGTGGAGAAGGATATTCTGTCAGGGAGGCCGCCATGGCCGGGGCCGGTGAGGTGGCAGGCGCCATTCTGGCTTCCACGCTGACCACAGTATGCGTCTTTCTGCCCATCGTATTTACGGAAGGGATTACCAGACAGCTGTTTGTGGATATGGGTCTGACGATTGCCTATTCCCTGCTTGCCAGTCTGGTGATTGCATTGACGGTTGTTCCTGCCATGTCCTCCAAAATGCTTGTAAGGATGAAGGCACAGAAGGAGGGGCGGATTTTCGGATGGTTAACCGGAGGATATGAAAAGCTGCTTGCGCTGTCGCTGAAGGTGAAGCCCCTGGTGATTGTTCTTGTAATAGTGCTGCTGGTGGGCAGCATCGCGCTTGCTTTTACCAACGGGATTGCTTTCATGGCGGATATGGATTCCACACAGCTGACAGTAAACGTGGAGCTGGCGGAGGATGCCACGCTGCAGGAAACCGGAGAGGTTACCGACCAGGTAGTGGAAGCAATCCTTTCCATAGAGGATGTACAGAATGTGGGCGCCATGTCCAGCAGCTCCAACATGTCCCTTTTAGGCGGCGGGGGCGGCAGCACCAATTCCGCTACGATCTATGTGGTGGCAAAAGAAGACAAAACCATAACCAATGAGGAGATTGCGGCGATTATTCGGGAGAAGACGCAAGGGCTGGATGCGGAGATCACCATCGATACTTCCAGCATGGATATGAGCGCCATGGGAGGAAGCGGTATTTCCATCCAGGTCAGAGGGCGTGAACTGGATACCCTGCGGCGCATTGCGGAGGAAGTGGCTGCCATTGTAGAGAGTGTGGAAGGCACGGCCGAGGTCAGCGATGGCCTGGAGGACGCGGATGAGGAACTGCGGATTAGAGTCGACCGGGATGAGGCGGTGCACTACGGACTGACCGTAGCCCAGGTGTATGCCCAGCTTTACACGAAGCTGGCGGAGGCCAGCAGTGCCACTACACTTGTGTCAGCCGATAAAGACTACAATGTCTACGTCATGAACGGAAATGATATTGAGCTGACAAGGGAACTGGTGAAAGGATTGGAGCTGGACGGTACCGGCGAGGAAGGTGAAAGCGTGAAGGTGCCGCTGGCGGATATTGCGGACTTTGAGACTACGGAAGCGCTCAGCTCCATCAGCCGTGCGGATCAGACAAGATATATATCCGTGTCCGCGGCTATTGCGGAGGGCTATAATGTAGGCCAGGTCGCCTCTGATGTGGAGGCTAAGCTGGCCGGGTATGAATTGCCTGCAGGATACCGGCTGGTGTCTTCCGGTGAAAACGAGACGATTATGGATGCCATGGAACAGGTCATGCTGATGCTGGTGCTGGCGGTGCTGTTTATGTATCTGATCATGGTGGCACAATTCCAGTCCCTGCTTTCGCCCTTTATCATCATGTTTACCATTCCTCTGGCATTCACCGGCGGATTTATGGGACTCTATATCAGCGGCAGCGAGGTGAGCGTCATTGCCATGATCGGCTTCGTCATGCTGGCCGGTATCATTGTAAATAATGGTATCGTGATCATCGATTATATGAACCAGCTGCGGGAAGGGGGCATGGAGAAGCGTCAGGCCATCCTTACAGCCGGACGTACCAGACTACGCCCGGTGCTGATGACGGCTCTGACTACCATACTGGCTCTGTCCACCATAGTGTTCAGCAACGATATGGGCGCGGAGATGGCGAAGCCCATGGCGGTGGTGACCATCGGCGGTCTGACCTACGGTACGCTGCTGACACTAATCGTAATACCGTGCATCTATGATATGATGATCCGGGAAAAGAAGGGTGGCAGGCATTCCGGAAAAAGGCATGGAAAACCGGCCATCGCGGGACGTGAAATGCCGGAACTGGAGGAACTTCCGCAGCTGCAGCCGGAAATGGGTAGACTGGTGACGCGGGAAGCGATGGAGCCGTTGGCTGCTGAGCGGAAATCGCCGGAAATATCGGAGCCCGACCGGAACGCGCCGGAGCCGACGGAGGAACAGGGCGGGCTGTCGGAGCCCGGCCGGAAGGCACTGGAGCCGACGGAGGAACAGGGCGGGCTGTCGGAGCCTGACCGGAACGCGCTGGAGCCGACGGAGGAACAGGGCGGGCTGTCGGAGCCTGACCGGAAAGCGTCGGAGCCGTCAGACACAGAACAGAAGCAGGACGAACTGCCGGGTGCCGGACAGGAGTCCCGTAAACGCAGCCGAAGGAGGAAGAAATGATGGGAAAGATCAACGGTATGGAGGATATCCGTCAGCTGCCGCCCAAGGTATGCCAGATGTATAAGGTCGTGATCCAGATGCTGGAAGAAGGAACGGATGCCGGGGACATCCGCGTCTCCGCCATTACTGAGCGTGCCGGAATCGGGAAGGGCACGGCCTATGAATACTTTGACTCGAAAGAGGAAATTGTAGCCTGTGCCATTTTGTGCCAGATGAAAGAGATATTCGGATGGCTGAAGGCTGCGCTGGAGGAACAGGGAAGCTTTCGGGAACAGCTCTCCTTTCTGCTGACAGAGGTTGAAAAAAGGGAGCAGCATAAGAACTGCTTCCTCAGATTCCTTCACATGATGACCGATAATTCCGAATTCAACAGAATGCTTCAGAAGAAGATGCATGCAGAGGCTTTTGCGCCCTATCTGCCCATGAATGTGTTTGCGGGAGTGATGCGCCGGGGGCTTGAAAAAGGGGAGCTGCGCAGTGACCTTCCTTTGGATTATATGGTTCATTGCTTGTTCTCTCATTTACTGATCTATATGATGGCGGTGACATCGGAGGGATTTTTCCAGACGGAGCCGGCTGTGGTGAGGCCGCTTGTCTATCAGGGAATCCTGAACGAGCTGGAAGAAGCACCATCAGGGGACATGATAATTTCAAAATAATATTTTATGAAGGAGTTTATACTTTTTAGAGATTAATTAGAAAATGGACACATTTTAGACACATTTTAAATGTATGATAAATGTCAGATAGTTGATGAACTCACTATCTCCCCCCTCATAAGAAATAGTAAAAAGGTTCCGGTGTATGCCGGGGCCTTTTTACATTGTGTCAGTCATTTTATCTTCATGACCAAAAACATTTGCCAGCGTAAATGTATAATGAGTGAGCGTACCCGCGCTGTAAGACAAGTGTCTGGTAAATATATGCGCTCACGAGTATATCCTCATGACCAAAAACATTTGCCAGTCTTAATGTATGATGAGTGAGTGTGCAGCATTGAACAGGAAAGAGGCAAATGAATACGGTCCTGAGTATAATTGACAAAGCCGGAAAAGTGATACATAATTATGGAAGAAAGTTTGAACACCCGTTAAAGCGGGCTGTAGGAGGGTATGAGAATGAAAAGGAAGCTTTTGTGGAAGAAAGAAGGTGCGCTGGTGTCGGTGCTGGCAGTTTGCGTGCTGCTGGCGGCATGCGGAGAAGAAGAGACCGGAACAGATGCCGGGGAAGGCAGTTCAGTGTCAGGCTCCGTGTCCGAAGAAATTTCCGATGCAGACGACGCCTCCGGAGGGGAGGGCACAAATATCCCGTCAGGGGAAGAGAGTGCGGAGGATTTCGGAGGGGATGAGGGCGCGGATGAATTAACAGTTGAAGAGACGGTGAACCCCTATACGAAACCGGATTCCCTGGAGAGCAATGAGGACATCGAAAACGCCAGAAAGTATATCTGGCAGGAGTATCTGAACCAGGTGAGAAACGATGCAGCCAGAATGGAGGAGGTCGAAAACCGCGCCATGACTTTCGGCGAGGCCACCATGAAATACGGAGCTTTTGTCCTGGGAGAGCCGGATGAATTGGGTTATCCGCTTTTTATCGCGCTCCATGGGGGCGGCCAGAGCGATACCCCGGATCTGAATGACAGCCAGTGGGTACAGATGACGTCATACTATCAGAATAGTGTAGAGAACGGAATCTACGTGAATCCAAGAGGCGTGCGGGACACCTGGGATTGTCATTTTAACCCGGAATCCTATCCGCTCTACGACAGGCTCATAGAAAATATGATCGCTTTTTATGATGTGGATCCCAACAGGGTTTATCTGACGGGATTTTCTGCTGGAGGAGACGGGGTTTATGCCATTGTAGCCAAAATGGCGGACCGTTTTGCGGCAGCCAATATGTCTGCGGGACATCCCAATGGCCTGCCGCTGTGGAATCTGTATAATATGCCGTTGCAGCTTCAGGTAGGTGAGAATGACACTGCTTATGACAGGAATATCGTTACTGCCCAGTATGGCCAGCTGTTGGACGGATATCAGGAAGAGCTGGGCGGCGGATATATACATAATACCTATGTCCATCAGGGACAGGGCCACAATTTCAGAGACAATTCAATATCAGATCAGAAGGTCATGGCGGACAGCGCAGCATGGCTGGAATCTGGAGACAGCGCCGTCGTTGAGGTAGATGCCAATGCGATCAGATTCATGGAACAATATGTGCGGGAGCCGCTTCCGGAGAGGGTAGTATGGGATCTCTCACAGCGCGCAGAACAGCGGACAGGGGAGAGCTTTTACTGGCTGCAGGCGGACGGCGGGCTTACGGAAGGCAGAATCGTGGCTTCCTGTGACAGGGAAACAAATTCCATCAATGTGGAAGAATGCTCCATCGCCGGGGAGGTAACCTTCCTGCTCAGCAATGATATGCTGGATATGTTCGCACCCGTCACGGTAAATACCCCGGCGGGCAGCAATACCGTGACGGTGACGCCGGACTTTGATCTGCTCTATGAAACTACAATGGAGCGGGGAGACTATAACTATCAGTTCGCGGCGAAGATCACGGTTACATTTGAGTAAGTATCTGTTGCATGCTCAGGGAAAAGGATATATAATGAAGTCCGGGATTGCATCAGGGATAAGCCGCTGGCAGGCCTGCGCAGGGGCAGGGATTGCCGGACAGGCGTCCGATGAATTACGATAAACAGGTAAAGGAAAATACTGAGAAATGCAGAGAAAAAAAGCAGTAATCGCAAAGAGAAAGTCCACAGAAGCCACAGAGTCCGCAGAAGCCACAGAGTCCGCAGAAGCTACAGAGTCCGCAGAAGCAGTAAAAGAGAAAGAAGCGGAATACATCGTATTAAATCGCCAGGAGGAAGAAACGGACGAAGAGGAAGCGCCTGTCCGCAGGCTGGCTGATTATGCTGCTCTTGCAAAGTACCAGTATTTTGACCCCGGTATCCTGCGGAAGGATATGCGCCTGACCAGGGCAATCCTCCAAAAGGGGGAGAAGCTGAAGCAGGAGAAAAAGGTAAAGCTGACTTCCCTGGAGAGCGGCTATGTGGAGAACAGAAATGAAGTGATTGCCGAGGCAGTGGGAGAAGGCAGCGAGGGGCGTATCTCATTTCCGGTACATATCGTTTTTAACCGGGAGTCCGTCCTGTTCTCGGAATGCCAGTGCGCGGAATGCCGCAGGCATTATTA
>CANDMH010000121.1 GCA_947385785.1 uncultured Lachnospiraceae bacterium
TACACAGTAGAGAACACTCTTTCCCTACACGACGCTCTTCCGATCTCCGCAGAAGATACCCACCGCCGACAAAGTAATCCACAGCGCCCCGTCCCGCAGAATATTCACCCATGCCAGAGCAATCACGGCCCACTGCAGCGCCTGTCCTGCCGCCGCCTGGGAACGGGAGCGGATATCCCGATTACGTTCGTCCCTGTTTTCGATTTCGGCCTTCCTTCTCTGGTCGGGATGCCGCTCCTCATAGCGCCCGCAGAAAAAACGGGCAAACCCCACAGCCGCCCCCATGCTTCCCAGTCCCAGCAGGATTCCCTGCGCCTTGCGGGAAAGCTCCCCCCCGCAGACAATGGCAATCAGAAGCGCCAGAATCCCTGCCGTGGCCAGTGCCAGATATCCTTTCGTCTTTGTTCTCATTCTGATTCCTCCTCGTAAAGAAAAATTTCCTCTATGGACATATCGAAATACCGTGCAATCTTAAACGCAAGTATGATGGATGGATTGTATCTTCCGTTTTCCAGGGAGCCGATGGTCTGTCTGGATACCTCCAGCGCGTTCGCCAGTTCCTCCTGATTCATACCATGCTTTTTCCGAATTTCTTCAAGACGGTTTTTCATGGATGTCCCTCCTCTCTGCCGAAGCCGCCGAATACCCGCTTCCGGCATCAGACTCGAATGTCCGTCATGGAAAACCCTTCGATATGTAAAGTTTGCTTTCCATAATCCGATTATAGCTCTCACTGTTAAAAATGTCAAGTATACTTTCCATATTCTTTTATTCCTGTGAGCGCATAGATTTACCGCTTTCTGTTTCAGGCTCACAATCATGGACACATTATCTTGTATCTACTAAGGAACTGTCAATAAATAACTTGTGCAAGGATGTACAGGATTGCTTTTTTCCCGAAAATAACATATACTGATTTCATATCAAAGACAGGAGAAAGAGACATGAAAAAAACGGTAATCGTCAACATTTATAACTTCATCCGCATGTCCCACGTAGAGCCCAGCGTCTTCATTCCGGATGATTTTGAAACCGTCCGGAACCAGATCACCCTGATCAGGCAGTACGGTTTCCCGGCAACTTACGCTCTGAAATACGATGCCCTCATGGAGCCCCGCTATCAGGAGCTGCTGAAAACCTGCACGGATGTCCGGGACGAGATCTCCACCTGGTGGGAAATCACGGAGCCTCTCTGCCGGAGGGCAGGCGTGGTTTTCCGGGGCGCCTGGACGGAAGAATTCGACGAGCGGGTGAACAGCGCCTACTGCATCGGCTATGCCCCGGAAGAACGCCGGAAGCTGGTGGACGCCTACATGGAAGACTTCCTGCAGGTATTCGGCTTCTATCCCAAAACCATCGGCTCCTGGGTGCTGGATACGGTAACCGTCGCCCACGCGGCCGAAAAGTACGGCATTGCGGCCAGCGCCATCTGCAGAGACCAGATGGGAACGGACGGCTTCACCCTCTGGGGCGGCTTTCCCAACGGCATCTATTATCCCAGCCTGCGCAATGAGAACATTCCCGCCAATACATATGCCGGGCAGCTTCACGTCCCCATGTTCCGGCTTCTGGGGCCTGATCCCATCTACAATTTCGAACAGGACGTGCGTTCCGGCCTCCACGGGGTCTACACGCTGGAGCCCTCCTGGCTCATAGGGAGAAACGAAAAATGGATCCACTGGTTTTTCGGATGTCTCACGGATGAGGACACCCTGGGTCCCGGCTATGCCCATGTAGGACAGGAAAACAATTTCCTCTGGGAAAATATCAAACCCGGCATGGAGCCCCAGCTGAAAGTCCTGAAAGCCCTCCGGGAAAAGGGAAAGGTCCGCATCGAGACCATGGCGGAGAGCGGAGCCTGGTTCAGAGACAACTATCGCCTGACCCCGCCCATGACCTTCCAGGCTTCCGGAGACTGGGATACGGAGAAAAATCTTTCCGCCCAGTGGTATGCCTGCAGCAATTACCGGCTGGGCTTCCTGGGGGAGGAAGGGCACCTGCGCATCCGGGATTTCTTCCTGTACCGCGAAGATTACCCCTCCAGATACCTGGACAAACCCATGACGAATACGAAGAGCACCTTTGACGCGCTTCCGGTGCTGTTCCCCCAGATCTGGATTGACCGGTCTGGTCAGCGTCCTTATATCCGATTGCTGGACGAAAACGGCAGGGAACCTCGGGGAAGGATTTCTTATCAGGCCCTGGACGAGCTTACCGCCCGGGCGGTTCTTGCGGAAGAAGATTCCGGCACACAGCTTGCCTGCTTTACCATGTATCCCTATCATGTCCTGCTTGAGGGAAATTACCGCTTATGCTTTGACACGCTTCCTGTCTTCCGTTCCGTCGAGGGCAGGAGGGAACCGGCGGAAGCATTGGCAGCAGGATTTACACAGGCAGAGAATGCCGACGAAATGGTTTCCGGCAAAGCACTTTCTGATGGAGCGCGTTCAGACGAAATGGTTCCTGGCGAAGTGCATTCCAGTGAAATGATTCCTGACAGAGCGCATTCCAGTGAAATGATTCCTGACGGAGCGCATTTCAGCAAAACAGTTTCTGACAGAGCATATTCCGGCGAAATGGCTCCTGCGAAGGACGACTCCACTGCCGGAAATGCCCCGTCCAAAACAATAGAAGGCCCCGTACAGCGGATTTCTATGGAACATGAGGGATTTTCGTATACGCTGGATGTGGAAGTCGGGCAACTGATAAAGGCAGGCGCAGACGGCGTGGTCATCTGTCCGGAAGCGGAAAAAATCTGCCTCCGCCTGGGGGTTCATGCAGACAGGCAGACCATTTTTTCGGAAGGATTCCCTACAGACGACGCAGAGAAGGGGGCCTGCCCGGCAGATGAGACATCTGTAGCTCCAGAAACTGCCCACCGCAGCGAAGGGACCTGCCCGGCAGATGAGGCATCCGCCGCTCCAGAAACCACTCACCTCAGTGGAAGGGCCTGCCCGGCAGAGAGCGAATCTGCGTCTCCGGAAGCGTCTCCCTGCATGTCGCAGGCAGCAGCGCAGGTCTTCCAGGTTCCCCCCATGGCCCCTGTCATGGAACCGGGGTCCTGCCTGTTTCCGGCAGGTTCCGTTCCCCTGGTCTGCCTGAGTGCCCCGGAACCCGGAGAAATCCGCTATACCCTGGACGGCACGGAGCCGACAAAGGATTCGCTTTGCTATTCCCGCCCCCTTGAGCTGCATGAGGACACGGTAATCCATGCGGGGCTGTTCCTTCCGGACGGACGTTTAAGCGAAATCGTATCATCGGAATACCGTTTTACCGTTCCGGGACTCTCGCTCACAAGCAGCACCCGTTTTGACCCCAGACCCGTATTCCACGGAAACGGTATCGCTGATTTTCTGGAACCCCTGCGGGGCTCCCTGGATTATCTGGACGGCAGATGGCGGGGCACCCTTGAGAATCTGGAAATCTGCGGACAGCTTCCTGAGCTTATGCCCGTGGAGCAGATTACTGTGGGCTTCCTCTCCCACCATCGCTCCGGCATCATTTACCCGGAATATCTGGAGCTTTACACCGGACCGGATGCACAGCACCTGGCTTTCACCGCAAAGCTGGAGATTCCCTGCAGGCCCTGCCCCCGGGAAATCGCCAGACAGGATTTCTCCCTCCCTGTCCGGGACCATATCGGCGCTTTCCGGTTTGTGGCCCACAGATATGCGAAAATGCCGCAGTGGTGCTGTTACAGAGGCTCCACAGGCGTATTCACCATGGCGGATAATGTATACTGTACGCCGATGTATATTCGTGAGCGCAAATAACGGAAAAAGCAATTCCTAACGCCTGTCAAGATGAATCAGCACGCCCAAAACAAGAGCGAGCAGCAGAACGGACACAGCGATTGTAATCCATGGATTCAGCACAAACCCGGCTGCCAGATAACCGAAAAAGCATACCACAGCCACTAAGGTCGCATAGGGCAGCTGGGTTTCCACATGCTTCAGATGGTCGCACTGCGCCCCGGTTGACGCCAGAATGGTAGTGTCGGAAATCGGGGAGCAGTGGTCGCCGTACACGGACCCCGCCAGTGTCGCCCCCAAAGACGGAATCAGGACTGCGGCGCCTTCTGTCCCCGCGCAGATCATTGAAACAATGGGAAGCAGGATTCCGAAGGTTCCCCATGCCGTCCCCATGGAAAAAGACAGAAACGCCGCCACCGCAAATACAATGGCGGGCAGAAGGCGCAGGGAAAGATTGGCGGTGGTCACAAAGTGGCTGACAAACAGTCCTGTCCCGATCATTTCCCGGCACACGCCTCCCAGAGCCCATGCCAGAATCAGAATCGTCAGCGCCGGAATCATGGTTTTGATGCCGTCGATGACCCCTGCCATAAATTCCCGCAGACTCATAAGCCTTCTCGGTATGTACAGAACCATTGCCACAAGCAGCGCCGCAAATGTGCCCAGAGTCAGGCCTGCCGTAGGATTTTCCCCGATGGCCTCCGCAAAGGAACGCCCCTCAAAGTAACCGCCCACATACGCCATTCCCAGTATCGAACACAAGATCAGCGTGAGAATCGGCAGCACAAGATCCGGCACTCTGCCCTTTTTCACCGCCTCTGCCGCCTGCACCTGCGTATTGTCCCTCCCGACGGTTTCACCGGCTTTTTTCATGGGACCGAAGTCAAAATCCGTGATACTCAGGAAAAATACCATTACAATGGTCAGAATCGCATACAGGTTGTAGGGAATGGTTCCAAGAAACGCATTCAGCCCGCCTGCCTCCTCCACCTCTGAAGCCACCGCCACCGCCCAGCTGGAAACGGGCGCGATGATGCACACCGGCGCTGCCGTGGAATCCAGCAGATAAGCAAGCTTTTCCCTGGAAATCCTGCATTTGTCCGTAATGGGACGCATGACGGTTCCCACTGTAAGGCAGTTAAAGCCGTCGTCCACAAAGATCAGCAGCCCCAGAAAAGCGGTTGCCAGTTTGGCGCTGACTTTCGTTTTGATCCGCTTTCCCGCCCACTGCCCGTAGGCATTGGAGCCGCCGGACCTGGTCACCACGACCACCAGGGAACCCAGAAGCACCAGGAAAATGATCATATAACCGTTTTCCCCAATCTTTCCCGCAATCATGTCGAATACATAAGTGACTGCCTGCAGGACATTCCCTCCCGTGGAGAAGCAATAGATCAGCATGCCGGACAGAACCCCCAGAAAAAGGGAAGAATATACCTCTTTGGTGAGCAATGCCAGCGTGATTGCAATCAGCGGCGGCAGGAGTGAAAGCCATCCTGCCTCTATCATTTCCAGATTCATCTTTTTCGTTCTCCTCTCATCGGCCTCCGGGCGCGGCTGCCTGCCCGGAGCGGCTTACTTTTCTTTCCAATCTTACCACACCTCCTTCCATTATGCAACGCTTCCTTAAGAAAGCAGCCTGCCCTCTGCCGCATTAGCGGCAAACTTCCATATGCGGGCCTGTGCATAAAAAAGAACCGCAGTTTTGCACCAACGGTTCTTTTTCTGCACGGAAGGCAATGAGCCACTCATAAGTTCATCTGCTTATGCCTTTATTCTGTCGAGTTCCGCCAGGCTTACACCCAGGCTTGACAGCGTTACCTTCAATTCAATATAGCGTTTATGCATCGACGCATAAGTATCTGGAGCTACTTCCTTAATCGGTATCATCCAATCCTGCAATCTTGAAAATTCAGTAACATAATCTTTGATAATATCTGCACCACTCGGCATAATACCACCCACTTTCTATCAGGAATTGTCAGAAAACACTTCCTTCCTTGCCTGTTAACAGTATCCTGTACTCTTATTATAGCAATCATCGCCCTGGGTGTAAAGCCTTATTTCTCCGTATAATACTGCGCCTGGGCATGCCACAGTTCATAGTATTTCCCCTGTTCGTCCTTCACAAGCTCCTCATGGCTCCCCCTCTGTATCAGCTGCCCCTGGTGAAACACCGCAATGTCATTGCAGAACCGGCAGGAGGAAAGTCTGTGGGAAATGTATATGGCCGTCTTGTCCTGTACCATGGTGTCGAAACCGGAATAAATCTCATATTCCGACAGGGGATCCAGACTGGCGGTAGGCTCGTCTAACAGGACAAAAGGGGCATCCTTGTACAGCGCCCTGGCTATGGCAATCTTCTGGGCCTCCCCGCCGGATATCTCCACGCCGTCGTCGGCGATATCCTGGTAGAGACAGGTATCCAGCCCCTCAGGCAGCTCCCTCAGGCGCTCCTCCAGTCCTGCCTGTCCAAGCGATTTCTCCGCAAGAGACCTGTCCACCTTCATGGAAGCCGCCACATTCTCCCCCAAAGGCAGGGAGAGCAGCTTGAAATCCTGAAATACCACGGAAAACAGCTTTATATATTCCTCCTGTCTGAACTTGCGTATATCCACCCCGTTTAACAGGATTTCTCCCTCCTGTGGGTCATACAGGCGGCACAGCAGCTTGATCATGGTGGTCTTGCCGGAACCGTTCATACCCACGATGGCCATGCGCTCCCCTATGCGCAGTTTCAGGGAAAGGTTTTTCAGCGCATACTGCTCCGTGCCCGGGTATCTGAAGGAAACATTACGGAATTCAATCTCATACTTATTGTCCAGACGTTTTTCTACAGGAAGCTTTCCTTTATACATCTCATCGCTGATACTCAGCATTTCCAGTGTGCTGACCTCTCTGCGTGCCGTCAGAGCCATCTCCCTGTACTGCTGGCCCATGCTCTGAAAGCCTCCCACAATCCTGGTGATGGATTCCGCAAATTTGATGACACTTCCCACGGGAAACGCTCCCACCAGGGCATAGGCGGCGGAAACCAGATATCCTGTCAGCGTCAGGAGACTGCCTGTGCACCCCTGCAGAAATCCGGCTCTTCCGTTCAGCTTTTCCAGAACAGTGACCCAGGGCATGTGCTTTTCGCTCTCCCTGATATGGTCCACGGTATACTTCTTCATCAGGTCATAGCCGTCATAGAGATGGACATCCTTGATAAAATGGTAATCACCACTCATACAGCGCCTCACCCAGTACCAGGAAAAGCTGTAATATTTCCGGTAGATTTCTTCCGGATACACTTTTGTGGGATTGGCAAGCAGCCGCTCCTGGAAAGCCGCATCGGCCTTTGTAGCTGCACCTGTCAATATCCAGAGCACAATCCCCAGGACGGCAATCCCCAGATACATCCAAAGATTCCGGGAATTGATAATAATCCTCAGAATCGGATACGCTACCACCAGGGAGCAGATCAGATTGAAAATGCCCGATACAATGGAGTCGGATTTCCAGAACAGGTCATAGATGCCGGCGCCCCAGCCGTGTGCCCTGTCGATACGGTCCTGCATATCCTTCACATAAGGGCTGTTCACCAGGGAATAATCCATGCTCTGGAATTTGGCGGCAAGATTTCCTTCGTACACCCTTCCGATATTCGCCCTTCCCGGATCGACGAATTCATGCCACAGGACAGATGAGGCCACTGCAAGCAAAGTCGGTATGGCCAGGAGCAGCAACACGACTCTCATGATTTCCTCCCCGGTCCTGGCCGCATAGAGCATTTCCAGAATCTCCGCGGACAGTACCACCGTCATTGCATTTCCCACAGCGTCCAGAAGGAGCCGCAGGCTGTTCAGAAAAAAGTACGACTTATCGATTCTATATACCTGTACTAACAGATTCCTGATGTTTTTCATATTTTCCCGAAAAGGGAGTTTGCTTGTCAGGTTATCTTCCATATCAATATACCTCGCTTTATTATATACTGCACACCACTGAAATTTGCAGTAACCTACAACGAAGCCGCTGTCACTACAGCGGCTTTAAGACCGCCAGCCAGGTATGTTCACGCGGAACAGTAAATCCTGGCGGTCTTGCGTATAGTTCCGCATCTGCCCCGCCCCGGCACCCGGACATGGGCAGAGAATTTCCGGCCACGAAAGGACTCTCTATTTCTCCAAAACATCTCATGACCTGCACAAATCCGGCTGCATTGCCGCTCCGTGGCCGCACACAGCCATCCGGATACCGAAATGTCTACCTGCAATAATCGACATAGCCCCGGCACAAAACATCAACATAGCCAGCTGTACCGCATGAGGATACTATCCCCTTCCTCATGCCTGTCCTGAAACCGCAGGACTGCTGCCTTCGCACTCCCCGGACTCCGAATAATAACGGGATTGAATTTCAAACATATGTGCGTAGCTTCCCCCAAGCTTCATCAGCTCCTCGTGGGTGCCCTCCTCCGCAACCTTCCCGTTTTCCAGGAACAGAATCCTGTCGGAGAACTTCGTGCTGGCCAGCCGGTGAGAGATAAACAGGGAAGTCCTGCCCCTGCTGATATTCACATATTCCTGATAAATCTCGCTCTCCGCAATGGGGTCCAGAGCCGCCGTAGGCTCATCCAGAATCAGGATATTTCCGTCCTTGTACAGGGCTCTCGCCAGCAGGAAACGCTGCTTCTGCCCGCCGGACAGCTCCACGCCGTCCTCAAACGCCGCTTTTGTCATATAGGAGTCCGGGCGGATGCCCCTTTCTCTGAACAGTTCCTCCAGACCCGCTTTCCTTAATGCCTCCCAGACTCTCTTCTCGTCTGTCTCCTCCGGCTTTTTCATGGAGAGATTGCTTCCCATGGGATAGGGGAAAACCATGGCTTCCTGGAATACCACGGAAAACAGAGCGTACAGCGCTTTCCTGGGCACCGTGGAAATATCCACCCCGTTAATCAGGATTTTTCCCTCGTCCGGCTCATACAGCCCGCAGAGCAGCTTCACCAGCGTGGTCTTGCCCGCGCCGTTTACGCCCAGAAGAGCAGCCTTTTCCCCGGCCCGAATCTTCAGGTTGAAATGTTCGTATACCTTCTGCTCCCCATAGGAAAAGCTCACATCCTGAAATACAATCTCCGCAGGCTGGCGGTACAGCGCTTCCGGCACCTCTCCTTCCTCCTGAATCTCCGGCAGCTCCAGAAAATACCGCAGGCAGGATGCGTCCGCATTTGCCAGCTTCAGATCGGAATACGTATTTACAATCCCCGTGACAAAACCGGAAAAACCGGTAATGGCCCCAAAATATACCAGGAATCCGGCCACGGAAACCTCTCCCTGGAGACAGGAATAAATCAGATAACCGTAGGCAAAGCCGTTCCGGAGTATATTCAGCAGAAACTGCAGGCAGTCCGCGGCAATCATTTTTCTGTTATGGCTCCGCTCCATTCTTATCCTTTCGCCGAATATTTTCTTCCGGAATTCCATCAGCCAGTCATACATGGCAAATATCCGCACGTCCTTGGCCATTTCCGTGTCCTGGGATGCCTGTTTCAGATAATTGATCTCCCTGTCGGACTGGGCAAACTGATCCCTCATAGCCAGCTGCCAGTTGTTTCTGAGCCGGAGTATCCCGTAATTGACCAGAGAAAGCAGGAGCAGAACCGCCACGAGCCAGGGTTTTAAGATTCCCAGCACCGTGGAGTACAGGAAAAAGCATGCCACATTGACGACCAGCTCTCTGGGGTAGTCCAGCATCCGATAGCTTACCGCCCAGTCTCCGCCCTCCATACACTGATAAGCACGCTTCAGGATTTTCTTCTCTTCGCCGTATTCCACATACTTATAGAGACATCTCGTCTCTTTCAGCACCACTCTGCTTATCAGAATCTGCCGGAACCAGTTTTCCCAGAAATAGCTCTTACCGGATACCTGGCTGACCAGGGCATTGCACAGCATCATGACAAGCCCCGCCAGCCCAATCATCAAAAGGCCCCGGAACAGTTGCCCGCCCTCCGCCGCGCTCACTACAATGCCCGGCATCAGGATTCCGAAGAAAGGGAGCAGACTTCTGCCCAGCAACGTGACGGCATGGTAGGCTGCCACTTTGGGATTCTCCCGATAGAGGCCGCGGTGAAAATACAGCACATTCGACAGAATGGAATATGCCGGGGTTCCGAAATTCCTTTCCTTCCTTTTTTTCGTTTTTGTCTTCATTTTTTCTCCTTTCACATCCGGCTCCTTTCCCGGAAGGGTCATACGGTATCCCCTCGCAGTTGTCCGCATTGTCGCGTGAGGCCAGATTTTAAGCCATATGCCTGCCTTAAGAATTGCTGCACTTCCTTAATACCGGAGGAATCGGCGGAGGAGAGGCATATCATTCTATGCCGGCCGATTCCACAACCGGGGACTGCAGGCATTCTGTCTGCCTTCCTGAGGAAGTGTTTAGAAATAGATTCTTCACAATTCCTGAAAGCATTTTAACATAAAACAAAAAAAGAACCGCAGTTCTGCACCAACGGTTCTTTTTCTGCACGAATGGCAATGGGTCTCCTCAAAGCGGAATCAGCAACTCCGTCACAAATACATTCCCCTCATTCTCCCGGGTACGGTATCCTTTGTATTTCCGGACCACCTTATCGATCCTCTGCAGACCGTATCCGTGGCTGTCCGACGGCTTTGTGGTAAGGTAATGCCCGCCTCCCCTGCGGTAATTACCGTCAGCGGAATTCATCACATAGATATAGAGATTCTCCTTTGCTCTGGCTATATATAAACGGATAAAACGCTGTTCCGGCGGCACTTTCAGGCAGGCTTCCATGGCATTGTCCAACAGGTTCCCGATCATGACGCTCAGATCCACATCCGCCAGAGGAAGACTTGAAGGCACCGCAGCCGTGACATCTGTCCGGATATCCTTTGCCTTGATTATGGACAGTTTGCTGTTCAGTATGGCATCAAGCATGGAATTACCGGTTCGCAGTGCAATATCTATCGTATTATAGTCCTCCGTCAGTTCGCGGAGAAAGTTCCCAAGCTGCCCTGTCTGTCCCATTTCCAGATAAGCCTGCATGGTCTGGAGATGGTTCTTGAAATCATGCCGCCATCCCCTGGTCTGACGGTAGAGATTGTCCACTTCCTGACAGTGCTTCTCAGTCAGGTCATTCTGGTAACGGGCAATCTGCTGTTCCACACTGTGACGGATATAGAAGCGCATCCCCACGGCCGCCGCAGATACAGCCAATAATATGAAAATGATAATCAACCACCCCATGCTGCCTCCACTCCCATTCCGCAGTGATTTCTATCTCTGCCTGCTGTCCCCATTGCCATTGTTATTTCTCCCT
>CANDMH010000122.1 GCA_947385785.1 uncultured Lachnospiraceae bacterium
CTCCCTGACCTGCCTGACCGTCATGTCCGGGGTCACCTTCTCCTCCAGCTCCGGCGGCATGTTCAGCATCTCGATCAGGACACTCTGGGAATAGTCCTCCCACTTATCATCGATGTGCATGTTCCTGCCGCCAATGGAATATTTACGGTTGATCGCCTCGAACCTGCATGCCATGGTGTAGTCCATATGGAGTTCCTGCCGCAGGTACTCGTCAAGGCTGTCGTAGTGCCCTTCCCACAGCTTCTCGTCCATCATCCGGCGCAGCATGTAGCCCAGGCTCACCACGGAGCTGGCTGACCGCCTTATCTCATCCCTGATCGCATCGTTCAGGATCTGGTATTCAGTTCTCATGTTTAATCTGTCCATAACATCCATCTTTAATTTTCCTGAAAGGAACCCGGCGCGCCTTATTCCCGGGAAGGTTCCGGCTCCTTTCTGAAATTTATTCTACTTTCAAAAACCTCTCCATGATCTGCTGCTTATAGTCATCTCCCACGGATTTCTGCGCCGGCCCGTATTCTCCTGCCACTTCCCGAACCAGTGCATGTCCCAGGGCCTCCAGTGTGGTACAGCCGTGATCATTACAGTATCTGTCCACATACCTTCTGAAATCCGCACACTGGCGGTACAGCTTCTCCATCCGCATCATCTGCATATTACATCACCCCTTTCCGCCTTGCCGTGTCCTAACCAAATATGGCATGCAGCTCCTTATACTGCAGGTACGACGACCGGATATTATCGCACAGCTCCTCCAGGCCGTTTTCATGTTCCTTAAAACAGGCTGCATGTAACATCACATTGGGAATGTACCTGGAATTGTTAATAAGCAGTACCGCCCTGCAGTTATTTATCTTCTTCCCACAGCAGAAGCATGTTCTCTGCATATCATCCCGCAGATGCCCTGACTCCCATTCCCTGACAGCAACAAAACTGTCCTTATAGTCAAATGTCCTCATTGTCTGCACCTCCATTTCTGAAATCCTGTTTCAGGCTGTTTATCACCGGCACCCATGACAGGATAATCGTCTGCGCGAACAGCATCATGTCTTTGTCATTTTTGTATTTTTTCACCAGTGCGGCCGCCTTCTGCGTATATTCCGGCATCTGATGCCCCTTCAGGAATTCCCTGTATGCTGCCCATGCAGAATTCTGGATATCCATAATGCACACATGGATCCGTTCAACGTCAGTTCCGTTTTCCATATGCCGTTCCATCAGGTCAATCACAGGATCCCATGCACTGGCCAGATTACGGCAGAACCACTTAAGCTCCGAATCATACTGGAATTCCAGTCCCGATACTGATTTCCGGCAGGATTTTCTGTCTTTCGTGGAAAGATACTCCTTATACGCTGTCCACATGGATTTATTTATTTCCTCTATACCTGCTGTTTTCTCCTGCACGCTGCTCTCCTAATCTGATTCATTCAATTCAAAAATCTTTCTGCGGATAAGTTCAGCATTCCTGTCTGCCCTGTCCATTTCCCTCTGACACAGGGAATACAGTTCCGGATGCTCCGCCTGAATATCTTCAAACACTGCACGTCTCTCTGTGAGCTGCGCCTGCTTTTTCCTGAGAAATGCAGTTACCTCATCTTTTATTTCCACGCAACACCTCTCACTGAAATGGATTGTCTGTATCCATATCAATCTGGATGAACCCGCTGCTTCTGTCCCATCCAAAGTCATAATCCACATCATCCCCCTGCCCGTATATCCGCCTGGACTTTTCATCGAAATCCAGTATGTAGCCGCCTGTCTCCGTCCTGCCGAACAGCCGGTTCTTTGACACCTTCAGCCTTCTCCGGCTGCCGGGCAGCTCCCGGTCCTTTTCGTAGGCAATGGTGATGGACGCAAGGTTCGATATGTCGCCGCTGCCGCTGATCTCATCGTTCTCATTGGCGGAAAAGTTGTTCTTTCTCTTGTGTGCCACCAGCAGGACCAGGGCATTGTGCTTCCTCGCCAGGCGTGCCAGTTTCTTCACAAACAGGCTCTGTTTATCATACTTGTCATATGCGGGCACATCCTCAAAGTCAAGCGCTGTCATCAGGTTGTCCAGGAGGATGACGTCCGCCCCGTACTTCATGATGACGTTCTCCACCGTTTCCGTCAGACACTCCCTTTCATCCCCCTCCACCATGTCGCTGTCGTAGAGGAAACATTTTCCGCGGTACCATTCGGCAATCAGGCCCCGGTTTGTTCCGGAGATGTTAAAGTTTTTATCCCCCCACAGATTGCTGTATTCAAAAATGTGCTGCCTTCCCGCTATCTGGAAATCCATCCATGCCCGGAACTGGTAGTTCGGCAGCTCCCCGCTGTATGCAAAGCACTTATGCCCCTGGCAGAGCGCATGTGCAAGCATCTGGCTTGCCAGCGTGCTTTTCCCCTCCCCAGGTTTCCCGGAAATCAGGACAATCCCGCCGAAGGGGAGTCCCCCGTACAGCAGCCGGTCAAGCTGCCGGATCCCGGTTTTCAGCTTCTGCAGCCGGAAGATGTCCACGTCTTCCACATCCGCCAGGTCAATGACTTTCCTGACCGGCACCATCACCGCATTGTCCACACATGCCTTCAGGTACTCCCTGCCGTACTTCTGCAGGATTTCGTTGGCGTCCTTGCAGTCCCTGTAATCCTCTTCCCGGATGTGCTTCACCGTGCATTTCAGACGGGATGCCAGTTCCTCCAGCAGCGTTATCCTGCCCTTTTCATAATCGCCGAAAACCACAACCTCATCGAAACGGTTTATCCAGTCCCAGCAGCAGGGCACCCATGTGAATCCCTGCGCCCCGTTCGGCACCGACACGGCGTTTTGGATCCCGGCGGTAGCAACGGACAGGCTGTCGATCTGCCCTTCCGTCACCACCAGCCGACCGGTTCCCTCACACTGCGCCATCCCGAACAGGATCGGCCGGCACCCGGCTTCGCACCATTCCTTGTTTTTATCCTTCTCCCGGTCAAAATCCGTTTTCCTGTATTTCACAAACTGCATTTTCCCGGCTCCGTCCAGGAACGGAAATACCAGTATGTTCGGATGCTGTGTCTGCACCGTGACCTGGTACCGCCGTATGACCGCCTCTGATATCCCCCGCCCGGTAAGGTACCGGATGGCCTCCGGCTTCGGCTCGATGGGCTTTTCCGGTGTCTTCATCTGCCGGAACTGCCGCCTGGGGCGGTAGTATTCATCCACATCGTTTCCAAGGGAGAAATCAAAATCCTTTGACAGCGTGACCATGTTCCCGGCGGCCCCGCAGGATGCCCGCAGGCACTTGAACTGGCCTGTCTTTAAGCTGATGGAAAAGGAATTCAGGTTGTCCCTTGTGGGTTTCGGATGGCAGTATGGGCAGAGCCGGAAGAACAGCTCACCATTCCTCTCGTTCGTCTGCGCCCTTATATGTCTCGCGAACCCAAAGGCGTCCTCCGGCTTGAAATCGTACATTTATCAGTCCCCCCAGGCATTCGGCCCATACTTCCACCATTCCTCATCGTCTGCCGGTTCCTCCACCGCTTCCCGCTCCTGCACCTCTGCAGACTGTATCCTCAGGCATTCCGCATACAGATCGGATATTGCCGGCGGTTTCCCGTTCTGTCGTATGTAATTCTCTGCAGCGGACCGGAATACTTTCTCTTCAAAATTTCCAAGGAACTTATACCATGTCATCAATACGTTTTCTTCCAGCAGGCTGTTCCTGCAGTAAGCATTGGCAATCATCTCCATCGTTTCCACAAAAGAATTCCTATCCATTCAAAAACGCCTCCACTCCGTTTCTGCCCTGCCCGGCTGCTCCGTGCGGTTTATCCTGCTCTCTTGCCAGCCATCCGTTTATAAACCGCCGGATCCCCCTGCCCGTTTTCCTTTTTGCAGGATTACTGTCCAGCCACCCCTTCATCTTCCTCAGCTCCTTCAGAATATCCACCGCCGGATACAGCTCTTTCCAGGCTTCAACATCACTTCCTGAAATATCATGAAATGTTTTATCATTCAACGGAAGAGAGATTACCGGCGGCACGGACGGCGGCTTTTCCGGCTCCGTGCAGAAAGTACTTTTTCCTCTTCTTTCCTCTTCTCTGCTCTCCTCTTCTCTTCTCTGTGCGATTCTGTCAGCATTATCAGGTATTATGCATACAGAATCAGCAATTATGTTGACATTTGAGTTGATTTCGCCGTCACTTAATAAAAGGTACTCTTTTTTCATACTCACCTTTTCCCGCCTGGACGTGGCATTCATGTACCGCTTCTGCACCCCGTGGGACGTAAGGATACTGAATTTATGGAAAAGTCTTTCTGAAAAAATGTTCCTTCTGATACAGGCCTGCACTATTTCCTGAATTAATTTTCTGCTGTCGCCCGGAATACCATTATCTGACATAAAGAGTAACAGCGAGTCTTCTGACCATTCACAGTAGTAACCAAACCCCCCATATATTTTCTGGTAGAGTTTAACAACAACCGCAAAGCCCTTTAGTCCAAATTCCGCCTGTATCAATCTAATCCTGTCTTCAAGCTGGCAGTCTAACTCAAAGTAGTCAAGCCCTACTTTGTTATTTGCCACAGCCTATACCTCTCTTATCAATACTTCTATCCGTGGATTTTCCTTATCCACCCGGAACCTGTCGGAAAACCCGACAACATGCTTCCACCCGTCATCCTCCAGTACCCCGGCCTCCACCAGGGCGTCCTGGATCACCTTCCTGCCGAAGGATGAGATATTGTCCAGGTCCCGGCGCCTGTCCGGCTCCACCCAGGTGTACTCCATGAATACCGGCCTCCTGATGCGGACGCCCTTCATGCACTGCATGACCGCCAGGGAAACAGCATTCCCGTTGTCCGCCTTCATCTTTGCACCCCTGTAACGGTTGCTGCGCCCGGCGGCTATGTAATCGTTCAGGTTATTCAGTTTCCCCGGGATTGTCAGTAAATACTCCATAAAACCGCCTCCGGCCCTGTATCCCTGCCACACCTCACGGGCATGGCAGGGGCCTTTCCTTATGAGATTACAGTAAACTGCTCCCTGTGGTCTGCAAGCGCATTCTGCAGGTACTCCTTTATATTCTTCATGGCCTCGTTCTTCCACGCGCCTCCGTCTGCCTCAAACAGTGCACAGCTTACCCCGCTGCTGTCCCGCATCCGGAACACAAAACTGGAAACCGGCTGCTCCACCTCCGGGAATGTCCTGTAGGGGCGCAGCTTCACAGGGTTCGGCACGATGGCATCCGTTTTGGATACGATCCCCTGCCTGACAGTTGCCTTCTGGGTTACCCCGTCGTCCCCGTATTCCGACAGGCTCCCGCTCTCCACTGTCCCGGCAAACTTCAGAAGCAGCTCCTTATCCGTGCCGGGATCATCAATGAATTTCGACTGTATGCCGATGCAGAAAGCTTCATGCTCCACAAATCTGCCATAGGCAAAGTCCGGCGCCTGGGATTTCACTGTGGCCAGATATTCACGCTCCCGCTTCTCATTAAGGCTGGAATACAGCCTCACCTCATCCGGACCTGTTACATGCAGCACCATTCTTCCCGGCATTGTGTCCACGCCCTCCCGGATATAGTCCACCAGGCTGGTCAGGGTACACATGCTGATGGCCTCCGCCATGGGGATATGCTTCTCCAACCGGCTGAGCGGCCTGTCAGAATAGGACTGGACAGTCCCGTCCGGAAGGGTAATTTCCTTTACCTTCGTCTCTCCCAGCCCTACAAGATATTTCAACGCTTTTTCAATCATTGCTTCCTCCTTCCTGCCCTGTTTACAGGGCGGCCCTTCTTAAATCTACTACTTTGTTTTCAGTATCTCCTGCTCCCGCAGCAGTGACTCCGCCGGAAGCCTCCTGTCCCATGTCCAGGCTCATCTGCCCCCTGATCTGCCTGCCGTACTCCTGTGCGTAAACTTCCCCGTTCCTCAGGTCCCTGCCGATGGCCACCCTGGTCTTCACCGGCGATACGGACGCAAGCTTTGTGTCCACTGACATCTCCATCGAAGCGTCATCCCGTTCTTCATTCTGGGTAAAGGCAATCTTCACTGTGATATGCCGTTTTACTTTCCATGGCGTATTGGGATCCTGCATGTTATCCAGAACCCTGCGCATGGCATCGTCCACTTTCTCCTGCAGGGCTCCGCCTGCAACCTCCTTTAAATCAAGTATTTCCATGTCCCTCCTTTCCGGCGGCAGACCAACTGCCGCCAGTATTGTGTGATGAATTGTAACATGTATGAACGTTAACAGTTACCAGATATATAGAGAACGCTTACAGTGCCCCTGCCTGTCCGCAGGGATGCTTTTCCACTTTCTCCGCATAAGCGGCCATCATCCGCTCCAGTTCCTCCGGCGGGAGCGTCTCTATCCCCATCTCCCTGCACTCGCTTACCAGGCCCTCTATCAGGCGTGACATCTCCCGGGTATCATAGGAACTGGATCCTTTCAGCATCATATATGTCCGGTACATGGCACCGTCTTTCCCCTGCTTCACCTGGGATGTTGGCTTCAGGTGGTAGGACTGGGCCTCATCCACGGATTCCCGCGCGGCCGCAGTGTCAGGGAGCACTATGTACATGGCCTGCCCGTCAATGACCTCAATCTGGCCATATTTGCGGAGCAGGTAGTTGTGGATATACGGCTTGCTCACATGGAGCGCCTCCGCAGCCTCTGATGCCAGCTTCCAGTAGTAGGCATTCGCGTCAAGGCTCCGCTTCTTACGGCGTTTTTTTATTTCCACCTCCAGGGCAGTCTCCCGGGAAAGCGCTGCTGCCTCCCCGGTGTCCATCTGCATGCTTTCCAGGGTGATGGTAATGCTGCCCGCCAGGGTACGGCCCATATCCCTGATTCTTGCGCTGAATTTCATCAGGATGCCTTCCTGTCAGGCTGGCTCTTCATCTTGGATATGCAGTCCTTGATCATCAGCTTTGTCAGTGCCTCTGTGCTGTCCACCTTATATCTCTTTGTAACAGCACCCCATCCATACCCTGTCCTGGCAAGTTCCCTGGCAAGTTCCTTCATGAGGGACTGCCATTCTGCGTCAGCCTGCTGGCCATGGGGCTGCTCCTGTCGGTTCTGTGGCTGCCCTGGCGGCTGCTCCTGCCGGCCCTGCCCCTGGTAGCTTTGATTCTGCCTGTACTGATCCGGCTGCTGTTCCTGCTGGTCATTCTCCTGCCACTGCCTGTTATACTTGCTTTCGTCCTTTTCCCAGTAGACGTCCGCCCCGATCCCAAGCTGTTTGCACGCCACTGATATCGCGTCCGTGGTTGCCATCTTGAAACACTCGTCGGAAACATAGGGGCCGCTTCTCTGCAGTTCCACAAACATGTTGCCGCCGGTCCCCTGTATCGGCATGGACCACTCATTCCCCACCTTCACATACAGTTCGATTTTTACGAAGGCTGCCACGGATTTATCATATACTTCCGTCCATTCCTTTACGGATTTATAATACCAGCCAATCCCGCAGGGGCCGAACATCTCCGTCAGCTTCTTGATCCGCCACATGGGGTTTATGTCGGTCTTCCCGTTCATCCTGCCGCCCTGTATCGGCTTTTTTGCTGTTTCCGGCACTTCCCTTCCCAGGTTGTAATAGTAAAGGTTTTCCATTACATCATCTCCCATTCAATCCCCACGCTGTCCATGAACATCTCCAGCTTCTCCTTTGCATCGGCGGAGAGAGCAATCCTGTACTCATACAGGCATGTGCCGTCCTCCATGTCCGGAATCAGGCTGTCGATTACCTCCTGCGCGGCCTCCGCCTTTGCCTGCTCCACCGCCGCAGCCTTTTCAGCCTCAGCCCTCCTGGCTTCCTCTTCCCGCTCCGCCTCCGCCTGCCGCAGGGCTTCCTGTCTCTCCCGTTCCGCACGCTGCAGCGCTTCCTGCTTTTCCGCTTCCGCTCGCCGCAGTGCTGCCTGCTTCTCCGCCTCGGCCCTCTGCTCTGCAAGGAGCTTCTCGCGCTCTTCCCGCCTGGCCCGTTCCTCTTCCTCCCGGCGCCTGCGCTCCTGTTCCTTCGCAATAATTTCCTGCTTCTGCCTCTCATATGCGTTTATATGGGACATGGCCTCCGTAAGGTCAAGGTTTGCACGGTACAGGGACAGGGCCTGGGTCACAGCCTCCGAGTCCATCCCGGTGATGGCGGCAATGTCCTTCTGCGCCTTCTCTGCGGCATTGGAAATCTCATTCCGGATATCCCTTTCCTTTGTGGTGGCATTTTCCCATTTCCGGTTATAAATGCGCGCCAGAGGGATGTATTCCCTTAAAGGAACCGGAACCAGCGCGCCGTAAAGTTCCCTGATCAGCTCCTTCTTTTTTGCAATGCGGTTCTCTTCAAACGCCTGTACCTGGCCGTTGATCAGGATGATCGGCTCGTCATACATGGCGATCAGCTCATTCGCCTGGGACTTGATCTCATCCCACGGCAGCATGTATTTCTTCTCCGCATTTCGGAGGTTGTCCTGCAGCGCTTTCTTCTGCGCCCTCAGGCTGGCAACATGCTTCTTTGCCATGGTTTTGCTGTCCTCGGTGAATACTGCCCCCTTATACTCCGCAAGGGTCTCCCGGATAGCCTCCCTGACCTGTTCAAAGTTGCAGGATATCCTTGCAGGCTCCTGCGTGATTACTGCTGTTACTTCCCTCATTTTCCCTGTCCTCCATTCATTTTTACAGTCCTCCCCGCCCGCCACAGGCGGCAGGACGCATATTCATCCGCTTCACCGGATAACAAGATGGTCTCCACGCTCTTTCAGCACAGCAAAGGGCAGTTCCGCACCGTTTTTGAGCGCTTCACGGATTTTTGTGTTATCCGGCTCCTTCCGGCAGTATTCATCCGGGATTTCCACATCCGGCAAAATCTCCATCGGCTGTAAGCCGCCGTTTTTCTGGATGCCGAAGCTGAACAAATCCGTCTTAAATTTCACCTTTCCAGTGGCTTTCATACTGTCGTAAAGGTGCTGTTTCAGCCGTGCGCTGTTATTTGTTATGGCGTTCATTCTGGCTGTCATGCGCTCGATTTCAGCCTTAAATTTCAAGGCTTCCGCATTCAGCTCTTTCAGCACCCTCGCATAGCCGTCAGCCTTAATCTCAAACTCCCCCTCGATTCCCTCCAGGGTATCCTTAAATGCCCGGGGGTCAGGGTTTTCTTCCTCATCCAGCATTTCCAGCAGGCGGAGATAATCCCCTGTGATTTCATACAGTGTACTCATATTTTTCTAATCCTCCTGATAAAAATTATCCTTCTTCCACTTCAATATGTACCATCTCATCATCATAAACATCGCCGGCGGATGCATTCCTGCACCATTCTTCTGCCCTGGCTGACTTCCCGTCATGGTCCCCGATCTCATTCTCAATCCAGAACCTGATTTCTTCCGGCTTTCTCATGGCACATTCAAAATCCCACAGTACCAGATGGTATAACATCTTCCCTGATCCTCCTATTCCGCAAACATGACTCCCATGTAAGTCAGAATATCGTAAATCTTATCTTCCAATGTGGCCTTGTTCTGTGCTTCTGCCTGTTCCCATTCACTTTTGTCTTTTACTTCAACAACAAATCCTTTTCTTTTCAGACAGTCAGGGCAAATATCAATATTGATACCGTTATATCCCGTATCCTTTATCCTGATTCCCTCTGATCTGACAGTAATTCTCGCCAGGTCATTCTCGCTCTTACTCTGCTTACAAATATCACAGGTAAATACTGTTGTCTTTGCCATTTTCCTTATCCTCTCTTTCCGCCTCTTCCAAGGCCTGTCTCTCCCGCTTCATCCGGGCCCTGCAGAGTGCCCGGTACTCCTGCCCGTCCCACCACCGGTCAGCGGCCATGCTGTTCTCATTCTGTTCCGGCATCTTCCGGCTCCTCACAGTTCCGGGGCGGTATGAAGATCCTTTTTTCAGACAGCTTCACAAACTTCGTTCCCTTATATTCGAAACTGTATCTGAATGGGAAATCACTGTATCCTGTGAGTTCCTCTTTCAGTTCCAGTCCCAGTAAATCAGCTACATAATCAATTCCGTTCAACATCAGAATATAATCTTCCGGAATATAAAGACATACAGAATCATTAAGTTCATATGTCTTTAAACGTTCATTATGGAGCTTTATCTGGCCATCAAGCCATCCTTTTGTATGAATGGCTTCAATCCATCTGTCATCTTTTTCGTTTTCCATTGACTTCTCCTTTCCATGCCCTTATAATGGGCATAAAGGCATTATTTTTGTGCTGATGACAGGCTCTCATGCTTTGGCTGGCGGGGGAGCCTGTTTTCTTTTTGTTTCTTTTTGTATCTGATGTAACACATGTCAGGCCTCCGTTCCGGCTGTACCTGTACACGTTATTGGACAGCACTTCATTCGGGCTTATCGCCCACTCTGTTCCATTGACCGTTTTTACAAGGTCCTGCAGGGCAGAAGGCTCCATGCCCGACACGGTGACGGCAATCACTTCATGGATGCTTGACGGTAATATATACAGGTCCGTCCCCATCTGCTTCGCCAGCTTACTGAAATAATCCGGGTAAAGGATTACGGATGCCCCGTACATTCTCTCCCTGTTTGTCAGCACATACATGAATTCCGGAAAGCAGTCCTCCGATATCCCCATTACCTCACTCATTCTCCTGGCAGAAAATCTCATTGCCTTCGTATTCCGCCGTGCTGCGGTGTCAAGTTCTCCCTCCTGTATGCCATAGTACCGGCAGGTCACACTGTCCAGAATCAGCTCTGCACTGATCCCGTTTTTCAGGCCGATCCGGCAGTGGTATACAGCTGCAAGATCCAGAAGCTGTATATGCGGCGCTTTCTCCAGCGCTTCCGCACTGGCTTCCCGGTTCACCATACGGTAGATGACGTTCTCCAGTATCTTCTCTTTTGTCAGCAGTCCTTTTATGTAATTTTCAGGTCTCAATTCAGTCCCTCCTTCTGCCCTCTTCCCTGACAGACAGGTATACACATACCCCAAACAGGAGTATCAGCGCCACCGTCAGCAGCGGGTTATTCTCCACCGTCCCCGGTATCAATACAAACAAATCCAGGAATGCAGCTGCCCCCAGGATGCTGC
>CANDMH010000123.1 GCA_947385785.1 uncultured Lachnospiraceae bacterium
AGATCAGTCTATACCATCGGTTTCTTTCAGTCAAGCCGACGTGTGAACAGTAACGGAAAATGGCGACGGACAGCAGAGGGATACACCAAACCCTTGACAAAACCCTCTACATCATGTAGAATACAATTGCTCTACATGATGTAGAGAAAAGGAGGAGAACTATGCCTACAATGGGAATGTTGGAATCTCGTTTTGCGGATATTATCTGGAGCCATGAACCGCTGGCTTCCAGAGAGCTTGTTAAAATGGCGGAGAAGGAGCTAAAGTGGAAGTCAACTACCTCCTATACCGTCCTGAAGAGACTGTGCGAACGGGGTATTTTCAGACTTCGGGACAAAATGGTCACCTCGCTTATTTCCCGGGAGGAGTTCTATGGAATGAAGAGCGAGGAATTTGTGGAGGAGGCTTTTCATGGCTCGCTGCCGGCGTTTATAACTGCTTTTGGCACACGGAAGAAATTATCAGATGAAGAAGTCGAGGAACTGAAAAGACTCATCGACGGGTTGAGGAGGTGATTTCATGTTTATCTATCCGTTTTTCTCCAGGCTGCTGAACATGAGCCTTACTGCAGGCGTGGTCATCCTGTTTGTGATGTTGCTGCGGCTTCTGCTGAAAAAAGCACCCAAGGTGATTTCCTATGCGCTCTGGAGCATTGTGCTCTTCCGGCTGTTTTGCCCGGTTTCCATCCAGTCTGACCTGTCGCTGTTTCGCCTGCTGGATACCCCGGTAACCGCAAATGATACCATAACAAGCCGTATTGAATATATTCCGTCCGATATCGTCCACACTGAACCACCGGTGGACGTTGCTGCTCCGAATGCCGGGGATGCAGTCGGAGCCGTTCTGGCGCAGGGAGGCGCAACTGGAGACGGTGTGCCACAGGGAGACGCAGCCGGAGACGGCCTGCTGCAGGGAGACACAATCGGAGACAGCTTGCCACAGGTTGGGATACGTGGCGATAGCCTGCCGCAGGGGGGTACAATCAGTGACGGTCTGCCGTATGGAACCGGACAATCGGCCGCAAATCCGTTGGAAACATTCATGGATATAGCCGCCTGTGTCTGGATGGCAGGCGTCCTGGCGATGGTTCTCTATACAGTTGTATCCTGTGTAATGCTTCGGAGAAAGCTGCTCACCGCGACTTTATTACGGGATAATATCTATCTGGCTGACGAAATTACGTCTCCATTTGTCATGGGACTGTTTCGGCCTGAAATATACCTGCCCTCCTCCCTGGAGGAACGGGAACAGCCTTATATTCTGGCCCATGAGCAGCACCATATCAGCAGGTTTGACCATATTGTAAAGCCACTGGCCTTTACGGCATTGTGCCTCCACTGGTTTAATCCTTTGGTATGGTGCGCCTTCCTCCTGGCGGGGAAGGATATGGAAATGAGCTGTGACGAGGCTGTAATCCGGAAAATGGGCCCTGATGTCCTGGCAGACTACATGGCATCCCTGCTGAGCATTGCTGCCGGAAAACACATTGCTGCCGGTATGTCTCCTGCATTCGGAGAGGGAGACGCCAAAGGACGTATCCGGAATCTGGCGAACTGGAAGAAGCCCGCTTCCCGGGTTGTCCTGTTATCGGTGATTGCCTGCGCTGCTGCAGCCGTCTGTTTCCTGACCAACCCCGGAAGGGATAAGTTTTCCCTTAAAATCATTGTGCCCCCGGGAAGCCGGGAACCGGTGGTTTATGCGGATGAAGAGATTTCTCCGTTGGGAAACCATATCTATGTAACCTCCGGCGAGGGGCTGGGAGATACGGAAGTGTCGCTGAAGCCGGTGGAGGCAAGAACGGAAACCGCCTGTGACGAGCCGGTTTACCTGACGCCGGGCATGCCCGTGAAGCTGGAAGCAGAAAAGGGCGGATGGTTTAAAATCGGTGTGAATGTACAAAACGATACCGATGAGGAAAAAATCGTTTATGTAAATGTAAAAAATGTCACAGTCCGGATTTCAGACATAAGCGAGCCGGAAACCTTTCTGATGAAAGCGGAAATTCTGGAAGTCCATGACGGGTATCTCCTTGTGGAACCCGTGGAAGGAAGCCCGGAGCTGAAAAGTGCTGACAGGATTGAAGTACCGGTGAAGAGTACAGAGCAATCCTCAACATTACCGGCCGGAGACGGGATTGAGTTCCATGAAGATGCCTCTGCCGAGGAACCGGCATCCGGTGGGGAGAGTAACAGCGCAGACACAACCGGGGGCTTTGTAAGATACAGGGAGACCGCATCAGAACCGCAGACCGGGGACATCATTGAAATCTCGTATAATGGGGAAATCCTTGAAACTTACCCTGCGAGGCTGCATGATGTATACAGTATCAGGGTTATTAACACCCTCACCCTGGATGAGGTAGTTATGCTTTCCCAAAAAGGACGGGACTTAACCTGGTCAGACTTCGAGCAGTACGATTATACGGAAACGGGTTCCGGACTTTACATCCGTGTATACGAAATAGATGGATATTTTAAACTCTGGATAGGGGGTTCCGGCCTGGACAGCGACCCGATGTATATTTATCTGGCGTCGGCTGATAATTTTGAGGAGCGAATCGACATTCGGGATGGAGGTGTGGAGACATTTATCGCAGAGCATGGTTCTGATAATATTCCGGCTAAGGATATTCCGGCCGAAGACATTTCGCAGATGTCTGGCGAATAAAAGCGCTGCTGCGGCAAAAGAAGAACAATTCTACGGAGCGTAGGTTGCATTCTACGGGGAAATCGTTATATATTAGAGGCAGAAGGGAGGCAATGAATATGGATCAGGTGAAAATCGGAAGCTTCATTGCACAATGCCGTAAAGAAAAAAACATGACCCAGCGGCAGTTGGCGGACATACTGGGAATCAGCGACAAGGCAATATCGAAGTGGGAGACAGGCAGGGGGCTGCCGGAGGCAGGCTGTATGGCGCCGCTGTGCGAGGCCCTGGGAATCAGTGTAAACGAGCTGCTTGCCGGGGAGCGGATTCCGGCTGAGGAATATCAGGAACGGGCTGAGGAGACCATGGTGGCCCTGGCGGAGATGAAAACAGAAGTGGGAAATTTGAAAAAGAAGGTGGGGGCAATGGACAAGGGAGTGAAGACAGGCATCAGCTTTGGGGCAGTACTGGCAATGATCATTTCGTACCACGCTTATGCTTCGGTAGGATGGGCTGTTTTTCATGGGATTCTGGGGTGGGCCTATGTGATTTATTATCTGCTGAAGTATGCCGGGTGACTGGGACCGCAGTGATTCCTGCGGTCCCGGCATAATTCATAAAATCTTAAGCTGCATTTTTCCGGAAGTGTGATATACTCAATCTGTAATGTATACTCACAGCCAAAAACATTTTGCCAATCCTGCTGTATAACGAGAGAGCGCTGCTGCAACCCTGAACAGGAGGGAGGCATACAGAGACATGCAATAGAAGAAAAGCAACGCTTCTATTGTCAGGAGTATTGTCAAGAATGAATGCGCTTACGAGTATAACAAGGCCTGCGGGGCAACCATTATCAGCACCCGCACGGGGATCCTGGCCCGGAAAAGGAAAGGGCAGGGCAGAGGGGCGGAGGAAGGCAGGCCGGAAAAGGAGTATAAAAGAATGATTTTCAGAAGGAAAAATGCATTTATGCGGCGCGTTCTGACACTGGGGCTGGCCGCTGCCATGGTGTTCGCCCTGGCAGCCTGCGGCAGTGATGCGGAGGGCACCACAGAGAAAAAGGAGTGGGCGTGGGTACCGGAGTTTCTTACCATCGAGGATGAGAATTTCTCCTACTACGATGTGCAGCTGGTGGGGGACGGGCTCTCTTATCTGTCCCATGACTATGATGAGGCTGCGGAGAAGTCTACCCAGAGCATGTGCAGATATGCCCTGGAGAACGGCAGCATAACCAAGACACCGCTGTCTTATGAAGGGGAGGATGCCTGGAATCTGAACCGTGTAACCTTTGGGTCGGATGGCAGCATGTACGGGGTATCCACTGTCTACAATGAGGACTACTCCGAGTCCCAAAACTATCTGTGCAAGTTTGACGCCCAGGGGAAACAGGTGTTTGCGGAGGACATAAGCGAACAGATGGGGGAGAGTTATGCGGATTCCCTGGCACTGGACGGAGAGGGAAGGATTTATGTGTCGTGTGATGCAAAGATCCTGCTGTTCGACCAGGAGGGCAGGAGCCAGGGGGCAGTGTCCCTGGATGCCGGCGGGAACGGATGGATTCGCTCCATGGGCACAGGCAGGGATGGCAAAGTCTATGCGTGCTATTACAACAATGACGGCTATGAACTGGCGGATATTGATTTTGAGGGAAAGAAGACAGGCGGAACCTATGAGAATTTCCCCAGCGGAAACAACAACACCCTGGTGCCCGGCATTGAAAAGGACTTTCTGGTGCAGGACGGCAGCAGGGTGCTGGAGTATGATCTGAAGTCCCAGACTGCCACGGAGCTGTTCACCTGGCTGGACAGCGACATCAACGGCAACTACGTGCAGAATTTCGGGGTGCTGGGGGACGGACGTATCCTTGCGGTGATCATGGACTGGGATACCAATGACAACGGTATCGCACTGCTGACAAAGAAAAAGGCCAGCGAGGTGCCCCAGAAGGAGACCATTCTCATCGGAACCCTGTTCGGCAGCTCGGACATCCAGTCCGAGGCAGTGAAATTCAATAAATCCAGTGACAAATACCATATCAGCATCCGCAGCTACCTGGATTTCAACAACTGGAACGGCGACGACTACCAGGCCTACATGGCGGACGGCATAAACCGGATGAACAATGACATCACTTCCAGCAACTGCCCCGATATCCTTGACCTGGGCAGCCTGAACATCAAGCAGCTGGCGGCCAAGGGCGTCTTCGAGGATCTGAACGGCTATCTGGACAGGAGTGAGAAGCTGAATCGCTCCGACTTTATGGAGAATATCCTGGAGGCCTATACCATAGGGGGAACTCTGGTCTGCATCCCCTACAGCTTCCAGATGCAGACGGTGGTGGGCAAGTCCGCTGATGTGGGCAGCGAGATGGGATGGACCGTGGAGGAGCTCATCGCCTATGCGGATGCCAACCCGGATGCACAGCTTTTTGACTATGTGACCAAGGACCAGATCATGATATACCTGATGGCGTACAATGCGGATTCCTTCGTGGACTGGACTACCGGGGAATGCAGTTTTGATACTGACGAGTTCAAGAATATACTGAATTTCGTCAACCGCTTCCCGGATGAGGTAAACTGGGAGGAGGGCGATCTGTCCACGCCCAACAGGATTCAGCGCGGAGAGGTGCTTCTTTACGAGGCGAATATCTACGATTTTAAAGAGGTACAGGTGTGCAACGAGATTTTCCAGGGAGATGCCTCCTATATCGGGTATCCCACCATGGACGGCAGCGCTGGATGCATGCTTGCGGCCAGCCAGACCTATGCCATCACCTCCAAGGCAAAGCATAAGGATGGGGCGTGGGAGTTCCTTGAGGGTTTCCTGGCGAAGGAGGAGAACCCGGACAGGGGCGTCAGCTACTTTGGATTCCCCACAATGAAGAGCAAGCTGAAGGCCATGGCGGAGGAAGCCGTCAAGGTGGAATACTTTACGGATGAGAACGGGGAGGTCATGCTGGACGAGAACGGGGAGCCCATTGTGATGGGGGGAGGAGGCGGTTTTTCCTACAGCGACGGTTGGAGCTTTGATTACCGCATTCCCACCCAGGAGGAGGTGGATCTGACCATGACCCTGATGGAGGCTGCCAGGCCCGTGACTTATTCCCAGGGAGATGAGGTTCTCAATATCATCAACGAGGAGGCTGCCGGCTTCTTTGCAGGGCAGAAGAGCGTGGACGAGGTGGCTTCGGTCATTCAGAGCCGCGTGAAGATATATGTGGGTGAAAATAAATAATAGACAGCCGATGAGGTCCTTCTTACCGGGAATTTTCCACGTAAGCAGTGGTAATCAGGACTCCCGCTGTAAACAGTGCATGGCCCGCAGAGCGTATCTGTGGGCCTCTTCACTGGAACCGGCCACGGCATCGGTGACCGCAGGCATACCTGGCAGAAGCTTTCAAGGACAAAATGGATCACCTATTTGATCCCTTCCTGCAGATACAGCCCTACCCTGTTCTGGATCAGCGCGGTAACTTCCCCCAGTTCCTTTTCTCCCGCGAAATAACTTTCCGCTTCCTCGTTAATAATATTTTGAATTTCCGTATGATACTCAAATTTAATTTCTGCCCTTTCCACAAGCTGACGTACCGCGGCTACATCTTCCTGCGTGGCTTCATATACTTCTATCTGGGCATCCTGATCCATATAAGACTGACGGGACACTTCATAGGAACCCCCTTCATATGTGGCATATTTCTTTTCCATAGACTGTGCCATGACTTCTTCAAACTGCTCTTTCATCACCGGGAATCCCCCATCGTAACCATTCAGCAGGTAATATTTCAAAAACTGCCATGCCGCCTCCCGATTCTTTCCACTGGCATTAATTGCCAGCTGACTGCCCCGCACCAAAAGAGCAAAATCCGTACTTGTATAGTGTCCAAGGGCCGTGCCGGAGCCCTTCACGGAGGGATATCCGATAAAGTTTATATACATGAGCTTATTGGAAATGGAAGGCCTGACGCATTCCTTTGGAAAAAACCTGCTTTATAAGAATGCGGAGTTTATTGAACAGGGAAAATGCCGGTACAATCCTTCTCGTTTCGCATGAAGAGACATTTTACCGGGAATGGGCAGACAGGGTGATTGATATCGAAAATAGATAAATTTCAAAAAATAAAAAAAGATATTGACAATAGCATCAAAAGTGCATATACTATACTTATCAAACAAGTACGCATATTACGGGCAGTACACATGGAAAGAGGTGAATCAATGGAAATAATCATAAGCAACAGCAGTGATAAGCCAATTTATGAGCAAATATGTATGCAGGTTAAGAATCTGATTATGAACGGAAGCTTATGCGCCGGTGAAGCCTTACCGTCCATGCGGGCATTGGCGAAAGACCTGCACATCAGCGTCATTACTGTCCAGAGGGCTTATGAAGATTTGACCCGCGACGGATTCATAGAGACCGTATCCGGAAAAGGGAGCTTTGTCGCAGCCCAGAACAAGGAGTTCATCCAGGAAGAACAGCTCCGTGTGGCAGAAGAATTGCTGCAAAAGGTCGCGGAGATTGGCAGGGCGCATGGAATCAGCTATGAACAGATGACAAATATCCTAAAGCTGTTTTACGAAGAATGACAGGAGGTAGAAGAATGGAAAAGAGCATTCAGGAAGAAAACAATATTTATGTACAGGATTTATGCAAACAGTTTGACGGTTTTTCGTTAGACCATGTTTCGTTTCAGGTTCCGAAAGGCAGAATCGTAGGCTTCATTGGCGAAAACGGGGCGGGCAAGAGCACCACCATCAACCTGATACTGGACGAATTAAAAAAGGACAATGGGCAGATACATATTTTTGGTATGGAACATACAATCCCCTCTGTCCGGGAAGACATCGGGGTCGTCTTTGACGAGTGCAATTTCCATGACGTATTACATGCGTCAGACGTGGAAAAAATATTGTCCGGCATATATAAATCATGGGACAGCAGCCTTTACAGGCAGTACCTGAAAAAGTTCAAAATCCCCGAAAGAAAACCGATAGGTTCTTTTTCAAAGGGCATGAAGATGAAACTGTCCATCATCTGCGCCATGGCCCATAAACCGAAGCTGCTGATTTTGGACGAAGCTACTACGGGGCTGGACCCGGTGGTGCGGGATGAGATGCTGGACTTATTTTTGGAATTCATACAGGACGAGGAATGTTCCATCTTCTTTTCCTCCCACATCACCTCGGACATACAAAGGATTGCGGATTATGTCATCCTGATCCATCAGGGCAGAATTATCTTTGAGGAACAAAAGGACGACCTTGTCTATCATTTTGGGATAGTGAGGTGCGGGAGGGAAAGGTTCGCTTCCATTTCCCCGGAGGATTATATTGTCCACAGGACTACAAATGTCAGCGTGGAGTGCCTTGTCCGTGACAAGGAAGCGGTAAAGCGTAAGTATAAAGATATCGTAGTGGATAATGCGACACTGGAAGACATCATGCTCTTTTACATCAAAGGAGGCGCGGCATGAAAGGATTGATTTACAAAGATATCACGATTTTCTTTAAGGGCATTGACAAAAAGATGGTTCTGATAGCGGTTGGCGCGATTATATTGCTCATGGCCAATACCGGCGTTTACGCGGGGCTGTTCGCCTCCATAATGCTCGCCATGACAATAGGCATGCAGAATGTCATGTGTTTTGCAAGCGATGAAAAGGCGGGCTGGAAAAAATATCAGTTGGCGATGCCTGTAAATACGGTTACGGTGGTGACAAGCAAATATGTTTCCGTAATCTGCACATTGGCGGTCAGCATTGTGGGAAGTGTTCTGTTTAATCTTCTGCCCAGCATTGCTTTTCGTGAGTTCAATGTTATTGTTTGGGGCGTTTCCGTTGCTGTGTCCCTGATTGTTCCGCTGCTGTGGACCGGAATCTGCCTGCCGCTGACCTATTGGTTTGGCTTCCGCTCTGCGCAGACCATGGGGCTTATCGCAGTGATTCCCATGTTCTATTTTGTCAAATATTTTGAAGACGGGGCCGGATTTTCCGCTATGACAAGTTCCATATGCTCTTATCTTGTGGTGGCAGGGATTGCCGCAATTGCCCTCTTTCTCATTTCCATGCTAATAAGCGTGATGGGCTATAACAGGAAAAAATAGAAACAGCGTTACCTTTCCCCTGAGTCATACGTGTTAAAGGCAAGGAGGTGGGAGATACATGGACATCGGCAACGACATAAGGCAGGCAGTCACAAAATACAGCGACATGCTCTATCGGATATGCATCGTCATACTCTGCAACGAGCAGGATGTCCAGGATGCCATCCAGGATACGTTCTGCCGGTATCTGGAGAAAGCACCGGACTTCCATGACGAGGAGCATGAGAAGGCCTGGCTGATTCGGGTGGCCACCAATATCTGCCGGGACATGGTGCGGTTCCGGCTCCGGCACCCCAAGGTCTGCATCGATGACCTGGAGAACTGCCTGGCCGCGCCGGAGCACAGGGAGACGCTGCGGGAGCTCCTGGAGCTGCCCGTGAAGCAGAAGACTGTCATATACCTGCATTATGTAGAGGGATACCAGATAAAGGAAATAGCGGAAATCCTGGGCATCACGGAGGGCGCGGTGAAGATGCGGCTGTGCCGGGCCAGGGAACAGATGCGGCTGACCTGGGGGTCTGGCTGAAGGCCATGCCCGGTGCCGGAAAGGGCAGGAGTTCAGGAAAGGAGGACAGATGAGCGGAATCAGGGTAAAGGAGACCATGGAACAGATTCACATTCCAGAGGAAATGCAGGAGCGGATCATCCGGAATCTCCAGGAACGGATGCAGGGGGAGCCTTCTATAGAAGATATAGAAGAGAGGCCCCGCATGGAAACAGGACATCAAAGGCTTTCCGCGCAGAGGAGGCACCCTGTGAAAAGCGGGAGAAGCAGGACACGGGAGGGGAGCGGAAACAGTCGTCGAAGAGACAGATCCTTCCGGACGAAAAAGGCGGCGATAG
Source organism: uncultured Lachnospiraceae bacterium (assembly GCA_947385785.1). GTDB lineage: Bacteria > Bacillota > Clostridia > Lachnospirales > Lachnospiraceae > Acetatifactor. The sequence continues at coordinate 9,595 of CANDMH010000123.1, forward strand.
CCGCATCCATCGTACTGGCGGCAGGCATCGCGGCCATCCCGGCGCAAGCCATCGTGCGCAGCTTCGTGATGGCGCGGATGGAAGCGCTTCCAAAGGAGGAGGTGAGGGACATCGCGGATCTGCTGCAGGCACAGCGGGTGGAAGCGGACAGCTTTTCCAGGGATTTTTCAGACAGCGAGGACAGCCGCATGACAGAGCTTTGGCGGCTCTACAGGGTCGGCAGATTCCCGGAGGGGACGATTCGTCTGGTGGAGCGGGAGGAGGAGATGCCGGAGGGGGGTTTCTGCTATGTCTTCGAGACGGGATATTTCAATCTGCCCCAGCGGGAGATGACAGATGAGGAGCTTCTGCAGATCATTGATTTCAACATGCTCAGGAACTATGTCCTCTCCCAGACCCCGGCAGGCCAGGAGGCGCGCAGGGAGCAGTTGACCAGGCAGGATCGGCTGAAGCGCCGGGTGGCGGACGAGGGCGGCATCAGTCAGGAGGAGGCCGAGGCAATAGCGGCGGCGAAGATGGAATCCCAGCCGGGCCTGGCGGCTGGGGGAACGAAGTACAGCTACGTGTATCTGGAGGATATATCGCAGGAGGACTACGCCCATAAGTCGGATGTGGCATACATCGTCGTATTACAGTCTGCGGAGGGAGGCGCCCCTTACGTCTGTAGGATCGACTCCGCGGACGGGAGCGTCCTGGAGGCGGGAGAGAACCTGCCCTATGCGAGGCATGTCCTGGACCAATGAAGTGTACACGGAATGAAGATTTTCTAAGGCTGTAAAGTACACAGCCTAAGAAAATCTAAATCATTCCGGGAAGAATGCCCAAAGTGCATGGGCATTCTTCCAAGCGCGTCCTTTGCGCTTTGCTTGTACCGATTATTCTTGACAACAGAACTGCGTTCTGTTGTACTTGACAGCAGAAATTCTTTCTGCTGTATGTGCTGCCGCGAAGCGGCATGTTTGAAGGTGGGCAAAAAGTGCGTGAATGAAGGAGGACGATGGACATGGGACAGAAGATGATTGTTTCGATAGGGGGAGTAGCTGCTTTGGCTGTCTTTTTCTGCGTAGGCTGGTGGTTGGGGCGTTCCACAGAAAGAGGGGAAGCGATGACAT
>CANDMH010000124.1 GCA_947385785.1 uncultured Lachnospiraceae bacterium
GGAAATGTACTGTGTGGAGGAAGAGAGGGCTTTCAGCATCAGGGAACTGGAGCAGGGGATTGAGAATTTTGCCATGTTCAATCGGAAGTCACTGAACCAGTTTTGCGGGAATAAAGAATTTGGGAGCTATATCCTTACGCTGGCGAGGTGGCCTTATACGCTGACGGAGGACAAGGCAGCCGCATGGGAGGCATGTACAGATCTTTCAGACTTCGAGCAGACGCTGCATGATATTCAGGCATTGGATGTCTATTACGCAAAGCCGAGGCTTCTGCAGAAAAACGATACAAAGGAGATAGGAGCCTTTTATGCCTTGACAGAAGAATGTGAGAGTGTTTTTCCTGTCCGTGCTGACGGGTTCCTGAATCTGAGTAAACTGAAGATAACAGACGGGTTCGTCCAGTTTGTACTTTACAGTGAGAATCGTGTGCTGGAGGGGATGTTCCCTTATGGGAGTTTTATTGAGGAAATGAGAAGGCATGATGGTATCCGGCAGTTTGATGCGGACCATATCCTGATCCCGCCTATGACAAAAGCGGAGCTGGAAGACTTGGCCGGGAAACTGCACTGAAAGGGAAGAGCCATATGCACGGAACATGGAAAGAAAAGCGGGAAGCAGAAAAAGGAATCAAAGAATATATACGAGCGAATCATCTATAATGATGGAAGCGTATATAAGAGAGAATGAATATGGAAGAATTATATCAAAAAGGAATGGAACTGTGGGAAACCGCTGAACAGCTGATAAAACAGCACAAAATCGCTTCTTCAGAGGGGCGCAGCGAGATGGTATCTTACCAAAAGCAGGCAGTTGAGTGTTGGCTGACAGCCGCTGAGCAGGGGAATGTAAAGGCGCAGTACCAGTTGGGCTATTACTATTGTAATTACGGAAAAAACAGCAATAAAAAGGCATTTGAATGGTACAGCAAGGCCGCTGAACAGGGATATGCTCCGGCCCAATACGAACTTGGTTTCTTATATTGCTATGGATTGGGCGTACCAATGAATCAAAAAATGAGCCGCTATTGGTACGAAAAAGCAGCTAGGGGAGGTATGGCGGCTGCCGCAGGTATACTTGGAGATAGATATTGTGAAGGCAAATCCAGAAATTACAAAAAGGCGGTTTATTGGTACACCAGAGCGTTGGAGTTGGGTATCCAGGGGGCTGTGGAGCATCGAATTGGATGGTGCTATGAAAAACTTGGAGATTTCAGCCATGCCATAGAATGGTATGTGAAAGGAGCGGAAAAAGGTATTGGCGATACGGCGTATCACCTTGCAGAATTGTACGAAACAGGGACAGGTGTACCTAAAGATTTTACAAAAGCCATAGAGTGGTATCGAGTTTCTGCAAAGCTAGGTTATCCAGACGCTGATTTATGGTTGAAGGAAAATGGTTTTTAACTATGAAAAATTCCCGTGCCGCCTGAGCAGGAAAGAAACACTGGTTTGTTCTGGCCTCTTTCCAGGGCAAACCGGCCTGGGTCATCAATCAGTCTCTACGACAGCATCTGAGTGGGTTACTGTTGGAACTGCCCAGGTTAAAGCAGGATGCTTGAAAGTGAGAAGCTGCCAAAGGAAACGATGGCGGCATTTGAATAACAAGGAAGCAGGATACATGGAACAATTATTGATAGTGGAAGATGATATAGGCTTGAATCAGGGGTTGAGCAAGGCGCTGAAAGCAGATGGCCGGCAGATTATTTCCTGCAAGGATTTGAGAACGGCGAGGGAACAGCTCCTTTGCGGCCGTGTGTCTTTAATTTTGTTAGATATCAGCCTGCCTGACGGAAGCGGGCTTGACCTGCTGCGGGAAATCAAGGAAAAGACACCGGATATTCCGGTGATTCTGCTGACCGCCAACGATACGGATATGGATATTGTAGATGGACTGGAACAGGGTGCCGATGATTACATTACCAAGCCCTTTTCTCTTTCCGTTTTACGCGCAAGGGTGAATACCCAACTGCGGAAGCAAATGTCCGTTCGGAAAAACGCTCCGATTCATATCGATCATTTTTGCTTTGATTTTGAGGCCATGGCCTTTTGTGTGGGGAACGCCAGGGTTGAATTGAGCAAAACGGAGCAAAGACTGCTGCATTTGCTTGTTGAAAACCGAGGCCGGACGATGACCCGGGGAGAGCTTGCAGGCCGAATTTGGACAGACGGCCCGGAATATGTGGATGAAAACGCCCTTTCTGTTGCGGTTAAGCGTCTGCGGGATAAGCTTGGCGCACAGGAGTATATCAAAACTGTTTATGGAATCGGTTATACCTGGGTAAAAAAAGATGGATGAGACTGGAATTGTTATCATACTGCTTTGTTTTCTGACGGCAGCCGTTATTGTATTTTGGACTCGAAAGAAAGCCGGAAAAACCATGGATGCAATTGAAAGGATGTTGGATGCCGCAATGGATGGCTCTTTTTCCGAAACCATTTTTGATGAAAGTAAGCTGTCTGCATTGGAAACAAAATTTGCGCACTATCTTTCCGCGGCAGAGATTTCCTCTCGAAATGCGGCCTGGGAAAAAGACAGAATGAAGTCCCTGATTGCGGATATTTCCCATCAGACAAAGACGCCGATCGCAAATTTGCTGTTATATAGTGAGCTTCTGATGGAAGAGGTAATTTCCATGGAAGAAGTGATGTCCATGAAAGAAGTAATACCCATGGAAGAAGTGATGTCCGTGGAAGAAGCAATGCCCATGGAACAAGTAATGCCCATGGAACAAGTGATGTCTGTGGAAGAAGCAATGCCCATGGAAGAAGTAACACCCATGGAAGAAGTGATGTCCACGGAAGAAAATCTTCTGGCATCGGTGAAAGCCAATGTGGATGCGCTGCATAAGCAGTCTGAAAAACTGCGGTTTTTGATTGACTCCCTTGTAAAGCTGTCCCGACTGGAGAACGGAATTATTTCCCTTTCACCCAGGCGCACACCGTTGCAGCCGCTGCTCCAGGGCATTGCTGAACAATATACGGCAAAAGCCGCGGAAAAAGGATTATCCCTTCACCTGCATAACACAGACATTTATGCGGTCTTTGACTCCAAATGGACAGCGGAAGCACTGGCTAATATTGTCGACAATGCGGTCAAATATACGGAGCATGGAACCATAAGCATTTCTGCTGTCAGTTATGAAATGTTTGTAAGGATTGATATATCGGATACCGGTGCAGGCATCCCTGAAAGTGAGCAGTCAAGGATATTTGCCCGATTTTATCGTTCCGGGGCCTCGCAGGAACAGGAAGGCGTGGGAATCGGGCTGTATTTGGCGCGTCAAATCATATCCGATGAGGGCGGCTATATCAAGGTTATTTCCGCTCCCGGAAAAGGAAGCACTTTTTCCGTATTCCTGCCGAAGGAACGTCAATTTTTTCAAAACCGTTAGAATTTATTTCCCGGGGAAAGAATTTGGAAAGATTTTTATGAGATAATCTGTATGTATCAAAGGACGATTTCTTTGCATGCATACAGATTTTTCTCATTACAGGACAGTCCGCCGCCAGACGGACATGAAATCAGTAAGGAGCTGAAGGTACTATTTTATCTTGTAGGATAGTCCGTTACCAGACGGATGTGGAATCAGTAAGGGGCTGAAGGCGCTGTTTTATCTTGTAGGATAGTCCGCTACCAGACGGATGTGGAATCAGTAAGGGGCTGAAGGCGCTGTTTTACCTTGTAGGACAATCCGCCTCCAGGCGAGCATGGAATCAGTAAGGTGCCGAAAGCCCCGCAGGATTGCAGTGCGGCGGAAAGGAATTGTGTGGCTGAAGCGCCCTGCCGCAGGCGGAGAATCCCGCAAGCGGCAATTTGGAAGGGAGGGACTCGTTTATGGAAATATTACAGGCAAAAGGCCTGAAAAAGATTTATGGCTCCGGCAGCAATGCGGTTCATGCACTGGACGGAGTTGATTTAAGTGTGGAGAAAGGCGAATTTGTGGCGGTTGTCGGCACATCCGGTTCCGGGAAATCCACGCTGCTGCATATGCTTGGCGGCTTGGACCGCCCTACGGACGGTACCGTCATGGTTGACGGGCAGGACATTTTTTCCTTAAAGGAGGAAGCCCTGACTATTTTCCGCCGCAGAAAAATCGGCTTTGTGTTTCAGGCGTACAATCTTGTCCCGGTGCTGAATGTGTATGAGAACATTGTTCTTCCCATTGAACTGGACGGCGGCAGGGCCAAGAAGGAATTTGTACAGAAAATCGTTCAGACCCTTGGACTGGAGGAACGTCTGGACGCCCTGCCGGGTCAGCTTTCCGGCGGTCAGCAGCAGCGTGTGGCAATCGCCCGTGCACTGGCGGCAGCTCCGGCTATCATTCTCGCGGACGAACCCACGGGCAATCTGGACTCTGGAACCAGTCAGGATGTGCTGAGCCTTTTAAAAGTCACCAGTCAGAAGTTCGTTCAGACAATCGTAATGATTACGCACAACGAAGAAATCGCTCAAATGGCAGACCGCATTATCCGCATCGAAGACGGGCGGATTGTTTCTCGGGATTGAGGGGAAGTGTGTACGGAATGAAGATTTTCTAAACTTCCATACAACAGAATCCAAATGCGGATTACAATCGAATTCAAGTGTAGAATTCGTATTGTCAAAAATATTGATTGGTATGCGCGCCAAAGAGCGCAAGGGGTATAAGTTTGAAAGTTCCTTTCAAATATTGATTGGTATGCGTGCCGAAGCGCGCCAGGGGTATAAAGATGAATGTCAAAAACAGAAAATGTATCAGGAAATTAAGCCGGCGTTCTTTATGGGCATCCCGCAGGCGCAACATCATTGCAGTCATTGCCATTGCATTGACTGCTCTGCTGTTTACCTCTCTGTTTACCATAGTAATGTCCATAAATTCCAGTTATGAGATGAGCACTTTCCGTCAGATCGGCGGTTACGGACACGGAGCTTTTAAGGAAGTGACAGAAGAACAGATTCAGAACATATCTGTCCATCCCAATGTAAAAGCCGTGGGCAGACGTATGATTATTGGCAGTATGGATAGCGGGATTTTTGCAAAAGACCCTGCCGAGGTCAGTTTTATGGATGACAACTGCGCGGAATGGAGTTTCGCAGAACCCGCCAAAGGGCATATACCGCAGGAAAAAAAGGAAATCACCATGGACACCCATGCCTTGAAGCTGCTTGGTATCGAACCGGAGTTGGGTGCGGAAATTGAACTGACCTATACGGTTGGCCCTTTATCGCAAATGCCCTATGAGAAAACAGATACCTTTACCCTGGCAGGATGGTGGGAATACGATGATATAAGCCCTGTTCACTATATCAATATCAGTGAGGAATATGCAGAGGAAATAGAAGCGGAAGCGGTATCCAGGGGACAGGAACCGTTCCGTACTGACCTGAATGTGATGATGGCATCCGGTATGAACATCCTCGGCCAGATGGAGCAGGTGGATCTGGACCTGGGGTATTCCTGGGATGAAACGGGGGAAGGGGAACTGGTACGCATCGGTGTAAACTGGGGCTACACTTCTTCCCGGCTCGGCGAAGGCATGGATGTGACAACGCTGATTGCGGTCATCGCTTTTCTTGGGCTGATTATCTTCACGGGCTATCTGATTATCTACAATATATTTCAGATTTCCGTTACCGGGGATATTCGGTTCTATGGCCTGCTGAAAACCATTGGCGTCACACCCCGGCAGCTTCGCCGTATTATACGCGGACAGGCGGTGTTTTTGTGCTTGGCGGGTATTCCGATGGGATTACTGCCTGGATATGGTGTGGGTGCGGCGCTGACGCCTGTCGTAATCGCACGCTCCAGTCTTGGCACCGGGGTTTCTGCCGTCAGCACATCCCCGTTGATTTTCCTTGCCTCCGCCCTGTTTGCGCTTATTACGGTTTTGCTGTCCTGTTCCCGTCCGGGCAGGATTGCTTCCAAAGTCTCCCCGGTGGAAGCGGCCAGGTATACAGAAGCTGCCGTATCCCAAAAGAAACATCGTGCCGCCCGCGGCGCCAAAGTATATCAAATGGCTTTTGCCAATTTGGGACGGAATAAAAGAAAGACTGTCCTTGTGGTTATTTCTCTTGCGCTTTCCGTGACGCTTCTCAATGTTCTGGTCACCTTTACCGGTGGTTTTGATATGGAGAAGTACCTGGACAGGCGGATTTGTGCGGATTTTATCGTAAGCTCCGCGGATTATTTCCGCAATAGAGGCTCCCACGAATATATTTCTCAGGAACAGATTGCCCGGATCGAAGCAAACACATCCCGGTCCCTCTCCGGCTGCGGCTACAGCCTGAAGGGGTATGCGCCGTTTAGCTGGGTGACGGAGGAACGCTGGTTACAGGGCATGATTCGCCATTCCTCAACAGAAGAGGCAGAAGCAGTGCTTGCCCGGTCAGAGCGCCGGGACAATCTTGTCAGGCAGGATGTACAGGTGGAAGGCCTGGATGAAGCTTTGTTTGATAAACTCACTGTGGTGGAGGGAGACTTGTCCCCCCTGTTCCAGGAAGACACAAAGGCTATCGCAGTGGCAGTCCGCACGGATGATTATGGAAATGTAAGCAATTCTGGGTTTTATCCGCCCATAGGTTCTGTCCAGACCATCACTTATATTGAGGAAGGCGACTACATCGACAGCCGTACCGGAAATCCCTGTGATGAAAGCACGCCTGCGGAATGTGTCTGGCTGCAGCCCTCTGTCAGCCATGATGTAGAATACACAATTTGTGCTTATGTCATTGTGCCAAACTCCATGAGCTTGCGTTACAGTATACTGGGAGACAGCTTTGTGCTTCCTGCTGAAAACCTGAACACTGACAGCCAGGGGAAAAGCATACCGGTGTTTTATCTGTTTGATGCTTCCGATGATTTGGCGGAAGAGTCCGCGGAAAAATACCTGGCAGATCTGGCCTCTGACCGTTTTTCCGGATTGATGTATGAAAGCAAGGCCATTTCCCGGGCGGAATTTGAAAGCTTTCAGAATATGTTCCTGCTCATGGGCGGATTACTTTGTGCCGTCATTGGCATTGTAGGCGTCCTGAATTTCTTCAATGCCATTATGACCGGTATTTTTTCCCGCAGGAGGGAATTTGCGGTTTTGCAGGCAGTGGGTATGACCGGCAGACAGCTGAAAGCCATGTTGGTTTATGAAGGACTGTTCTACGCCCTCAGTTCCGCGCTGTGCGCATTCGTCCTGTCCATTGTGATAAATCCTTTGCTTGGTGACCTTATGGAGAATCTGTTCTGGTTCTTCAGCGCAAAGTTTACAATCGTTCCTGTTCTGTCTGTCATACCGATTTTTGCTCTGCTTGGATGGCTGATTCCCTGTGTCACGTATGAACACGCCGCCAGATACAGCATTGTGGAGCAGTTAAGGGATACGTAATCATTGATGACAACGCAAAACGGCCCTCTGCTTTTTCATTGGGTTCTTTCTGTACTTTGGGTATCCGTATAGTCTCTGAATTTGCTCTAAGTCACCAAATCGACTTCGTAAAGCCAAATTAGAATGACGGAGTTACCCAAACATCAGAAAGAACCTTTCATTGGCAGGGGGCTGAATTTTAAGCCAGGGATTTCTGCGCGGTTATGGTTTTCAAACGGGCTTCGGGGGCTCCGTTACAGTGCTTTCATGCGGAGAAGCGCTACTGACCCCATTTCGTATGGCTTTTGCGGGGCAGGCTTTGATGCACTCGCCGCAGCGGATGCATTCCATGGAGTTGGGCGTCTGATAAGGCGTTATGTCCATCTTACAGGCCTTTGCGCATTTGCCGCATTTCGTACATTTATCCGCATCGACGCGGTAGCGGTAAAAGCTTACAGGATTGAACAGGGAATAAAATGCGCCCAGGGGACATAAGTAGCGGCAGAACGGCCGGAAGACGAAGACCGCCGCCAGTATGACGAGCAGCAGGATTCCCATTTTCCAGGAGAAGAGAAATCCGATGGCGTTCCTGAGAGGCCTGTTCATCAAAAGCAGCGGAATGCCGCCCTCCAGGGTTCCGGCGGGACAAATGTATTTGCAAAAGTAGGGCGTTGACAATCCGAACTCATCTGCGGTCAGGATGGGGAGGAGGATGACGAACACAAGCAGGATACCGTATTTAAGCCATTTTAGGACGGAATTTACCCTTGGGGGCACTTTTACTTTCCTGCAGGGTATTTTGTGCAGCAGCTCCTGAATCCAACCAAAAGGGCAGAGCCACCCGCATATGAAACGGCCGAACAGGATGCCCGCGAACATAAGGAAGCCCAGGATGTACATGGATATGTCATAGCGTGTGCTCCCCTCTGCCGCCTGCATGGCGCCGATGGGGCAGGCCCCCAGTGCTCCGGGACAGGAATAGCAGTTGAGGCCGGGGACGCACATGTTTTTCAGCCTGCCTTTGTAGATTTTTCCCTGAAGGAAGCCCTGCACATGCGCATTGGTGGTAAATGCGAACAGGGCCTGGACCCGTTTCCTCTTATCCAATCCCGATGCACTCCAGGCAGATATTGACAGCCTTTTCGAAGACGGTGCGCGCCTCGCCGTTTCGGATTCCGATTACCACCATCAGAACCGCTGCCGCCATAATGGCCAAACGGACAGCCAGGTCTCTTATTCTTGCCATGATGCGCATTCCTCCAGTCTTTCGTTTATGATGTCTTTGTACTCGTCATAGCCGCGTGCCCCGGATATCTGTTCTCCGATTACATTGCCCTGGCTGTCCACGAATATGGTTGTGGGGAATCCGGATATCTGTGCGGCGATGATTCCCGAGGTTTCATCGTCAAAGACTACATTGCTGTAGGTGATGCCTTTTGCGGTCAGGATCTCCTGTGCCTTTTCCACCCGGTCTTCCTGATAATTGGCAACGAAGCCTATGATGTTCACGCCCTCAGCGGCCATATCCTCATACAGCTTTTGGAGGTCAGGCATTTCTTCGATACAGGGTTTGCACAAGGTGCCCCAGATATTGATCATGGTCAGATCGTAGCCGGAGAAGACCGAGCTGTCTATGGGATCCCCGAAGGCTGTCTGTGCTGAGAAGCTGAGGTTTCCTGACAGGTCGATTTCAGTGCGCAGCTGATCCATGACGGAATCAAGAGCAGTGCCGGGGAGGGTGTCCGCGCCGGGAACTGTGTCAGGAGCCGTTCCATTGCGCGTGGTTTCAGCCGCGTCAGAGTCCGAGCCGTTAGGTCCTTTTCCATCCGCAGCAGTGCCCGAGCCGCTGTGTCCGGTTTCATCCGCATCAGTGACCGGGGCGTTGTGCCCGGTTCCATCCGCATCAGTGCCCGAGCCGCTATGCCCAGTTCCATCCGCATTAGTGACCGAGCCGCTGTGTCCGGTTTCACTCCCATCAGCATCCAAACCAATTTGCCCAGTTCCGTCCGCATCAGAGTCTGAGCCGCTATGCCCGGTTCCGCTCCCATCAGCATCCGAACCAATTTGCCCAGTTCCATCCGCGTCAGTGACCGAGCCGTCAGGCTCAGTTCCATCCGCATCAGTGACCGAGCCGTTATGCCCAGTTCCCTCCGCATCAGTGACTGAGCCGTTATGCCCAGTTCCCTCCGCATCAGAGTCCGAGCCGCTGTGTCCGGTTTCATCTGAGCCGGGATTTTCGCCTGTATATCGGGTTTGTGTCCCCTCGGTTCTGGAAGCCGCAGGATTGCCATCCTGTACAGAATCAGGAGCCGCCGATTCCCTTACCGCTTCGTCTCCGCCGCACGCGGTAAGGGCCAGAGAGCAGGTAATTGTCAAAACGGACAAGATTAGAATTGCTTTTTTCATAGCCGTGAAAAGCCTCCTTGTTTTTCTCGGTCCACTTTAACACACAAAGCTCAAAGGAAGCGCAAAAAATCCATTAACAACCTGTCTTTATCCGGAATGTGAAAGTAGTGCTCTGTCCGGGGACGCTGTGCGCGGTAAGCTCCGCCCCCAGACGTCCGGAGATGCCCTTGGCGATGGAGAGCCCCAGGCCGTAGCTGCCGTCTTCATTTTCCCTGGCCTGGTCAGCCCTGTAGAACCAGTCAAAGATGTACGGCAGCATCTGTGCGGGGATTCCCGGCCCGCTGTTTTCTATGGACAGTTCCGCAATCCCCTTTTGCTTTTTCAGGCAGACACGGATGAAGCCGCCCGGGTTGGTATATTTGACGGCATTGTCCAACAGAATGGATAGCAGCTTTCTGACGTCGGCCTCGCTGCTGTCCAATATGACATGCTCCGGAATGCTGCTTTCGAGAGCGATTCCCTTTTCATAGAGCAGGGCCTCCACCACGACGCAGGCTTCGGCAATACACTGCCCAAAGTCAAACTGCATACGGGATTCCGTTCGGATGTTTCCCTCGACTCTGGCCAGCAGCAGTAAATCGTTTATCAGGCCGGACATTCGGCTGATTTCATCCCGGATATACCCAAGCCATTTCCTGCTGCTTCCGGGACTGTCCCGGAATTCCAGAAGCAGGGCATCCGCATTGGCGCTGATGACGGCCAGGGGCGTCTTGAGCTCATGGGAGGCGTCTGCCACGAACTGGCGCTGCCGTTCCCAGGCCTCCGCAATGGGGCGGACACTGTTTTGCGCGGCCTTTCTGCTGATCAGAAAGACAGAAAGCAGCACCAGGGGGACGATGGCCAGGAAAGTCCGGAGGAGCTTTGACAGCAGGATTCTTGCGGAATAAACATCCACCTGAATCCGTGAGCCTCATTACATATAGTTTTCCAAACATCGCATATTTTCGG
>CANDMH010000125.1 GCA_947385785.1 uncultured Lachnospiraceae bacterium
TCTCCGGATACTTTCCCAGGTACTCCCGCACATAGCCTACAAAGATCATGTATTGCCGTAAAACCGGACATTTCGACAGCAGCTTCCGATTTTGTCCCGGATTAATGTTATATACAGTGCAGGTCAGCTCAAGCTCCGGCTTTTCCATAGGGTTTGCATACGCGTCCGATAACTTCAGCTGATACTGCGACCGCTGCTCCTCCACCCCATTATAAAATACCACAAACCGGGGCGTCGGGATCTTCACCAGTCTCCGTCCATAAATATTCTGTGTCTTAACCAGCTGCTCCAGGATGTTTGTCACATAGATCAGCTCCCGCAGGGGCAATATTTTGTGGTTCAGAAGTTCACATTTACAAAAACATCGCCATATAAACAGGTAAATGAATGACATCATCCTTTATCAGAACATCCTTTGTATACAAAATATAGGACTGCCCAATCTTTCCCTCGAACTTCGTCCTGAATTTATCCAGAGATGAATGCTGCCTGTAAGCCCCTGACTTTACCTCCACCGGGCATATCTTCCTCTTCCTGCGGATCAGGAAGTCGATTTCCATATGATTCTCACGCCGGCTCTTGTCTGTCCTGGAATAAAAGAACAGTTTATGCCCTCCCGCTCTCAGCTCCTGAGCCACCACATTCTCCATGAGCATGCCTTCATTGACATGCAGCCTGTCCAAAAGGATATCCCGGTACAGCTCATTCTCCGTAAATGTCTCATCCATGAAAGAATGGGTGACCAAAAGCCCCGTATCCGCCATATAGCATTTCCGGGTGGTGTGCTCCCCGCTCATGGCAAGCCCCAGCCCCGGCTCTGTGGCATTATAGCAGTCATTCACAGTCATGGCCTCGGTCAGCCACCTAAAAGCATTTTCATACTCCCGGAACCTGGCCCCTTTCCGGATATCAGACAGCTTATACTTCTTCTCTGCCCTGGCAAGCTGGGAGGGCATCTCGTCAAAAATCGCAAGCACCTTTGCTTCATATCCCTTTGCGAATTTCGTAATGTCCTCTCTGTACAGTGTCAGAATCCGCTTCTTTATCCTGTCGGCTTCCTCGAAGCTTTTGGTATCCGCATAGGCCTTCACAGCCTGGGGCATCCCTCCTACCAGAATGTACTGGCGAAAATCGTTCATGACCCTCCTGTGCAGCGCCTGGCCCAGAGGACGGTTCCCCTCAAAGCAGTCCCTCAGATAAGGAACCGTAACCTCGTCCCCCATGGCCCAGAGAAATTCCTCAAAATCCATGGGAAACATTTCCACATGTTCCTCCTCAGATGGAATCACGATGTCCTCCACATTCATCCTGAGAGAAATCAAAGACCCTGTCTCCATATAGTCGAAGCGTCCGTCCGCCACCAGATATTTAATCAGCTGCCTTGCCTGTGGATACCTCTGCACCTCGTCAAAGATGATGAGGGTCTCCCTTCTATGCAGGGTCTTTCGGTAGTAGGCCGACAGCTTATTAAAAAACAGGTCTAAATCACTGATGTCATTCTCAAAAACTGTCCGCACCTCCTGCGGCAGATGAGCAAAGTCGATCATCAGGCAGCTTTTGTATTCGTTTCTTCCGAACTGCTCCGCAATATAGCTTTTGCCCACTCGCCTGGCCCCGTCCAGCAAAAGGGCGCAGCTGCCTTTGTCCCTTTCCTTCCATTCCAACAGACGCTCATATATCTTACGCTTCATAAAGCACAGCCTCCTATGGCCTTTTTATTATTATACACCATCGGACGGCTTTCATTCAAGGGAATTCTACACGAAAAGGCGCTTTTCAGCACATTTATTTTTCACATAAGGGCAGGTTTTAATTTACTCCGTTTAACACAAAAGGGCGCCAACGCAGTGGTCAGACAACTCTGCCATGGCGCAGGCGGCTTGTCAGGAGCCGAAATTCTCAAATCAGGGATATATTAACTCCCTGTAAATCCGCTCATATTCCCGGGTCATCCGCTCCGTGTCATTTTCCTCCCGGATAACAGCCGCCAGGGCTTGTCTGCCCATCAGCCCCGCCTCTCCTGCCAATACGCTGCGCACCGCCGCGTCAAACTGCGCCTGATTCCCGGCTTCCACTACGATTCCCCTGCCTCCTGCCAGCTGCTCCGGAATGCCTCCCACGTCAAAGCCCACCACCGGGGTGCCGCAGGCCATGGCTTCCAGGGTAGTGGTGGCGTAGTTCTCCGCCAGGGACGGAATGACGAACACATCCGCCAGGCTGTAGTATTCCGCCAGCATCTGCGTGTCGGCCGTATTGGGAATCGTCAGAATATTTTCCGCTTTTTTGCCGTCACTTCCCACCAGCATGGCGTCATTCTCCTTATTCCAGCCAATCAGAATCAGCCTGGCCGTATTCCCCAGATCTCTCGCCAGCTGAATGATATATTTCGCGCCCTTCCGCTCGTCCCGGTAGCCCACCGCAATGCCCAGAACCAGCTTCTCATCCCGGCCGAAGCCGTATTTCTCCCGGCAGGAGCGCCTGTCCCTGGGAAAGAAGGTCTGCTTTGTGTCGATTCCGTTGTGTATGGTAATGCAGGGATAGCTTCCGAAGAAGGATTGCCTCGCCTGTTCCGTGAGCCACCGGGAGGGTGTCACAATCACCTTCCTGCCCTGAGTGAACAGCTCCCGTTTCTGCCGCCATAGCTCCCGCGAACGGTCAAACCACTGGCTGGCAGGATAATTCCTCCGGTAGGGGCAGTCCCCACAGCCTGTTTTCCATTTTTCACAGTCAAAAAAATAGCCGCAGTTCCCCGTGAACGCATAACAGTCATGAAATGTCCAGACACAGGGGATTCCTCTGCCATTGATATACTGAAATAACATGGGAAAATTCAGATAATACCCGTGGAGGGCATGAAGGTGGAGCACATCCGGCTTCACCTGGTCTATATAGGCAAGCAGCCTGCGGGTGGCCAGCCTGTTGTACCAGCCGTTTTTGCCAAAGAAGCGGCTGCAGGCGGCGGAGAGCAGAACTTCGGGCACCGTATTAAAACGACAGGTCCCTTCCGTCCCCTCCGCCGCTTTCTGCCCTCTGCCGTAGGCCACATAGGATTCCTGGCCGTCAGCGAGAAGCTGTCTGTGGATGCATGCAACAATGCGGGCTGCCCCGCCCTGGTCATAATGACTATTTATCTGTAATATTTTCATTTTTCTCACACAATTTTCTTTTCATCGCTGCTTTACTTTCGGAATTCACTTCCTGAATGCCTTCTATACATCTTTCCCTTTGTACTACCTGTCGATTCTATCTTCCCCTGCTCCGTTAAATCTTTCATCAGCTCCTTAATAAGGGACTCTTTCACAGAAATCACCCCTTCAAATTCCGATGCCTTATACCAAACGCCAGGGATTCCGTGGTTTTGAGCTGCCTCCTCTAAAAATCTGTTCTTTTGGAATTTTCAATATTCCAGGATTTGTAATCTCAAATCCTTCGACAGTCTTAATGACTTTCAGTGTTCCTTCCAAACTGAAAACAAACAATTTTACGAATTAAAATGCAGCACGAACTTGGCCCCCTCTATCAGGATGCACTCCAGCAGATACCACCTGCTGTACCCATTATTCCGGTAGATCCGATATCTGCATTTTCCCCTCGCAAGCGCCGCCCGTAACTTCCTCTCATGGCTGATTCCCTCCATGGTGAAATTGGCCAGGGTTTCATTCAGTATGGCGATGCGGGCGTCGGATTTTCTCACCTTCAGGAAGAAATCAAAATCGTCGTGAAGGCTTTCCAGTTTATAAGGATATCTCAAATGCAGCTCCCGCCTGGCAAACTGGGTGGGGTGGTTCCAGCCCCTGGAGGTAGCCGGCTTCTGCAGCTTTGCCTGTTTGAGAAAGCTTGTGCCGTCCGCTTTTACCATCCGCAAATCCGCATACATGTAATCGCAGCCTGTTTTTTCCATAAAATGGACTGCCTTCTCCACGGCCTCCGGCTCGTACCAGTCGTCCGAGTTGATGTTGCCTATAATGGCGCCGTGGGACAGGCGGATTCCCTTGTTAATGGCATCGTACATACCCCGGTCCGCTTCCGATACAATGGTATAGATTATCCCCCTTGCCGCGAATTTCTCCCGGTAGCTTTCCGCAATTTCCACCGTACTGTCGCCGGAGCAGCCGTCTATGATAAGATACTCCATATTGGAGTATGTCTGGTTCAGGACGGATTCTATGGTTCTGGCCAGAGTTTTACTGCTGTTGCGGGTGACTGTCGTAATTGACACCAGGGGTTCCGAATCCCCTGCGCTTACCCGGCGTCCCCCATATCCTGCTGCCTCCGGGCCGCCCTCCTGCTTCAGGCACTGACGCGCGCTTTTCGGTGCTACCCCTTCCGTCCTTCTAATGGATTCCCGCAAATCCGCCACCCGGTAGTCCCATCCGGCTCCTTCCGCCACGCTCATCTTCGGCTCATACCAGCAGCTCCCGAAAGCCTTCCTGCACAAATCCCCGATTTTCCCCGGCATATGCTTCCCCAGGGCAATGGCCGGAGTCAGCAGGGGCGTCACCCGGATTCTGTGCCCGCTGCATTCCGCAATCTCCTTCACCAGCTCACTGGTACTCACCGTCTCTGCGTTCTGGGGGAAAAAGATGCCTCCCCGCCCTTCCAGCATGATGCGACACAGAAATTCACAGAGATTTTCTATATAAAGCATAGAACGTCTGTTATTTACTTTCGGGAAAACAGGCAGCTTCTTCGCCATCTTTGCCAGCACAGGATAATTCCCCCTGCTTCCCTTCCCGTAAATCATAGGGGGGCGCAGCACCGCCACCCGGAACCTGTCATCTGCCAGCTCCCTGACACCGCTGTCTGCTTTCCACTTGCTGTCCCCATAGAAATTTAAAGGTCTGGGGACGGTGTCCTCTGTCACATGTTCCTGGCCGCCGTATACAATCATGGAACTCATGAAGACAAACTGACGGACTCCCGCCGCTTTCGCCTTACCCGCCGCCTCCAGAGTCAGCTCCGTATTGACCGCATAATAATTCCGCCGCATTTCCTCCGTTGCATGCCCGATATCCGCATGGGCCAGTCCCGCCACATGGAATATGGTATCGTACACGGAAAAATCCAGTTCCCTCCAGGCGCCGTCACGCATGCTGACCGTGTCCGTCCGGAATTCCCCGGGATAATACGTCTCCGCGTACCGGATAAACGCAGTGCCGATATAACTGTTTTTTCCTGTCACCAATATTCGCTTCATGCCATTATCCACCTGTATTCTGCCGCGCCTATCCTCTGTGCCTGCTGCCGGCTTTCGGTTCCCCGGAGGCATGCATGGTTCCGGTACCGCCCTCAACCACGCCTTCCTCTCTCAGCACGCTTAAAAAAGTACCGAAGAAGCATCTGAAATCCATCCGGAATCCCTTTCCGTGCAGCAGGGCATCCGTATACTCCCCGTCCAGCTTCGCCTTCACGGGAATCTCCAGTTCATCCCTTCCGTTGATCTGCGCCCAGCCCGTAAGCCCCGGCCGCACGTCGTTGGCGCCGTATTTATCCCGCTCCGCAATCAGGTCATACTGGTTCCAAAGCGCCGGCCTGGGTCCCACCACAGCCATGTCCCCCTTCAGAATATTGAAAATCTGAGGCAGCTCGTCCAGGCTGGTCCTGCGCAGGAATCTGCCCACCTTCGTGATATACTGCTCCGGATTTTTCAGAAGATGGGTTGGCATGTCCTTGGGAGTATCAATCCGCATGGTACGGAATTTCAGTATATTAAAATGCGTTTTATGGATACCCACTCTCTTCTGTTTAAACAATACAGGACCCCTGGAGTCCAGTTTGATCGCGATAATCAATATCAGAAAAACCGGAGACAGGATAATCAGTCCCAGCAGCGCCATCATAAGGTCCATTGCTCTTTTTATCTTCCCGTACATATCGCTCTCCTGTTCTATACTCATGGCTGTAAGAACTTATACTGCATACCCCTAAAGTTTGCAGTAACCTACAACGAAAGACCGCCAGCCAGGTATGTTCGTTTCAGGCGGGACAGTAACTCCTGGCGGTCTTGAATATAAACTGTATATCAACGGAAGTTGTCCTCATACTGATAAGTAGGCACAATCTCCTTCACCATCCTGCGGATATCTTTGTCCTCGGCCCTGGCCATCTGGTCCAGCCGCTCCAGCTGTTCCTCGAATTCCTCCGAATCAAACTCAATGGGCCTGCCGATATGGATCATCCTGTTGGCCGTCTCCTGAAGCCCTTCCTCGTTCATCAGGAGCTCTTCATACATCTTCTCCCCGGGGCGCAGGCCGATGAATTCAATCTTGATATCCTCGTCCACCCGGAAGCCGGAGAGCTTGATCAGGTTCTTCGCCATATCCAGCATCTTCATGGGTTCTCCCATATCCAGCACGAAAATCTCTCCGCCTTTTGCATAGGCTCCCGCCTGGAGCACCAGAGAAACCGCCTCCGGAATGGTCATAAAATAGCGGACGATATCCGGACTGGTCACTGTCACCGGGCCGCCCTGGGCAATCTGCTTTTTAAACAAAGGCACCACGCTGCCGTTGCTGCCCAGCACATTGCCGAAACGCACCGCCACAAATTCCGTCTTCGACTTCAGATTCTGATTCTGTATAATCATTTCGCAGATACGTTTGCTGGCTCCCATGATGTTGGTGGGATTCACGGCCTTGTCCGTGGAAATCATGACGAAGCGCTGTACCCCATACCTGTCCGCCGCCTTTACCACCTTCAGGGTGCCGAAGACGTTATTTTTGATGGCTTCCCCGGGGCTGTCCTCCATCAGCGGCACATGCTTGTGGGCCGCCGCATGATAGACAATCTGGGGCCTGTAGATTCGGAATATCTCCTCCACCCTTGCCGTATTCCGCACCGAGCCTATCAGCACCACCAGATTCAGATCCGGATACTTCATCCGAAGCTCCTGCTGCAGCTCATAGGCATTGTTCTCATAGATATCAAACACTATCAGCCGCCTGGGCTCATGCTGGGCAATCTGCCGGCACAGCTCGCTGCCGATGGAGCCGCCGCCCCCGGTTACCAGCACCGCCTTGTCCTGGACATAGCCGATGATATCGTCCACATTGACCTCAATGGGGTCTCTCCCCAGCAAATCCTCAATCTGCACCTCCCGCAGCTGGGACACACTCACATCCCCGCTGATCAGCTGATACATTCCCGGCAGAATCCGCAGCTTGCAGCCCGTCTCCTTACAGATATCCAGCAGCGGGCGCAGCGTGGAGCGGCTGGCAGACGGAATTGCGATAATGATCTCGTCGATATCGTATTTTTCCACACATTCCGGAATGCATTCCCGCCCGCCCACAATGGGCACGCCCCGCAGATATTTCCCGTGACAGCCCGGATGGTCGTCAATGGCGCAGGACACATGCATGTTCAGATAATGGCTGGTCTCAATCTCCTTTAAAATGGCATTTCCCGCCGCTCCCGCTCCCACTATCATGCAGTTGAATTTCGTCAGCCCGCTTCTGCGGCTGAGCCTCCTGTTCTGGAATACCCGCAGGATACGGTAGCTGAACCGAATCCCCGCCGTAAATATCAGCAGAAATACACCGTAAAAAAAGGGATGACTCTCGGGCAGAAAAGGATGATCTGCGGACATGTTGATTTCGCTGATCCAGGAGATAACAAGCTGCATCCCCGCGCAGAAGAGCACCGCAATGGCATTGTTTACCAGTTCCGTGTCGGAGGCATAGCGCCATACGCTTTTGTATAACCTGAATATGTTAAATACAATCAGCATCACCACCACATTCGGAACATAGCATTCCAGAATGGCTTCCCAGAAATATCTGGGCACATCCATAAATTTAAAATCGTAGCGCACGTAAAGGCTGAGCACGGAAGCCAGCAGAACGGCCAGTAAATCTGCAAAAATCAACAGGGCAATGCGGGTAACCGGTACCTGCAGTATTCCAACCCTGATATCCTTAAGCTTTTTCATGTATCTCCCATCCGGGACAAAAAATTCCCTTTTTCACATTCTCTCTTAAATAACCATTATACCCTGGTCCCGAGACTTCATGTCTGTCTTGATTGTTCAAATTTTTCCTGTATCCGCAGAGTAATCAAACGTATGTTTGTCGCATTTCCATGCTTTATGTAAACATAAACTCAGGAATCCCACAAATTTATTTCGTAATACTTCCTTAACACTTTCTTAGTATACCAGTAAATACCACTAAAAACAAGCAAAAGTCAATAATACACAAAACGGAGTCGGCCCTATAGCCAACCCCGCTGTTCTCTTTCCATATTCCATGTTCCGCCGGACATGACCTGGCTTACTTGCTTCTCTGGATTTCCAGTACCTTGTAAGTGAATACGCCCGCGGCAGTCTCCACCTCCACGTTATCGCCCACCCTGCAGCCAATCAGGGCCTTGCCCACAGGACTCTCGTTGGAAATCTTGCCCTTCAGGCTGTCAGCCTCCGTGGAACCTACAATCTTGTACTCCAGCTCCTCGCTGTATTCGATGTCCAGTAGCTTTACCACACAGCCGATATTGATCTTGTCCAGATCCACCTCGTCTTCCACCACTACCTCGGCATTCTTCAGAATCTTCTCCAGTTCTTCAATCCTGGCCTCGATATCGCGCTGCTCATCCTTTGCCGCATCATACTCGGCATTCTCGGACAGGTCTCCCTGCTCCCTGGCTTCCTTGATTTTCTGCGCTACTTCCTGACGGCGCACTACCTTCAGTTCATGCAATTCGCTCTCATATTTCCTGAGTCCTTCATAGGTCAGAATATTTTTCTTCTCCTGCATTTTCATACACCTTTCTAAGTTTTCTATCTTTTATTGTCTGTTATATCTGCAAGCTTATTTTCCGTATTATACCACTTTTCCGGCAGGTGTCAAGGCAGTACGGGGCTCTTGCAGCGTCTTTGTACATATTTCCACTTCTCTTTCATGGAAAAATAAGTGATTCCCGAACCGCGCCCCAGTATCCGCCTCCGCTTCTCTTCCACGGACTGCATATCCAGCCAGATGCTCCCGTCTGCCACTCCGCCTGTGCCTATGCCGGGCTCCCCGGTAAAATCCAGAATATTAGACGGCAAAGCGCACACCAGACGCAGCCGCTTAAACTCTTTCGGCTCCGGTAAGACCTGCAGAGAAACGGCGAGTCCGAATTCTATATAAAAATCCTCCACAAACTCTTCCAGTTCACGGGTACAGTCAGCCTCTGCCAGAATCCAGCGCAGACTCTTCATTCCCCGGGCATACTTCTCAAGAAGTTCCGGAATACAGTCTGCAGTCCCCAGAATCACAAAATGAGGCAGCACTGCCTCCGGCATCAGCTGTTCCACCCAGAACCTGCCGGAGTAATCCGCAAATTCCTTCCATTCAAAACAACTCTGCCACAAAACAGGCAAAAGTAAGCCATGTCCGCCATTTCTTACCAGCGCTTTCCTGACATTATTGTCATAAACACAATAACAGGGATTTTCCTCTCCCGCCAGCTCCGTCACTTCCAGGGCAAGCTTTTTTATGGAAGCTTCCGTCCTTCGGATACGCTCCTCCCTTTCCGCCAGAAGCGCTTCCCGCCGCGCGGCTTCCTCCTTCTCCTTAAGCCTTTCCGTGCGTCTCTTCCGAAACCATCGTCCCCGCCTTTCCCCTGCGGGTCCAGCCTCCCTGCGTCCCAATCCCCTTAACCTGCCCCATACTTTCCAGATGCCCCGCGTCCGGCTCCCCGGGACGCTTTCCGACTTATCCCAGCAGTCAGGCAGCACCTCCCTCACACGACTTCCCGGGATGCTTTTCGACTTATCCCGGCAGTCCGGCGGCACCTCCCTCACACGGCTCCCCGGGACATTTTTCGGCCTGTTCCGACAGCCCGGCTGTGCTTCCGGTCCTGGCTCCGGAGATACCTGTGCCGCGCCGCCGCGCTCTTTTTCCTCCGGCATCCCCAGTTCGTCGCCGAACCATCTATCCTCCCCCACATCCAGCGCCACCCGCACCAGCATATAGCTTTTCAGGCCCACAGGTTCCGGCTCCGGCGCCTTCAATCCTTTTTTTCCGTAAAAATAGAGAATGGTGTCCATGCAAAAATATATGCAGTCTCAACCGAAAATATCCTCCACCCCCGCCATCAGTTCCTCCAATGTCTCCATGGCGTTGATTGCCTGCCGGAATCGGGCGGAATGAGGCATCCCCGCAGTGTACCAGGCCAGATGCTTTCTCATCTCGCGCACCGCCGTATACTCTCCCTTGTATTCCGTAAGAAGCCTGGCATGCTCCAGTACCGTCCGCTTCTTTTCCGGACGGCCCGGCGGTTCGGGCAGTATCCCTTCCTCCAGATACCTGACTGTATCCCGGAAAATCCAGGGATTCCCCTGGGCAGCCCTGCCTATCATAACCCCGTCGCAGCCCGTTTGAGACAGCATTTCTTCCGCCGCCCGGGGACTGTCCACATCCCCGTTGCCGATAACGGGAATCCTCACCGCCTGCTTCACCTGGCGGATGATATCCCAGTCCGCGCTGCCGCTGTAGTATTGTTCTCTGGTACGTCCATGCACCGCAATGGCGGCCACCCCGC
>CANDMH010000126.1 GCA_947385785.1 uncultured Lachnospiraceae bacterium
GATATGAGGCTGTGACTGGAGTTCAGACGTGTGCTCTTCCGATCTCAAGTTATTTATTGACAGTTCCTAAGTATAATTGAAAAGGAGACTGCAGCATCACAATGCCGCGCGCCTCCCTCAATGACTGTTTTCAGGTTCGTATATAGTTATTATACTCAACTCCTGGCAAAATAGCAATTCATTTTCACAAAAATTTATGTGATTCGCAGCCCGAATGCCCGAAACCACCTTGACGGAAGCCGCCGCATTGTATATAATTTTGTACAATAGTACTTTATTTTCCAAAAAAAACGGATCCCGGGAGGCACTGTATGGACGGATATCGGACAAGAGCATACGCCAAGATCAATCTGGGCCTGGACGTGGTAAAAAGGCTGCCGGACGGCTACCACCAGGTCAAAATGATCATGCAGAATATCGGCATTTACGACGAACTTACTTTTGAAAAAGCGGAGCATGCCGTCACCATAGTGACCGATTCCACGGAACTCCCCACGGACGAAAACAACCTGATATACAAAGCAGCGAGATATCTGTTTGACAAATATTCCATCTCCTCCGGCCTCCGTGTCCGTCTGCGCAAGAACATCCCCATTGCAGCAGGCCTGGCGGGCGGAAGCGCGGATGCAGCCGCCACGATGAAAGGCATTAATGTCCTGTTCGGGCTGGGGCTCTCCACCGGAGAACTGATGAAAGACGGCTCTGCCATCGGCGCCGACGTACCCTATTGTATCCTGGGCGGCACCGCCCTGGCGGAGGGCATCGGAGAAAAGCTGACGCCCCTCCCGCCCATTCCGGCATGTTATATCCTAGTCGCAGCGCCGGAAATAAACGTTTCCACAAAATATGTCTATCAGCATCTGAATTTGCAGGCCGTCACCCGCCATCCCGATATAGACGGAATGACCGCAGCAGTCAAAGCCGGACAGCTTGACGGAATTACGAGCCGTATGGAAAATGTCCTGGAAACCGTCACGGTTCCGACTTATCCGGTCATTGCGGATATCAAAGAACAAATGCTCTGCCTGGGCGCGGAAAACAGTCTCATGAGCGGCAGCGGCCCCACCGTGTTCGGCATTTTCCGGGAGCGGAATACTGCCGAAGCCGCATATGAAGAAATCGTAAAATCAAATCCTGCAGGGCAGGTATTCCTGACCGCTGCGGTTTCAGGACGACAGTCCTGAGAAACAGGCAATTCCCAGGCACAATCCGAATTACCAGACAATTAGCATGTTACAAGAAAGGCACAGGTGACAATATGCAGAATTCTTTACAGCCGGATCTGCCGCTCCGGGATGTGGTCTTCTATACATTACGTCAATCCATTCTCACGGGGGAACTGAAGCCCGGAGAACGTCTGATGGAAATTCATCTGGCTGACAAGCTGGGAGTGAGCAGAACTCCTGTTCGGGAAGCCATCCGCAGACTGGAACTGGAGGGGCTGGTGACCATGTTTCCCCGGCGCGGCGCCGAAGTGGCTCAGATTACGGAGAAAAGCATGAACGATGTGCTCGAAGTCCGGCGCACCCTGGACGCCCTCTGTGCGGAACTGGCCTGTGACCGCATTACGGAAGAAGGGCTGGCAAAACTGAAACAGGCCTGTGACGATTTCGAACAGTGTGTAAGCACCGGAGATTCCAGGAAAATCGCCCAGGCGGATGTGGCGCTTCACGACATTATTGTGGAAGCAACCGGCAACCAGCGGCTCATACAACTGGTAAACAATCTGTCCGAACAGATGTACCGGTACCGTTTCGAATACATCAAAGACAGCACTCAGCATGAAACCCTGATCAGAGAGCATAGAATTATCTATCAGAGCATCGTGGACAAAGACAGGGATACCGCCGCTTCCGCCGCAAAAACGCACATAGATAATCAGAAAAAGGCAATCATTCGTCAGATCCGGCTGGAAAGCCAGAAGACCCGGCAGTATAAAGTCTGATTTTTCCGTCCATACTCCTGAAAAAGAAAAGGAGTATGGCATGAATAAAAAGAGGCTTGGATTGCGTATCACGGCGGCCCTGTGCGCGGCGCTGGGATGGTGGGGCCTGCTCTATCCCGAGCTGACCCTGACACCGGACACTGTAAAAATCAGTGCGGAGCAGGAAAATGGGGAAAGCGATTCGCAGCCCTCAAAGTGGAGCTTCGACAGCAGTCTTTTACTTGACCTGCTGAACGCGGATCCGGATCAGATTTCCTTCCGCAGCCGGCTGCTTACGGATATCAGTTCATTTTGGGAGGCTTTGCATGACAGAAATAAAAACGAGACAGAACGAAAGCAGAAGTAGAGAACGAAAGTATGACGTTCCATTCAACAGGGACGCCCCCATCGGTGTATTCGACTCCGGTGTGGGCGGCCTTACTGTTGCGCGGGAAATCATGCGCCAGATTCCCAATGAGAAAATCATTTATTTCGGGGATACCGCCCGGGTTCCCTACGGAAACAAATCCCAGGAAACGGTCACACGGTTTTCCAAACAGATTGTAAGGTTTTTACAGACATTTCAGGTAAAAACCATCGTGGTGGCCTGCAATACTGTCAGCGCCTACGCAATGGACGCCCTGGAGCAGGACTGCGACATTCCCATCATAGGGGTGGTTAAGCCCGGTGCCCGGATGGCGGCGGAGGTGACCCGCAACGGACGCATAGGCGTTATCGCCACCGAGGCCACCATCGGCAGTCAGATTTATACCCAATACATACAGGAACTGAATCCGAATGTGACGATCTATGGCAAGGCATGCCCCCTCTTTGTCCCTCTGGTGGAAGAAGGGCTGCTGGATGATCCGGTCACCGACGAGATTGCCAGACGTTATCTGACCGAACTCATCGATATCGACATCGATACCCTGATTCTCGGCTGTACCCATTATCCCCTGATCCGCTCTACCCTGGGTAAAATCATTGGCCCGAATGTCACGCTTGTAAACCCTGCCTACGAAACGGCACGGGAACTGCGGCAGATGCTGGAGCAGATGAATCTGCTGAACGATGAGCCTCCAAAGCTGGGCAGCAACCGCTACCAGTTTTATGTCAGCGATAAGGCGGAAAAGTTCATGACCTTCGCCAATTCCATCATCAAGTACGGAATTTTGTCCGCCAGGACAGTTCATATCGAGGAATATTAAGCCGCACTGCAGGGGAAATCAGTTGCATCGCCCTCTATGCGCCTGCTTTCCCCGCGGCGCAGGCAAAAAATACTGCGGACTATCGGCAAAAAGTGACATATCCGTTATTTTCCAATAAATTCTAAAGTTACTTACTACATAAGAGAAACCAGCATAATTATTGACTCTCTGAAAGAGATTTCAGGAAAGGGACCACAGCATGCGTCAAAAAGTACATCTCACCCTGACCGGGCGCCAGAAGGATGAAACCGGTGAGACTGCCCTTACGGAACACAGTGGGGATGGGGAATATTTTGAAAAAAACGATTGTGTCTACCTTCTCTATGAAGAGCGCCCCGATGGAACTGACACTATTGTCAAAAATATTCTGAAGCTGAAGCCTTCCGTACTGGAACTGACCCGGCGCGGCGGCATCAATGCACGGATGGTTTTCGAACCCGGCAAAGAATATCTGACCGATTACGCCACCCCCTTCGGCTGCCTTAAAATGGGAATTTCCACCCGCTCCCTGGACGTCTCCCGGGAAGACTGCGCGCTTAGAATCCGAATCACATACTCCCTGACCTCCTATGGGCAGCCCGTCTGTGACTGTTCGCTGGATATAGCGGTTTATTTTTGCCACGAAACACCGCAAGTCTGCAAATGACAGGAACCGCCTGGCGAACCCTGCACCTTACTGATTCCATGTCCGTCTGGCGACAAACTTTCCTGCAAGGGACATATTATCAGAACCGCTTCGCGAATCCTGTAACCAAAAGAAAGTTGCATCTGTTATTTCCCGACAGTTCGTGACAGTTCCTAAGTTGGCTGTGACGACTTACGGTGCTGTGTGGCGATGGCATATATCTGGCATAGGCCGAAACAGAGCATGAATCAACGGGACAGATGGAAGCTCAGCCAGGCAGAAACAGGGAAAAAAATCAGCCTCGTGGGTAAATATTTCCACTGCATTTGCCGAAATAAATAGTATAAATTATGGATGATGCGCCTGTATCGTCAGGGATATATCTACAGAGATTTCCTTACGGCAGGCAGGAAACGATCACTGTCGGTTTCTCTTGGACAGTAAAATCGAATGACACATATGTCAAGAAGGAGGATACTATGAGTGTAAATGGAGTTACATCAAATCAGGCGACAGCTGCCTACACCTATTCTGCCGAAAATGTAAAAGCTGAAAACACCGCAGCCGAAAATACCAAACCGGAAAGTTCTTCTACTGCCGCTGCCGGAGCAGGCGCCGTATATGAACCTTCCAATGAAACCGCCTCCACGGCGAAGGCTACTTATAAGCCTGATACAAACCTGATCAACAAGATGAAAGCGGATGCGGATGCCCGCACGGCGCAGCTGCGCAGCCTGGTAGAGAAGATGATGACCGGACAGGCCAATGCTTACGGCAAGGCAAACGATATCTGGTCTTTCTTGAGCAGCGGAAATTATACCGTAGACCCTGCCACCAGGAAGCAGGCCCAGGCCGATATCGCCGAGGATGGCTACTGGGGTGTGGAGCAGACTTCCGACAGAATCATTGATTTCGCCAAAGCGCTCACCGGAGGCGATCCCGATAAGATCGAAGATATGAGAGCTGCTTTCGAAAAGGGCTTCAAGAAAGCCGGCGCGGCATGGGGACGTTCCCTTCCCGATATTTCCCAGCGCACTTACGATGCAGTCATGGAGAAATTTGACAAGATGGCTGAGGAATCCAAGAAGGAAACAGCGGCTGCAGCGGAAAAAACGGCAGCTTCCCAGGATCCTGTCAAATAGGGAACCGCATATGCATTCTGTACTTTCAGGGAACTGCCTATCAGGGCAGTTCCTTTTTAATGTATACAATCAGGAGCGCTTTTGTAAGACATCCTGAATTTCCTGCTGGGACAGGCCTGTCAATTTTGCGGCCTCTTCGGCAGAACAGCCGTTTTGCAGCATTTTTCTAATCAAACTGCTTCGTTCGTTTTGTTCACCTTCCCTGCGTCCTTCTTCGCGTCCTTCTTCCAGCGCGGCTGCACGGAGAAGCCGCATATATTTTTTCTCATTATATTCCGTCAATAACATTTTCTTCACCTCTGCCCAAAACATTGTTAAGGTATCCTCCAGTATCCCATGTTCGATGCAGTGTCCCGATGAGCAGGAATGCCAGATCATTTTTCATGGACATGTAGACTACATTGTCCAGTGTGACGATCTGCAAAGCATTTTCATCCTGGTAATTACTGTTGTTCAATGCGTTGTAGAGCTGCAGCAGCGCTTTGCGGTCATTTTCGAAAAGGTAGCAGAAAAGTCTGTCAAAGGATCATTTTTTTCTTGACAAAATCCCCCGAAAAGGATACACTGTAAAAAGCCGTACATTTTCAGAGTCCGATGCAGTGATGAAATTCGGTCTTGCGCAATGGGAATCCGTGAACCGTGTCAGGTTGGGAACAAAGCAGCACTAAGCGGAACCTCTCATGTGCCGCGAGGCAGCCGGGTGGAGCTGTATCCGGGCTTTGGGATGTACGGTTTTTATGTAATGATTTCTGTGAAAAACCGTTAATCCCTGTCGCTCGGCTTCATGGGCATACTGGATTAAGAAAGTGAATTCCTGAGAAAGGAACCGATTAAACATGACTCCCGAAAAGATAGAAACATTCATGCGGGACTGCACCCTCTGCCCACGCAGATGCCATGCCGACCGTCAGACAGGGGCAGTTGGTTTCTGCGGTCAAAACGCGGAAATTACCGCCGCAAGGGCTGCGCTGCATTTCTGGGAAGAACCCTGCATCTCAGGGACCAGCGGCTCCGGCGCCGTATTTTTTTCGGGATGCAGCCTTCAGTGTGTCTTCTGCCAGAATCACAACATAGCCCTGGGAAAAGCGGGACAGGCCGTAACCCAGGAGCGCCTGTGGAAAATCTTCCTGGAACTGCAGGAAAAAGGCGCCGCCAATATCAACCTGGTCACGGCATGCCATTTTCTCCCCCAGGTATGCCTGGCCCTGGAAACGGCAAAAGGGAATGGCCTCACCATCCCCATTGTATACAATACCTCCTCTTACGAGGAGGTCTCCTCACTGCGCATGCTGGAAGGACTGGTGGACATCTATCTTCCTGACCTGAAATACCATTCCCCACAGCTCTCGGGACGTTTTTCCCATGCCCCCGATTATTTTGAAAAGGCTTCCCTGGCCATTGCGGAGATGTTCCGCCAGGTGGGCGTCCCCGTGTTTGAGCCGGACAGCGGGTTGATGAAAAGAGGTATGATTGTACGGCATCTGCTCCTCCCCGGTCAGACCGGAGATTCCAAACGAATCCTGAGGTATCTCCATGTCACCTACAGAAATGACATATATGTCAGTATTATGAACCAATACACGCCGCTGCCGCATCTGGCACAGCTTCCGGAATCCGACCGCTCCACACTGGAACATGCCGTAACTGCCGAAGAATACCGGCGTGTACTGGATTTTGCTGAGAGAATCGGCATCGAAAACGGCTTTTTCCAGGAAGGCGGTACCGCGAAGGAAAGCTTTATTCCCGAATTTGACGGGGAAGGATTGTAGTACTCCCTGCTCTCCTGGGGGTTCTTCCTGGAACTCTCCCGAGACTCCCCTGGCCTTCTTCCCGATGCTCTCTCCCGGGACTCCCCTGGGCTTCTTCCTGATGCTCTCTCCCGAGACTCCCCTGCGCTTCTTCCTGATGCTCTCTCCCGAGACTCCCTTGGGCTTCTTCCTGGAGTTCTCCCGCCCTGGCCCCACAGACTCCCCGAAAAAATCTCGCACTTCCTTACTACAGCCCCGTCCGCATCATATAATATCCGAAATCTCCCGCCTGGGCAGGCTCCTCAGCACATTCAAAGCTTTCAAATCCGAACATGACAGCCACCTGCTTCTCCTTCTCGAAGTAAGTACCGGGAACCCCGATATAATACATCACTTCTCCCCGCCTTTCCACTCTCGCCAGCAGCAAGTGCCTGTAATTATAAAAGCCATGAAGTAGAAAGCTGTTATTAGCCCTCTTATAGTATGCCTCCGGAAACAGGACGAAATCTGAAGGACCGATGGAAATATATTCACGTTCATCCTGAAAGGGCCGTATGTGGGGATAAATTGCCCACAGCTGAGCCCACTTATTCTCCAGCAGCTTTATCGGTTCCGATTCCTGCTCCTGTTTCACCGTCCTTTGCTCCCCGGTATTGCCCCTTTGTCCCTGTTTCGCCATTCTCTGCTCTCCGGCATTGCCTCTTTGCTCCCGTCCCGCTGCTCTCTGCTCCAGAGCATTGCCCCTTTGCTCCCGTCCAGCTGCCCTCTGCTCCAGGACATTGCCCGTCTGAGCCTGCCCGTCCGTACTTCCTGCTGCATACGGCCTCGCTGTCTCCCCCGCTTCTCTGTCAAAGCTTTCTCTTCTTCCGCCTTTCCGCCTCCCTCTCATACCTCTTCCGCCCTCTTCATCGCTGTCCTTTCTCTCCCTGCTGCCAAACTCATCTCTCCGCCCATCTTCGGCCAGCACTTCCTTATCTGCGTCAATCTGTGTCTTCCCAATACCGTTTTCTCCTCTTCCCATGATATCCATAGCGTTGTCTTTCTGTAGAACCGTCTCTTTTTCTACCATAGAGAAGAGATTTCTTTTTACGCTGCCTCCTGCTTCCTCCGCTTCTCTTTTATTCACATCCCTCTCATTGCACTCATCTCTCTCATCCCTCTTATCTCCCTCATTCCACTCATTCCTCCCGGAAACTGTATATTTCCCGTTCTCCCTGGATTCTGCCGCCCTCATCTCCGCTTTCGGGGAATCCGCTTTCCTTCCGGCAGTCCCGTTGCCTGCCTGCCAGCGGCACGAAATTTCCCGTCCTGCTCCCAGCGGAATGCGGATACCGCTCAGTTCCTCATAGCGGATTCCGGTTCCCCCGATATCCTCCAGCTGATTCCACTGCTGCCTGTAATTTCCTCTTCCCTCTGAAATCTCTATCTTGCCCACTACACTTTCACGTCCTTCTGCACACAAAAACACATCCCGCACAAAAGAATCCGTGACATGCATTCCCGTAACCGCCAGTTCCAGTCGCAGCCTGCCGTCCCGCACCTCCAGCTTCGCATGGCCGCCTCCCCTGACCCGCTCCCCTCTTTCGTAATAATCCAGATATTTTACTTTTCTGTCATAAAACATGATAACACCCCCGACTGTTCTAATGTTTCCGTTGCCATCTCTCCGTTCCGACCTTTCCAGTCTTTCCATTCCAGCCTTTCCGCCTCTGATGTTTCCATCTAAATATATTCGGGGGGTTGTCTTACTTATACCAACTTTCTCTGAATTCCTCCATCTTGCGCTGTCAGAAATGAAACATCAGAAAATTCAGGGCATACGCCAGCCTCTGCCGGCATATTTCCAAGCGCTTTGACGCTTTGGATGCCCGTGTGCATCAAAAAAGGGAGCTCGGGAATTTCTTCCCGGCTCCCATTCTGTCAGCCAAAGCTTCCTGGTTCCACTGCCAAACCTGCGGCAGTCCAAATCCTGAAGTGTATACGTCACTTCCTCAGGAACGGCAATCCCTTAATACCCGATGCTGTCCAGGTATTTCATATAATTCACCACCATCAGAGCAATCTTAAACGTTAAAGCGTCATCAAAATTACGCAGATCCAGTCCCATGCTCTTCTGCAGCTTCTCAATGCGGTACACCAGCGTATTCCGGTGTACAAAAAGCTGTCTGGAGGTCTCTGAGACATTCAGGTTGTTTTCAAAAAACTTATTAATCGTTGTAAGCGTCTCATCGTCCAGATCGTAAGGCACATTGTCGCCAAATATCTCTTCGATGAAAATCTTGCACAGATTCACAGGCAGCTGATAAATCAGTCGCCCGATTCCCAGAGTACTGTATGCAATGGTCCTCTTCTCTGCATAGAAAATCTTCCCTACATCCAGAGCCATCTTGGCCTCCTTGTAGGATTTTGACACATCCTTCAGCTCCTGTACCACTGTTCCGAAGGAAACCTTCACGTTCAGCATGGCTTCCGCATTCATCATCGCCACAATGGTATCTGCCACTTCCATCAGCGCGTCATTGGTATAGTCTGTCTCCAGCGCCTTAATCAGGATGACACTGCTCTCGTCTACCGCCGTGATATAATCGCCGGTATGGCTGGAAAACATTCCCCGCAACAGTTCCATTACGATTCCGTCTTTCTCCAGATAGGTCTCCACCAGGAAAACTGCCCTGGGCACAGACGCTTCTATATGGAGTTTTTTCGCCCTGTTGTATATATCCACCAAAAGCAGATTGTCAAGCAGCAGATTCTGGAAGAAATTATTCCTGTCAAATCTCTCTTTGTATGCAATGATAAGGTTCTGCAGCTGACACACTGCAATCTTGCCTATCATGTAGACATCCTCACTGGTTCCCCTTGCAACCAGGATATACAGCAGTTCTCCCTCATCCATAATCTTCAGAAGATGATGGACGCCAATCACCTGGCTGTCCGCAGGCGAATAAGCGAAACCGCTGATCAAATCGGCCGTGATATCAAACTGCGATGAGGTAGACGCAACGGTTGCTCCCGTTAAATCGTATACGCACAAATCCACTTTCGTGATGGCCTTCAGTTCGTCTATACTGATCTGAATTGTCTGACTTGAAATCATTCTGCTCTCATACCTTTCTTCTCCGTCTCTGGCAACGATACCTGTTGCCGCCATTTGCAGGCAGAACATGCATGGCAGCCGTATTTTTAAAAAGGGGATGCCTTGCCAGCATCCCCTGATGTAACTTGACTAATTTGTAATGATCTGCTCTGTTTCCTTATCAAATACATGAATCTTGTCGATATCAAATGAGAACTTGATAGGATCGCCGGGTCTTGACTTCGTGCTGGGAGCAACCCTTGCAGTGATGGGGAACTCGCCCAGATCGAAGTAAAGGAATACTTCTGCGCCAAGCAGCTCGTAAACTCTTACGGAAGACTCGAATACGCACTTGGGATCACATTTTGCAAGGAATTCGGGATCATCATCAACACTCTCGGGACGAATACCGAATGTAACAACCTTTCCGTCATAGCCGCCTGCGATGATCTTCTTGGACTTGGCCTCAGGAAGTGCGATGCTGTGTCCTGCGATCTCCAGATTTGCAATATTGCCGGTAACCTTAACCTTCGCATCCAGGAAGTTCATCTGAGGAGATCCCATGAATCCTGCAACGAACAGATTCTGAGGTCTGTCATACAGGTTCTGAGGGGTATCTACCTGCTGGATAACACCGTCCTTCATAACGACGATCCTGGTACCAAGAGTCATAGCCTCTGTCTGGTCATGTGTAACGTAGATGATGGTGGTGCCCAGTCTCT
>CANDMH010000127.1 GCA_947385785.1 uncultured Lachnospiraceae bacterium
GGCTCAGTCCGCTGCCGAAGGAAAAATGGGAGCGGTGTATGTAACGGTCCGGGTGTTGCCGGAATTTCTCCGGGCTCTTTTCCATCAGGACGATGACATAGACGGGCTGCAGGTTCCGGTAGGAGAACTTTTTCCCCTTCTCTTTCCTGATCAGGTCGTACTGGCGTACGAGAAGGTCTGCAGCGTAGCAGAAGCAGCGCTCAACAGGGAAATCGTAGCCGATGCGCTGCATTTCCACGGAGACCAGGCTTCCGTCGGTAAGCTCTACCAGGATGTCCATGATGAGGAGGGAGCTGTTTTCGGAAATACGTTTTCTTTCCCGCGGGAGCACCTTCCGGACCAGGACAGGCTGCTTCAGGATACGGGAGAGGAGCCTGTCCAGCCGGCCCGGGTGACTGGTTGGGTCAAACAGGTTTTGGAAAAAGGGGTCATAAGTGGCTTTCAGCCCCCGGTTGCCCATGCAGAATTCCAGAAAGGCTTCCTGCTCCGGGGGCGCGAGGGCGAGGAAGCCGGAAAGCGTGCCGGCATCGCTGTGAATCTGTGCCAGGACATCGCTGCGGAGCCTGGGAGCGCCGAGTACCTGCGGCAGCGGCGTAACGGGTGGAAAAATGGATGATGCGTGACTTTTAGACATATAGATACCTCCTTAAATGGGACGGCTGCAGATTTGAACTGATGGAATATACCGGATTGAAATCTGAAATGCCGAATGTATTGATATTGAGACAGGGAGCATACAGAAATATATTAATAAATTGCCCCTTAAATTTATATATAACACAATGAAGGCTGTTTGTAAAGTGCAATAAATGCACTGAAAATTTATTTCTGCGCAACTCCCGAGTTGAACGGCAGCAGGACATATGGTATAATGACCTTATTCCCGGCATGAAACGGCCGAATGGCCATCCTGCCAGAAATCCAAAGGGAGCCTGTTGACCAATGAAACTGCTTTACTATTCATCTAACCTGCCGGAAAAGCTGTCCGCTGTTCAGGATATTCTTTCGGGCAGCGGCACAGAGATAGAACTGATTCCTGTTTACACGGAAACTGATCTTTTTCGGATGCTCCCCCAGGCTGATATCCTGATCCTCCAGGAAACAGGCTTTGACCGATTGCTTCTGCAGATCATTTCCAATGCGGAAAAGACACGGGGCAAAAGGAAAATTGCAGTCCTGAAGGAGCCGGAGCAATTTAATCAGGGAACCGTTTCCCAGATACTCAGGCAGCTCTATTCCAATCATACCACGCTTCACTTTCCCATCAGGAATGGTACAGCCGAAGTAACCGCAAACGAAATCCTGTACTTTGAATATGCCGAACGTTCCGTTTATATCCAGACCAAAAGAGAGCGTATTAAAACGACACTCCGCCTCAGGGAAGTCCCTGCGCTCATGACCGGTTGTGCCTTCGCGTCTCCATACATCAGCTTTATAGTGAACCTGATACATGTGGAAGCGGTTACCGGCAGCTGTGTTCTTCTGAAAAACGGAGAGAAGCTTCCTCTCTCCCAGAAAAAAGCCGCCGGTTTCCGGAAAGTCTATAAACAGTATTTGTCTATTATGTCATAAATTCTGTCTTGTTTTCCTGCCTGCTTGTATGTGTGCCTGCAGATGCCTATAATGATGCCAGTGTCAAAACCATGTGCAGGTATAAATTGCCATTGCGCATTGATAACTTTTTGACCGTATAAGAAAGTGTCTGCAAATATGAAGCAATCAGGGAGGATAAATTATGTTACAGAATCAGAAAATTAACTTTGAGCCTGTAGGCGGCATCATGTTAATCGAGGCGGAAGCAGACGGCCGAAAAGGCTTCTTTGCCTTTGACACCGGTTCCGGCAGGACTGTCATCAACCGCCGTTATTACGAATGTTCTGACAGCTGCCAACAGGATGCTTCTATCTACTCCGGCAGGATCCGGTCGAGAAAGGCTGCCTCCGGCAATATACGCCGCCTCGCCTTCGCAGGCATTACCCTGACAGACCTTCCCGTCTGGTTTCTTGATCTTTCCTATGTGGAAGACAGCCTGCGCACCCTCAGAAGCGGCCTGATTTTTCTCGGGACCATCGGTATGGATTTTATCAGCCGCTTCCGTGTCAGGATTGACTATGAGACACATTCCATTACTTTAAATCCTGCGGAACCTTTTTCCGAATCCCGTTTTGCCGCTTTTGAGTCTGTTCATTCCATGATTGTTGTTTCTGGCAGCATCGGCAGCAGGAAGTGCAGTTTCCTGCTGGATACAGGCGCCAACACCTGCCTGATCAGTAATGAATTATGCGGCTGCGAACAGATTCGTGACAGCGGCCAGGCTTTGACGCCCCTTCTTCTGACCGAGCTCACTCTGGGGCAGCAGACCTGTCACGATATTGCTGCCGTAAGCGGAAATGTCAGAGAGATCAAAAATCTTACCGTAGACGCCGTAATCGGCTTCCAGATTTTATCAAAGCAGCGCACAGACATTGACTTTAACGAACATAAGATCTTTTTTGAGCTCAAAAAGGATGAAAACAGCAAATAGTATGATTTTACGGACAGTTTCCGCATATGCTGATACAAAACGAAAAGTGAGACTGAAATGTTAAATGCAATCTGGGCAGTCATGATTCTGCTGGCCGTACTCTATGGAGCGGCCTCCGGACATATGAGCGAGGTGACCAACGCCGCCCTGGACAGCGCCGGGGAAGCCATTTCCCTGTGCATCACCATGGCTGGAGTGGTGGCGCTGTGGATGGGCCTGATGGAAATCGCACAGAAAGCAGGCTTGATTGAAAAACTCACCAGGGGAATAGCGCCTTTTCTGAAATTCATGTTTCCCCGGATTCCAAAGGAGCATCCCGCCAGGGAATACATAGCGGCAAATATCATTGCCAACGTCCTGGGACTTGGATGGGCCTGTACCCCGGCGGGGCTGAAGGCCATGGAGGAACTGGCGAAGCTGGAGGCGGAGCGGGGGAATCCGGAGTACATGGATACAGAATACAGAGGAGGGAACCTCCCAGGGGAAAGGGATATCCATGGAGACGTGAATCCCCGGGGAGGTAGAAATATTGGTGCAGGAAGAGATGTCCGCAGAGAAAGAGATGTCCGGGAACGGAGGTATGCGCAGACGGCAGCCTCAGGAAAGAGTTTCAGAGCTTCCAGGGCAGTAGATGACTTCCGGCAGCAGGGAACTGCAGGTCAGGGCAGGCGTGCAAGCAATGAAATGTGCATCTTCCTGATTCTCAATATCTCCTCCCTGCAGCTGATTCCGGTGAACATGATTGCCTATCGCAGTCAGTATGGCAGCGCCAATCCCACGGCGATTATCGCCCCGGCCATTGCGGCTACGCTGGTGAGTACTCTGGTGGCGATTGTATATTGCAAAATAAAGGATCATTCCAAAACCCATACATCCGCTGTTCTGACAGCCAGTGAAATCGGCTGGATGTCCGGCAGCAACGCGAGTTCCCTCAGAAATAACACAAATGTCAGAATATTGAGACGAAGGGACAGGGGAGGGAAAGCTATATGAACGCACTGGCTCATCTTTCGGACATTGTGATCCCTATCCTGATCTTTTTTATCGTAGGCTATGGCTTTGTCTCCAGGGTAAAAGTATACGAGACTTTTCTAAAGGGCGCAAAGGACGGTCTGAAGATTGTGGTGGATATCGTCCCGACACTCATCGGCCTGCTGGTGGCGGTGGGGATGCTGCGGGCATCGGGCTTTTTCGAGATGCTGGGGACGCTGCTCGGCCCTGCGGCGGCAGCCGTTGGCCTGCCTGCCCAGCTGCTGCCGCTGCTGGTGGTGAAGCTGTTTTCCTCCTCCGCCGCCACGGGGCTGGTGCTGGATATCTTCCGCACATCCGGGCCGGATTCCTACGCAGGGATGCTGACCTCCATTCTCATGAGCTGTACGGAGACGGTGTTTTATACCATGAGCGTGTACTTTCTGGCGGCGAAGGTGTCGAAGACAAGGTTTACCCTGACGGGGGCGCTGCTGGCCACGCTGGCGGGGACGGTGATGAGCGTGGTGCTGACCGGGTGGCTGATGTAATACATTGAGAATAGTTATACTCATAGACAACGAAATTCCCTTCAGCAGACCCTCCGGTCTGCCAAAGGGAAATTTCACCCTGTTTTGCCGGAGACTTACAGTGTCCCCTGCGTAAACAATCCCTTAACATGGGCAACCTCTTCCTCCGTTGCCTTGCTGGCAGGTACATAATAGGATTTCTCTCTCGCCAGCTGGTACAGCTCTTCCTGTGACTGCTCACAGGCGTTGCGAATCTGCTTTAAAGTCTGCTTCAGTTCTTTATTCTCAGACTGCGCTATCATACCCGCGTAACGGGTCAGTTCACCATTGATACCGGCAAGGGTATCTGCCACCATTATTTTTTCCTGCATCATATTTACCTCTCATTCTGAAATTATCAAACATTTGCTTTTTCGTAACATTTTTAAGAAATTCATTATCGCTTAACAATTCTCCCGCTGTAAAACATACGCCAAATAACGTAATGCGAAATAAAGTACTCCAATTCGGGGCCCGCAAAGCGAGTTTTGCCGGAGCTTAGCCCAGGAACTTCATAAGCTGCTGCTTATTGTCCATAGCCGATTTGGCGCCTTTCTCAAAAAACTGTTTGATCTGAGGATCTTGGGCTTCCTGTGCATAAGCCTGCATTTTGCAGTGTGTCGTGTCATATCCGCCGATCAGGTGACGAAGATTCTGTAAATCAAGTTCTGAAAT
This sequence comes from uncultured Lachnospiraceae bacterium, assembly GCA_947385785.1. Taxonomy (GTDB): domain Bacteria; phylum Bacillota; class Clostridia; order Lachnospirales; family Lachnospiraceae; genus Acetatifactor. Next base: position 4,735 of record CANDMH010000127.1, read on the forward strand.
ATTGCTCATGTCCATACCTCCTGTTTTTCATGGCAATAGAAAGCTCTGAAATCGAGCCTGCTATCATGCAGCTACGAGGTTATTATCTGCTTACAGGGAAAATATATACTGATGTTTGTCAGAAAAAGAAGAAGTAAACTATGGTTATACAGTTGATTTTTGCCAACAAAAAACAAACAGGGAGGTTGGAGGTCTGCCATCAGATCTGATGCCGAACCACCCCATATTCATCGTCTCTCCGAAAATAAGGACATTCCCATCCCTCTCCCGACAGGAAACGGTACATTTCATCCTCATCCAGGCTCACCAGACAGCTATAGCACTCGTAGTCTTCATCGTACACATAATTGACACACATGTCACAATTATTCATTTCTGTTCTCCATATACTACATATATACCATATGTAATATTCATATCAGTTCTTTTATCAGAAATTGTCATTTCCTGCCTGTTTTGTCATGCGGCCACGCCCAGAAGCTTTCTCCCTCACGCTCACGAGCATAAATGAGCGTAAATCTCCCGCTTTCCCACGCCTCTGTCCTTCGCCACCTGCTTCATTGCCGCTTTCCTGTCCATTCCCTGCCCCTCATAATACACCATATGTTCCTCGATTGTCATAGCCTCCCAGGAAGCAATTTCCTCCCGGCGCATTTCCTGAAAGCTTTTTCCCTCCAGCACCAGCACATATTCTCCTCTGGGTTCCTCCGCCCTGTAGTACTCCAGCGCCTGCTCCAGCGTTGTGGGCATAATGTTCTCAAATTTCTTCGTAAGCTCCCTGCAAAGGGTTATCCGCCGGTTCCCCAGGCCGCCGTACAGTTCTTCCAGGGTTCCGACCAGATGATGGGGCGCCTCATAGAGAATCATAGTGCGGCTCTCCTGTTTCAGCTCCTCCAGAACCATTCTTCTCTCCTTTTTGTCCGCGGGAAGAAAGCCTTCGAAGCAAAACCTCCTGGTGGACATCCCCGACAGCGTCAGGGCTGTAATACAGGCACAGGGCCCCGGCAGACTGGTAACCGGCACATTATGCTCCTGGCACATACGCACCAGCACCTCGCCCGGGTCCGAAATGGCAGGCGTCCCCGCATCCGTGATCAAAGCAATCTGCTTTCCATCCAGCAACTGCCCGATCAGCTGCTCCGCCTTCTCCACCTTATTATATTCATGATAGCTGGTCATGGGCGTGTGTATCTCGAAATGATTCAGCAGCTTTATGCTGTTACGTGTATCCTCGGCTGCTATTACGTCCACCGTTCGCAGTGTCTCAGCCACCCGCAGCGTCATGTCCTGAAGATTTCCGATTGGTGTCGCACATAAATATAAGGTTCCCGCCATATTCTCTCCTGTTCCCGTTTTATCGCTCTCTACATCCTGCTTCCGCACTCTCTACAACCTTCTTCCTGCCTCTTTGCTCCCTGCTTCCGCATCCTCAGTATCCATACACCTCGCGTATCTCCGGTGTATACACCCCCGGCTCTTTAAAAATAATCAACGGCTTCTCCACCGTCATCCGTGGCCTGCCGCCACGCACCGCTTCCAGCAGCACCATATTGGGTTCTCTGTCCGCGTAAGGGTACACTAACCGCATCCGCTTCGGTTCCAGCCTGCACCGCACCAGAGTAACCATAATCTCCGCCAGTCGAAAGGGCCTGTGTACCAGAAAAAAGTGCCCTCCCGGCTTCAGAAGCTTTGCCGTCTGCACCGCCACATCCTCAAAAGTACACAGGATTTCATGCCTTGCAACCGCTTTCGGCGCCTCCGCATTCGCGATCCCATGTTTTCCAATCATATATGGCGGATTACATGTGATACAATCAAAAGAAGCAGACTTAAAAATACGATCTGCTTCTCTTATATCGCCGGTTACAATATCAATTTTATCCGACAGTCGGTTTAATGCCACGCTTCTGGCTGCCATATCCGCACTGTCTGCCTGGATTTCCAAACCCGTCAGATGACTGCAGTGATACTTTGCCTCCATGAGAATCGGAATAATGCCGGTTCCGGTGCCCATATCCAGCAGAACATCTTTGCTGTCCACATGAGCAAAACCCGTCAGAAGCACCGCGTCCATCCCGAAGCAGAATTTCTCCGGATTCTGAATGATGCGGTAGCCATTGCGCTGCAACTCGTCCAGGCGCTCATTCTCCTTCAGCCTGACCGACATCTGCGCAGTACAGTCATTCCTGAGGTTCTCTGGATTCATTTCTGTTCCTGTTTTCATATCGATTTCTTCCGCCCTGGAAATCACTGTTATCCTGCTGTCCGTTCCTGCGCCATTTTTTATCCTGGTGCTTTCTGTTATCACGGCGGTTTTTTCCTCCCTGATAGCGCTCCATCATCTGATCGTAATCTTCCCCGGCTTCCATCCTGGCAGAAACCCTGTCATAACGCTGACCGGATTGTCTCGAGCCTCCATGTGTGCGCTGGGATTGCCTTCGATTCTCCTCCGCACGCTGCCCCTGGAGATACCTGCCGCGTCCCTCTTCCTCATGTCTGCCCTGGTTCCGGCTCTCACCCCGCTTATCAGACTGTTCCTGCATATTGGCACCTGTCTGTGCCTGTCCTCTGCTTTCCGTCCTGCGGCTGTCCTCTCCTCTGTGGTTCTGTCTGCGGCCCTCGTCGCTGCCGAACCCCTCTCTGCGGCTATCTTCCCTGTTGAAGCCCTGCCTGCGGCTGTCTTCTCCGATACCCTGCCTGCGGGCGTCCTCTCCGCCGAATCCCTGTCTGCGGCTGTCTTCCCCATTAAATCCCTGCCTGCGGCTGTCCTCTCCGCCAAATCCCTGCCTGCGCCCCTCTTCACCGGCGCCCTGCCTTCGGCTGTCCTCAACTTTCTGTCCCTGTCTGCGGCCTTCCTCACTTCTTTGGCCGGAATTCTTCCCGCCGCTCTGATTCTGTTTTCCTTTGCCGCCCTGACGCTTCTCATCCTCTGAGCTGCCTGTCTGTTCCTTTTTCTGCTTTTCTTCCTCCTCCAGGCGTTCCAGCTCCTCAAGCTCTTCCGGAGAAAGCTCCATCTTCTCTTTCTTGCTGTGTTTGCGCTTAAAATGCAGCTTTTCCACCGGGTATTCCTTTATTTCCTTCTCATCCCCGGCGTCCACCACTACCTTCACCAGCTGGCGCAGCACATTCACACTCTGTACTTCACCCTTCAGGCCGCCCTCAATAGTGACATAATCTCCGATATTGGGCAGCCGTCTGTTCAACTCCTCATAGGTTTCTTCCTCATTCTTCAGGCAGCACATCAGCCTGCCGCACACACCTGATATCTTGGCCGGATTCAGGGACAGATTCTGCTCCTTCGCCATCTTAATAGACACCGGCACAAAATCTGCCAGATAGCTGTGACAGCACAAAGCACGACCGCAAATGCCGATTCCTCCCACAAGTTTTGTCTCATCCCTGACACCGATCTGGCGAAGCTCTATCCTGGTCTTGAACACACCTGCCAGGTCTTTCACCAGCTCCCGGAAGTCAATCCTTCCGTCGGCCGTAAAATAAAAAAGTACTTTATTATTGTCAAATGTATATTCCGCGTCAATCAGCTTCATCTCCAGCCCATGGCTGTGAATTTTTTCCAGGCAGATGCGGTAGGCTTCCTTCTCCTTTTCCCTGTTGGCCGCCTCCTGCTCCATATCCCGCTTGTTTGCAATCCGGATAACAGGCTTCAGCGGCTGAACCACCTTTTCCTCGGCCACCTCGGTGGCACCGGTAACCACCGTTCCGAATTCAATGCCCCGGGCCGTCTCCACGATCACATGGTCATCCCTCTTTATCTCAAACTGTAAAGGATCAAAAAAATAAATCTTACCTGCCGTGCGGAAACGCACACCTATCACTTTAACCATCTATCCACCTCACTGACGCACAGCGCCATTATGTTATACATTCCTGCTCCATCTCCGGGAAATCCCCACTTCCAAACAGCCCCAAACCCCCGAAGCATAATTTCCACCGCACTGCCAGCTGCTATTTTATCATATCTGTTCCGAAAAAACCATACTCAATAAAAAAATCCTGCTGGAATTTCTTTGGAATGTTACCCACGGCTTTGCCATTCACAGCGACATGATGCGCTTTTATCTGTCCGAACGGTTTCCGGAATGGCCGTCCCGCCTCTCCCCGCCGCTGTTCTCCTGGATATTCAGCATCAAAAGCTCCATCACCAGTTCGAAATTCACATTGGAATCCAGACGCCGCTTTGCCGTGTCCAGCGCTTCTATGATATTTTCAATGCCCTCATAGCTGCTCCTCTGGGCAGTCCTGCGCAATGCCTGCAGTTCCTCTCTGAAAATGAGATGATTCACATCATTTGTGGCCTTAAATAACAGTGCATCCCGATACCAGATGGCACAGATATCCAGGTAATCGTTGATTTCCAGCTTGTATTCCGTAATCTTTTTCACGGCCATAACAATCTCATTCAGATCCATATCCTGTATGTACTTCAGCAGAGACAGCGCCTCCGCTTTAATCTGCTCAAAGTCCTCGCTGGAAGCCAGCGCCTTCGCTTTTCCGATATTACCCCTCGCGAAGGCGGCGCATACCTCCGCCTGGTAATCCGGCACATGCAGCTGTCCGCAAAGATACCGCTTCACCAGCTCGTCCGGCACCGGCTTCATATTCAGCACCACGCTTCTGCTCAAAATGGTGGGAAGCAGGCTGTCCACATTGGATGTGAGCAGAAGGATCACCACATACTCCGGCGGTTCCTCCAGGGTTTTCAGCAATGCATTCTGCGCCTGGGCCGTCATCTTCTCCGCCTCGTTGACAATGTACACCTTATGCGCGCTTCCGTAGGGTTTTATCGCCACATCGGTGTTTACCTGCTCCCTGATATCGTCCACACTGATGGTATTGGGCTTCTCGTGAACTACCCGGATAATATCAGGATGATTGCCGGACAATGCTTTCTTGCAGGAACCGCACTCCTGGCAGGGTTTCTCACCCTTTCCCTCACACTGCAGCGCCATGGCAAATACCCTGGCAATAAATTCCTTTCCGGAAGATTTCTCCCCATTGATGATATAAGCATGAGAAACCCTGCCTGTGGAAAGAGCGTTACGTAAATGCTCCTTAATCTGCTCCTGTCCTATAATGTCCTGAAATCCTGCCATTCCGGCACCCCCTCTTTTTGTATTCTCAGGAACCGCCACGAAAATAACTGCTGCATTTTTCTTTTATTTGCAGACAATTCCTTACTCCGTCCGCGCTTTTTATACTCGTAACCACAAACATCTGCCAACCTGAATGTATAACAACTCCCGCGCAATGCAGGACAAAAGCGCGGCAAAGGACTTACAGACTTATGTGAAAATGTCCAGCAGCAGTCCTCTGATCTCCCCGATGGTATTCAGAATTGCCAGGTTGTCCTGTTCATCCTTCATCAATTCCTGCGCCAGCTGATCCAGATTCTCGTCAATCAGCCGGATGATACCGTACACTCTGTGGCGTCCCCGCCTGTCCAGGAAATTCTCCCTGGAAAAGGAATGGGAATGGGTCACCACTTCATTCATGAAATCCTTCACCAGTCTCCGGTAATGCCACATATCCCGCACGTCCCGCCGCTTGTAAAGGCGGTCTCCCTGCATGGTGATCTCTTCCATCAGGGTTTGAAGCCGCGCCTGCAGCTCCGCCC
>CANDMH010000128.1 GCA_947385785.1 uncultured Lachnospiraceae bacterium
CAGTAATCTCTTAACTTATAGCCGAAAATCCTCCTTACATCCTTATAGCGGATCAGAATGTCCCGCACCAGATCGTATCTGTCTTCCTCCGCGCATTTTTCTACCATCTCGATGAGCTGGCGGCGGCGCAGTATATAGATGCCGCAGGAAATCACATTGGACTTCGCCCGCAGGGGCTTCTCCTCAAATTCCTCAATGCGGCTTTCCTCATTCATTCTGACGGTGCCGAAACGCTCCAGGTTCGCGTCCTCCTCCATCTCCCGGCAGGCTACCGTAATATCAGCCTTCCTCTCGATATGAAAAGCCAGCATCTTATTGAAATCCAGCTTGTACACTCCGTCTCCGGAGGCAATCACCACATAGGGCTCATGGCTGCTCTTTAAAAATGCCAGGTTCTGATAGATGGCGTCCGCCGTTCCCCTGTACCAGTTGCTGTTCTGTGCAGTCACCACGGGGGTAAAGGTATACAGGCCGCCCTGCTTGCGCCCGAAATCCCACCATTTGGAGGAACTCAGATGTTCATTCAGGCTGCTGGCATTGTACTGGGTCAGTACCGCCACCTTCTGGATATGGGAATTGGACATATTGCTTAAGGTAAAGTCAATGCTGCGGTAGCTTCCCGCAATGGGCATGGCACAGACCGCCCGCTTCCGCGACAATTCTCCCATCCGCCGGTTATTGCCCCCCGCTAAAATGATCCCGATTGCCCTCATAGATGCTCACCTGCCTTAATCAAAGTCCTGCCGCCCGGAAGGGTACAATCCTCATAATCAGCCCTCGTAGTCACACCGAAGACCACCGAATTTTTCCCTACGGTTATGCCGTTCGGAATCACGCTTCTCTCCCCCACTGTGACGATTCCGCGGTTATAAATATGGGGAGCGGTATCGTTCTCCACCTCATCCCCAATGCCTAATCGCACATGATTCCCCAACCGGACCTCTTCTGCCACAATTGCTTTATATAACTCGCACTGATTACCGATCTGCGTATTGTTCATAATGATGGAATCCCGCACCACCGTGTCCTTCCCTATGGTGACCCCGCAGCCGATGACGGAATTGTATACCTTACCGTAAATATCCGTCCCCTCGCCGATGATGCTGCGTTCCACCACACTGTCGGCGGAAAAATACTGCGGCGGCTGAATCTCGCTTTTGGTGTAAATCTTCCAGTATTCCTCATAGAGATTGAACTCCGGCACGATATCGATGAGTTCCATGTTAGCCTCCCAGTAGGACTGCAGCGTGCCCACATCCTTCCAGTACCCTGTGAATTCGTAGGCATACATGGGCGTGCCCTTCCGGTGGCAGTAAGGAATCACATGCTTCCCGAAGTCAAGCCCCGGCTGCCCCGCCATGGTAAGCAGCGCCTTCTTTAACGTCTTCCAGTTGAAGATATAGATTCCCATACTGGCCAGATTGCTCTGAGGATGCGCCGGTTTCTCTTCAAATTTATGAATGCGGCTCCTCTCGTCCACGGTGAGAATGCCAAAACGGCAGGCTTCCTCCATGGGTACAGGCATCACCGCTATGGTCACCTCCGCACCGTTCTCCTTATGAAAATCCAACATGATCTCGTAATCCATCTTATAAATATGGTCGCCGGACAAAATCAGCACATACTCGGGATGATAGCTTTCCATATATTCCAGATTCTGATAAATGGCGTTGGCCGTGCCGGTGTACCATTCGCTGCCCACAGGCCTCTCATAGGGCGGCAGTACGGTCACTCCGCCGATATTGCGGTCCAGATCCCACGGAATACCGATTCCGATATGGCTGTTCAGGCGCAGCGGCTGGTACTGAGTCAGAACCCCCACCGTGTCCACACCGGAATTGATGCAGTTGGAAAGCGGAAAATCGATAATGCGGTATTTCCCACCAAATGCCACGGCAGGCTTTGCTACTTTGGATGTAAGTACACCCAGCCTGCTGCCCTGTCCGCCTGCCAGCAGCATGGCAATCATTTCTTTCTTGACCATGTTATCACCTCTGTCTGATTTTCATTTGGAATTGCCGGAAAATAACTGACGCAATCTGTTTCGTAACCTGCAGTATCCTGCTCAGGAACTGTCCCAAACGCAATGGTCATTCAAACGTATAGTATCTTTAATTTATCATATTATATCACACTCTTTCACAAAATGGAATATTTAATTGTCGAAAAAATTGTTTTTCGGTATCCAAAATATATTAAAATTTAATAAATTACTAATATATTTGGAGGAATATTTGTCTATTTCTACCAATTTTCTACTTTTTCAGACGGATTCTGTTCCGGTCTCACTTTCCTGTTTCCATTATTTTCCTTTCATCCTGACCGGACATCATCCCGAATCTGCCCGGAAATCAGCTGCGCTGCATGCAGCCAGGTTCCCCCTGCCGACACAGAACGCAGTCAGCTCACAGCCAACGTTTCCCCCTGCCGACACAGAACGCAGTCAGCTCACAGCCAACGTTTCTCCCTTCCGGCACAGAGCGCAGTCAGCTCACAGCCAACGTTTCCCCCTTCCGGCACAGAGCGCAATCAGCTCATAGCCAACGTTTCCCCCTTCCGGCACAGAGCGCAATCAGCTCATGGGCAAACAGCGGAGCCGCCGCCAGAAGCCCCAGACGCATCCACTCCCGCCCCGACAGAGGCGAAGTCCCGAATGCCTGAATCAAAAACGGCACCTCCGTCACCGCAAACTGCAGCAGAAATCCCAGCCCGCAGGCAAGCAGCATCAGCTTATTCTCCAGATGGTTCATTCGGAAAACCGACCTCTGGGTGTCCCGCATTCCCACCGCATGGAACAGCTGGGACATCCCCAGCACCGTAAAGGCATAGGTCTGGGCTCTGGCCAGCACGGAAGCATTTCGCAGCAGCTCTGACAGATTCCCGGGATTCACCGCCAGCCCGTTCACCCGCAGCAGGGCACAGGGAAGCATCAGAAATGCCGTCAGGCTCACGGCCGCAATCAGCGCCCCGTAAAAGCAGGTACAGGCCAGCCCTCCCCTGGCAAACAGGCTTTCCTCCGCCTTTCTGGGGGGCTGCCGCATCAGTCCGGAGCCGTCATTTTTATCCACCCCCAGAGCCAGCGCGGGAAGCGAGTCCGTAATCAGGTTAATCCACAGGATGTGGCTGGACTTTAAGGGAGATGCCATGCCGCAGACCACCGCCAGGAACATGGTGATGATCTCGCCCAGGTTGGAGGACAGTAAAAAGATAACCGACTTCCTGATATTCTCATAGACGCCCCGCCCCTCCTCGATGGCGCGCCGGATGGTGGCAAAGTTGTCATCCGTCAGTATCATGTCCGAGGCCTGCCGGGCCACATCCGTTCCGGATTTTCCCATGGCAATGCCGATATCCGCTTTTTTCAGGGAAGGGGCATCGTTGACGCCGTCCCCCGTCATGGCCACGATTCCGCCGCGTTGCTGGAATCCGTCTACTATGCGGACTTTCTGCGCCGGAGAAACTCTTGCGAAGACGCACAAGTCGTCAATCCGGCCCCGGAATTCCTCCTCCGACAGGGCGGACAGTTCCTCTCCTGTCATGCACTGCCTGCGGCTGTCCGCAATGCCCAGCTGCCTGCCGATGGCAAAGGCCGTATCCACATGGTCTCCGGTGATCATCACGGTCTTCACACCCGCCGCCTTGAAATCCGCCACTGCCCTTGCCGCTTCCGGCCTGGCGGGATCGCGCATGCCCACCATTCCCAGGAAAGTCAGATTCTGCTCTTCTATCCGGGAGGCTTCCGTCCCGGCAGAAGTTCCGGCTTCCGGGAAAATCGTGCCGCCTACCGTTCCTGTGTCCTCCGTCCTCATGGCGACCGCCAGTGTGCGAAGCGCTTCCCCGGACATTTCCTCCATGGCGGAGCATAGCTGCCTTCTATGATAATCAGTCAGCCTTACCGGGCCGTTTTCCGTGAGAATTCTGGTACAGCGTTTCAATACTTCGTCCGGAGCGCCCTTTGTATAGGATACCATCCCCCCGCCGGAATCATTTCCTCCCCCTGGTTTTTGCCCCTGTTTTCGTCCTGAAGTATCTGCCGTAAAACCTTCTGTTCCAAAACGGCTCTGCCCCGGAAGCCAGTCTCCTGAAGCTCCAAATCCGGCTCTGCTCCGCTCTGAATTGTATGTACCGGAAAAGCTCCCGGATGTGCTCCTCTCTGCGGCATGCAGTTCTCCCCGGCCTCCGTTTCGGGAAAATGGCTTCACCGGCTTGCCCCGTCCCGCATTTTCCGGAAAAGAAGCTGTCCCGCCGCTGTTTTTATGCAGCGTGGTCATCATCTTCCTGTCGGAGTCAAAGGAAAGCTCATCCACCCTGGGCATCAGCCGCTCCAGCTCAGGCTTTCGGATTCCATGGCTCTGCGCCAGATCCAGCAGAGCCAGTTCCGTGGGGTCGCCGCTTCTGCCGCCCTGCTCTATGGAAGCATCGTTGCACAGCACCATCCCCTTCAGGAAATCGGAGCACACCGATGGAGCACATTCCTCCGCCTTCCGCATTCTGCCGCCCACCCAGCATTTTTCCACCGTCATGCGGTTCTGGGTCAGCGTGCCGGTCTTGTCGGAACAGACCACGCTGACGGCGCCCAGAGTCTCCACGGAAGGGAGCCTGCGCACGATGGTATTCACCTTCACCATCCGTGTGACGCTCAGGGCCAGGCAGATGGTCACCACAGCCGGAAGGCCCTCGGGAACCGCCGCCACCGCCAGGGATATGGCAGTAATCAGCATCTCAGGCACGTTCCTGTGCTGCAGCACCGCTATGGCAAACAGGGCGGCACACAGCCCCAGGCTTAACAGGCTCAGCACTTTTCCCAGGTCGCCCAGGCGTTTCTGCAGGGGAGTGGCCTCCTCCTTCGCCTGGGTAATCATGGCCGCAATCCGCCCCAGTTCCGTATCCATGCCGGTGGCCGTGACGATGCCCTTCGCCCGTCCATAGGTGACAATAGTCGACATGTATGCCATATTCCGCCTGTCTCCCAGAGGCAGTTCTTTTCCTTTTGCCCCCACGAATCCGGCATCCTTTTCCACCGGAACGGACTCCCCTGTGAGGGCGGATTCCTCGATTTTCAGATGGGCGGATTCCGTCAGCCGCAGATCCGCCGGTACCTGGCAGCCCGCTTCCAGGCACACCAGGTCTCCTTTCACAAGCTCAGCCGCCGGGATTTCCATGTGTTTTCCCTCCCGGATCACACTGGCTTTCGGGCTGGCCAGCTTTTTCAGGGATTCCAATGCCTTCCTGGCTTTTCCTTCCTGAAGCATCCCCACTACGGCATTCAGTACCACCACCACGCCGATAATGACCGCGTCGCTGATCTCCCGAAGCAGCACGGATACCACTGCCGCCACAATCAGCACGTAGATCAGCGGGTCGTTTAACTGCTCCAGAAATGACTCTATGGCTGTCTTCTTCCGGGGCGCTTTCATTTCGTTTCTTCCATCCCGGCGCAGGCGCTCCCCCGCTTCTCTCATATTCACGCCCGACTGTCCGTTGCTCTTCAATTTCTCTATGGTTTCCGCTACGCTGCACTGTTCAAACACCTGAAACCTCCCCAAGCTTGTTTGCATTGAAAGTTTATGCCCGGAAGGCGCAAAGTATGTCCATAAAACGGCAAATGAATACGCCCATGAATGCACCCGCATTCATTCCGGCATAACACGTGCCTGATATCCGTGCCAGAATAAGGCGGACGAGGGAGCCGATGCGATGGACCGGGCCAAAGAAACGGGCTATGCGGTGGACACATAAGCGGCAAAACAGCCGGAAATATCGCCAACAGGACGAAGATACTTGAATCTGCGGCAAAAGTATAGTATGCTACGAAAAAATTCTTCCATTTTCCCTGTAACGAAATCCTCTGAAAACGGATATAAGAGTCAGAAAGGAGGAGCGCATGGATGAATTGTATCAGCAGTATTCACAGATTGTATTTCAATTCCTGTATGCCAGATGCCATGATAAGGAACTGGCCCTGGATCTGATGCAGGAGACTTTTTTAAGGGCAATCGAATCCCTGGACGGCTATGACAAAAGCTGCAAGCTCTCTACCTGGCTGTGCCAGATTGCCAAACATCTGCTCTATCAGCACTGGTCCAAAACCAACCGGGCGCGGCTGGAAGAACTGGACGAAACCCTGGAATCCGGACACGATACCGAGCAGCAGGCCCTTGCAAAGGTAGAACTGGCAGACGTGTGGGAAAAGCTGCGCAGACTCCCGCCCGACACGAGAAAAACCGTGGAGCTGCGGGTGCTGGGAGGCCTGTCCTACCGGGAAATCGGCCGGGTGCTGGGCAGAAGCGAGAACTGGGCGCGGGTTACGTTTTACCGGGCGAAACTGATATTGACCGAGCCTGATTGAGAAATGCATGGCGGGCAGGAAACAGCTTAAGCTCAAATCCGGGTCCATGTCCCGGCACCGGACATGAACAAACTGCCTGGGGAACATCCGCATGACAGAACAACAGCCTCTCAGAATTCTTTGGCAGCTAATGGCGGTTTTCTGGCTCAGTTTTTTTAAAAAGTGGAGAAATCAACAGAATCGGAATCTCAAATAGCCTGAGATATCAGCGTAGAGATGCCGAGCGTATATGACAGAAAAAACGGAGGTATGACTATGGAAAAAATGAATTGTGACATCATCAGAGATCTGATTCCGTCCTATGTGGACGATGTGTGTTCCCAGGCCACGAAGGAATGCGTGGAAGCCCATCTGGAGGAATGCGGGGAATGCCGCCTGATTGCGGCGCGCCTGCGGGACAATGCCCTCTCCGGGGAAAAGCTGGAGCAGAAGGGACTGGACGGGCTGAAAAAAATAAAGCGGAGCCTTGACTTCCATCGTGTAGTCAATTACGGCATCCTGCTGATTCTGGTTTTCTACGGCATCGAGCTGTTCATCGTAAAGCACACGGGTTATGCCATATTTAACCGCCCCTGGATACTGGAGACCCTCTGTATCATCGTCATCCTTTTCTCCGGATTGGGACGCAGGGAGACGCTGTCTCCGGGCAGGAAGGCATATCTGTGCGGGGCGGTGTCCTTCCTCATGGCAGTCTACCCGATCCTGCTTTTCCTGTATTTTTCATCGCGGCTGAAGCCGGATGTGGAAACTATTTTCGGAATGGAACTGCAAAAGCTGGGCCCTTTTCTGAATATACAGATGGCAGTCCTGTTTACGGCCCAGATCGCCTTTTTCCTCTATAATCTGGGCTGCCTCATCAAACAGAAGCGAAACTGCCGCTGGCTGCTGTGCCTGAACATAACGGGCATCTTCCTGACGGTCAATTATGATCTCTGGCTGTACTACATGGACAGCTTTGAAACCCTGAAACGGGCCATCATCAGAAATACACTGGAATCCGTCATCCCGGGTGTGCTGGGGATAGCGGTGTGTCTGGTGATTTCGGGAGTACAGAGGAGACGGGGGGCGGACGTTGTGTGATTTTTAGAGGGAGTTTTCCATTTCGATAATTTCTGAATCATTTTGTGAGATTTCAGGGGGACTTAAAAGAGTCCCTCTTTTTATCGTCTTTGATTCATGATTCCTGAATTTTCCGCGCATAACTGTCTTCATTTCTTTCCTGATCCGGCTTATTCCTTCTTACATTGAAACGCAAATTTCAAAATATCCTCGAATTTATAATACTTTTGAGAATAGAACTGCTGTCAGGCAATATGGGATTGTATGCTATCTTAGGACTGTTGCATTTCTACTGTGAAGAAATATCGTGACCAGGCATATGCTGATGTGTGTCAATGCCCTAACTTGGGCCTATTCCATTTCTACTTAAAAGTTTTGTTGGCGGACACAGCGTATCTGTATGTGTCAATGCCTAATTCGGACCCATTCCATTTCTACCTCCAACACCAAAACCAGAGAAGATTACACCTGACATGTGTCAATGCCCTAACTCGGGCCTATTCCATTTCTACATCCTATCGGCAACCACACTCCTGTCACCTTCAAAGTGTGTCAATGCCCTAACTCGGGCCCATTCCATTTCTACGGCTCTATGGATGCTGCACTCGACATTACAAAAGTGTGTCAATGCCCTAACTCGGGCCCATTCCATTTCTACGATGAATGGTGAAAACCATGAAAAGAACAAACACAATGTGTCAATGCCCTAACTCGGGCCCATTCCATTTCTACGCATGATGGCTTTGACTTTAAGGCAGTTAAGAAAGCTGTGTCAATGCCCTAACTCGGGTCCATTCCATTTCTACCATGAAAGCAATGAACACAACCGCAACCCGCAAAAATGTGTCAATGCCCTAACTCGGGCCCATTCCATTTCTACGGTTGAAATTTACATATACAGAATCACAAAAAGAATGTGTCAATGCCCTAACTCAGGCCCATTCCATTTCTACCAAAACAAAATTAGGAATCTACAGAATTTAGAGTTTGTGTCAATGCCCTAACTCGGGCCCATTCCATTTCTACCTCGAACATGGCAACGGTGACTGCCTTCTCGGTTATGTGTCAATGCCCTAACTCGGGCCCATTCCATTTCTACTTGAGGACCCGAATGAAGAGGAATATTTATCCAAAATTGTGTCAATGCCCTAACTCGGGCCCATTCCATTTCTACGGTCGGGTCTGGGAAGCCAGTGTTTATGCGGCTTCCAGAGCCTGTTTTTACGCGTAATTCACAGAATATTCTGACAATAAGCTTTTTCCGCCCCTTTTTTGTCCTGTTCACAATTTATTCATATTTCCGAGTTTCATTATACCAAATACCATCCCATTTTGCAATACCCAATTAAGATAAAATTTCGTCAAATTTCGTCTAGCCAGACCCTTGCCAGACCCTTGCCAACCCCTTGCCAGACGATAGCTAACGGCGTTGATTAGCGGCTAATTACCTTAGGAATTGTCGGGGAATGACTGCTGCAATTTCCTTTTGATTACAGGGTTCGCGAAGCGGTTCCTGTGATATGTTCAGGCAGCCGCAAAAAATCTCAGGCCAAAGCCCGGCCGCTATACCTCTGGCCCTCTCCCAAAGCATAAAATCATATCGCAAATCACCGTAGCCGGCCTCACCATCCCGCGGTGACGCCACGCATTTGCCATCACTTTTGTAAGCCGCCGTGAAAGCAGCGCCTCATACCGCTCTCCCATAACGGTTCTTTTCTCTTCCAGAGCCTTTCGCGCCTCCCTGGAGGTCAGCACCTCCTCTTCTTGGAAAGCGTCCAGCAGCCGGTTATACGTTTCAATCTCCCGAAGCTTCCGTTCCCGGTTCAGGAGCCTGCCCAGGCGATGCTCCTCCCCGCCCGCGTTGGACTCATGGCGCCTGTGGTACGCCAGTTCGCTGTCCAGCTGCAGGAATCCATGGGCCTCCGCCGCCAGGGCGCTGACCAGAAAATCGTGGGGAAGCCGGGAAACCTGCCCCGGAAGGCGCTTCCTGATTTTTTCCTCAAACCATGCCCGCCTGTATGCCATAACCATTCCCGGCCATTCGCATTTGTAGAATACATCCCCGATGGAGATCTCCCTGACATTGCCCGTGCCATGGCTGACGGCAGGCTGCATCAGAGAATGGATGTCCTTTCCCTCCCTGTCAATCAGCCCAAACTTACAGCACACGCACTTCGCCTCCGGATGCGCTTCAAAGGTCTTACACATTTCATCCATTTTACCGGCAGCCCAAATATCGTCCTGGTCCGCCAGAAAGACCACATCCATGGTACACAGACTCATGGCATGGTAATAATTCCCCGGATACCCTTTCCGCTCCCGGTTCCGGTACAGCTTCCAGCGCTCCTGCAGGCCGTATCTGTCTATAAAATCCTGTGCCAGCTCCGCACTGGCATCTGTGGAGCTGTCGTCGCAGATGATTACCTGGTCCGGGTGCTTCGTCTGGACCCGTATGCTCTCCAACTGCGTCTCCAGATAGGCCGCTCCGTTATAAATGCCCATGCATACGGATGTGGTCATGCCGATCTCTCCTCTCTGCTATTGCATGCCTCACTTTATTTTAGACTGTC
Organism: uncultured Lachnospiraceae bacterium; assembly: GCA_947385785.1. Classification (GTDB taxonomy): domain Bacteria; phylum Bacillota; class Clostridia; order Lachnospirales; family Lachnospiraceae; genus Acetatifactor. The sequence goes on from CANDMH010000128.1 coordinate 9,979, forward strand.
TTTTATATTGTTCCAGTTCTGCACGAAGTTTCTGTACTTCTTTCTCTGCCAGTTTCTTTGCCTCCAGAGCCTCCTCCTCAGCCTTCCTTTCGCGTTCCGTGTTGACACGCTCCTCTGCACGGGCTTCTTCCCTGGCATCTTCCCGTTCAAGCTCTATACGCCTGTCAAATGTGTAATCCAGTTGTGTCACCTTTGTCACCTCCCCGCGGCGCCGTATCAGGAATTCACGCAGCACATTTTCTTTGATGCAGAAGTGCAGTCCTTTAGGGCTGCACTTTTCGGCCTATGGCTTTGTTAATCGCTTTTTTCAAATCTTTCTCCGGATACTTTCCCAGGTACTCCCGCACATAGCCTACAAAGATCATGTAT
>CANDMH010000129.1 GCA_947385785.1 uncultured Lachnospiraceae bacterium
CATTCCACGCCGTCTTCATGGGGGACATCTGGAAAACATGCCACATGCCCGGCCAGACATCGATCTTCACGGAGACGTTGGCGTCTATGAATGCCTGGTGAAGCCGCAGGGAATCACTGAGCAGAATTTCGTTCTCCCCAACCTGGATATAAGCAGGCGGGAATCCTTCAAAATTCCCGAACAGCGGTGAAATCAGCGCATTCTCCAGATTCTGACCCTCCGCGTAGGCTTTCACCATCCTGTCGATATAAGGACGGTTGAGCACAGGGTCCAGTTCCGCTTTCGTCTGGAATGACCTGCCGGAAGATGTCAGGTCTGTCCATGGAGACATCAGAACAAGCCCTCTGGGCAGCAGCCGCTTCTCCTCCTTCAGCTTCAGTGCCAGTGCAAGCGCCAGATTACCTCCCGCGGAATCTCCCGTCAGCACCACGTCTCTTGCACCATACCCAAGCAGCATCAGGTAATTCCACGCCTTCATGGCATCCTCCACGGCTGCGGGATAAGGATGTTCCGGCGCCAGCCGGTAGTCAAAGCAGAATACATCCATGGAGGTGGATTCCGCCAGTTTGGAAGTCAGTGTCCTGGCATAGAGACTGCTTCCCGTAGAATAGCCTCCTCCATGGCAGTGGAGGATAATATATTTTTTCATGTGGGCGCGGTTGACGCTGACCCATTCCCCATACATGCCGTCCACATCCACTTCCCTGTAATTCAGGGATTTCGTATTGCTCAAAATCGTTCCTATATAATCCTGGGACTGACGGTGCTTCTCGATATCCGGATTCTCCACCAGGCCATGGACACGACGGATCAGACTCATCAGGTTCTGGCTCTTCTTATCCGCCACTTCGGTCTCTATCTTCTCTATCTCCACCGTCTGGGGGCTGGCTGTGTCTGCCTGATTCGTATTTAAGTCACGGTTTTCCGTCCTTCCGGCTGCAGGTCTGTCCCCCTTGCTTTTCGCTGTCCCAACCTTTTTGAGCACAGGCTTTCCGGTTTTTCCGATCTTTAATTTCTGAATGGCCCGCTTTTCCGTTCCGTCTTTTTCCATTTCGCCCTTTTCCGTTCCGACATTTTCCATTTCGCCCTTTTTGTCTCTCCCTTTCAAATTTCCGGTTTCCCGACTTCTAATTTTCCGTCTCCGCTCTGCTCCCCATTTTCATCAGGACTTACCGCCTCCCTCAGAAGTGCAGGCGCCTGCGCACCTCATTCCGCAGTCTCCTTCTGGAGAGCATGGTGATCAGGGCAATATCCAGTATAGCGCAAACCGTCAAAACCACGGCCGACCAGCTCAGGGCTATCTCCCCCATCAGATACCAGTCTATCAGCATCTCCAGTCCCAGGCAGAGCAGCCCTGCACCGGTAAACAGATAAAGCGACACTGTCAGGAAAGATCTGGGCAGCCTGCAGACGCACACGGTAAATACCTCCGTGATAAAAGTCACCAGCGCGGTAATCGGCAGTCCCAGACCGAAAAACCATTCCCTGCTGCCAACCTGAAAGGTCAGTATATAGAGGTAAAGTACTACAACTATACCGTCATATAACAGCGACACATAGATTGACTGTTTCGTATATATCATCACAGGAATCAGTATTACCCACAGAACCGCGCAGGCTCCGATAACCGACAGTGACCAGAGCGTCCCCCGAAACACCAGCGCATTCAGGATGCCGCAGGTAGCCGCCGTGGCCAATACCACCATGGACATCAGCAGCCCGAAATCCTTCCGGTTCGCAGTTTCCACCTGACTCTTCTCTCTGGGAAAGGGAGGCATGGCATCCTTTCCCGAAACCTGTTTTTCCAATTCTCCCGGATTCCACACCGGCGTATTGCACAGAGGGCATTTCTGCGCCGATGCATCCAGTTCCACCCCGCAATTCACACAATATGACATGATAACCTCCTCCCTCTAGTCCCGGTTGCTCTCGATTTTCACATGGATCCCGTCCTTTACCAGCCTGCGGAAAAAGTACCGCTCCACATCCGCTTCTATGATGCTGCTGGCAAAGTTGATTGTCAGCACGTCTTCGAAGCTGATAATGGCACAGTTTGTCCTGCGTGAGAAGGGCTGTCCCATGTAAATATCAAAGCGGTCGATACAGGCCTTCATTCCCTCCGGGACCTTCAGCGCCCCCATGTTGGTCAGTCCCGCCGAGGAATTCCTGTCCTGTACCTTCGTATAAAACAGCCTCACCACAAAATCCTTGATAAACAGCGGAACCACACGGATAAAAGGGTTCCGCTGCGTGGCCGCATTGGTGGTAATATCGCCCCGCAGCAGCTTCTCATTGATATAATATCTCATATAATTATGCACCTGCTGGACGATTTCCTCGAATGTATAATCTCCCAGCCTGGGGTCAATTCCCGGAAAGATCATGGTGATAAAATTCCGCAGCGTAATGGAGGGGAAAAACCGTCTTAAATTTACCGGCATGGCGATTTTCACCGGACGCTGGCGGGCGCGGTGTTCTTCCTCCTGCTTGGTCATCAGGGCATACAGCAGTACCGCGTTCAGGTACTCCGTGATGGTCGCACCGTAACGCTTCGCCGCCGCCATAACCTCCGATACGGACATGATGCCGTCAATGATATTCAGCGTATAGAAAGGCTCTGCCGTACCCCGGACACGGTAAGCCTTCTCCTCCAGCCTGGGTGGGCATACCCTGGCATTGGCGTAACGCATATAAGCATCCTCCAGCTCCTCCTCGTCCGGCGCTTCGTTGATATCCAGCACAAATCCGCCGTTCTCTATCCCCTCATGCCCCAGCAGCCGCAGGTAAGTAGCCGTCAGCGTCATCAGCACACACATGCCCCCGGTACCGTCCCCCAGGCTGTGATGAGCCTCCAGGGCAATCCTGTTGCGAAAATAGTACACCCGCACCAGGTAACGATTGTTCGCCTTGAAATACATGGGCTGGCAGGGATTCTTCACATCCTCCTGAACAAAGGGCCCCGGTCGGTCATTGGGTTCCAGATACCGCCAGAACAGCCCCTTCCGGATGGCAGCCTTATAAGTAGGAAACCGGGGGAGTGTCATATCCAGCGCCTGCTGGAGCACATCCGGCCGAACCTCCTCCTTCAGCAGCACCGAAAGCCTGTACACGGAAGAAAAATCCCTTCTCTGCAGCGTGGGATACACAATGGCAGACAAATCCAGCTGATACCAGTCTCTGCGCTGTGCCTTTCTCCTTTTATATTTATTTTCCTTATTTTGCTTATTCCCTGTATTCTCCATATTGAGTTCCCCGACATATGATACAGCATTACCCAGCATACTTTTATTATACCTTTTTATCTGCTCCTGTCAATAATACGCCGCTTCCGGCCAAAACAAAAAACCCGGATCAACTCCGGGCTCTGAGTCTGGGAATCCAGGGGCAGGGCCCCTTCTCCCTCGTATAAAACCGCCTCACAACAGGACAGCCCTGAACCTGCTCAGTCCTGCATTTCGTCCAGATACAGCTGCACCCTGGTCTGGATCTTCTTCACGGTGGCATCCAGCGAGGCATCCCCGGAGAAGTACATCCCGGCCTCCTCGGACACAATGGCCCAGACCGGATCGAAGGCCACGCCGTAATCATCCAGCACGGCAGCCTCCGCCATCTCCTCCACGCGTCTGATCTCCGCCTCCGTGGCCGTCACAGGCACCGAATAATCCGGATCGGCGTAATCATCCTCCAGATACTCCCGGAAGCTATCCTTCCTGACAGGAAAAATCCCCTGCATCTGCGCCAGCCTGGCCTGGGCTTCCTCCGACAGAATATATTCCAGAAAATCCCATGCCCCTTCCTTATGGGCCGAGGCGCTGCCAACCGCAAACACGCTGTCCGCCACAAGCGCGTACTCCCCGCCTTCCCATCCCGGATAGCCTGCCAGAGTGGCCAGATAGTCCTCTCCGTAATATTCATACTGATCCCCGATTCCGCCGGTCTGACGCCAGACTATATCCCTGGGATTCGCTATGGTTACCGTGTCGAAGATCCACTCCCCATTCTTTCCGCTGCCGTCCACCTGCTGACCGGCCTCGTTTCGTTCCGTATAGGTCTCCCATCTGCCGCAGGCCTCCAGGATCCGGCGAAATTCCTCTCCGTCAAAGCTGCAGGTCTTATTCTCATAATCGATAAAATGCTCTCCGTAATACCTTATCCCCATACAGTAATTCAGCGCGGTGTTCGGACTCTGGGACGAGAGCATCCGGTTCTCCTCCCCCAGCTCCAGGAACTTCCAGACCGTCCAGTCCTCCCCCAGGAGGAAATCCCCCCTGGCCCGCATGGTCTGCAGGGTGAATCCGGGGATCACAGTCACATTCTTCCCGCCTACAGTGCACGCCGCCCCTACGGATGCCAGAATATCTTCTTTCCCCAGGGAGGAACTGTTCTCAAAACAGGGATCCAGATCCTCAAAGGCGCCGTGCCTTGCCAGGTCTCCGGTGTAAATCCGGCCCACCTCCATCAGATCCGCCCCTTCCCCCCGCAGAAGCGCCTTCTGCAGAGCTTCCCCGTCTCCCACATGGGCCATCTCCACCCTGTATTTACGGCTCTGCCGATTGTACATCTGCACCAGAAATTCCGTAACAGGAGAAGAATAATCTGTAGTCAAAGTCACAACCTGTCTCGCCGGATACTCTCCGCCGTCCTCAAAGGTAACTCTGGCAAAGGTCAGCACCTGCCTGCCGTAAGTGAAAAAGGGAATCTCACACATCAGCGTAAACGCTCCGTCCTCCACGCATACCTTTTCCAGGCTGTCCGAGTCCAGCTGGAGATATTCCTCTCCCCATTCCCACAGGCGCCTGCTTTCCCCGGTTTCCGGCACCCAGGCATCCATGCCCTCTCCTGTGCGCAGGAGGATCCCCTCCTCATACCCGTCATACACCGCAAGGGGCGCCGCCGGGCAGACATACTGTCCCTCTCCGCCGCCCAGCTCCGCGAATACCGTTTCCTTCCCCTTCACACAGTATCCGTATACCCTGCCGTCCGCTCCCGCCGCGACGCCGTCCAGAGATTCCAGCTCCGGCCTGTATACCGCCTCCAAGTAACCGTCCGTCCCGTAGCAAAAAGCGCATCCGTCCGCTCCGCTGCTGTAGAGGACGACCCTCCCGTCCCCGGTAACCGTTCCCTGGTCCAGCCGCTCTCCCATGCCTTCCAGTTCCCCGGAATCCGGCTCAGTCCGCCACAGAAGCTCTCCCTGGGGCCCGTACTTCTCCAGTCTGTAGGCTTCGGCCTCCTGCTCCCGGTCATATAACCGCCAGAAAATGTAACAATTGTCCTCCCTGTCCGCCAGCAGCAGCGGCCGGTTGACCTCCCCCATCCGCTCCACATCGGTTACCGCATAGCATTTCTCCTGAAAGCCGTCCGCAATCCGCTTTCTGGTGATTCCGAAATATTCGGTATCCGACCTCTGCTCTCCGATTCCTTCCCCTTCCGGCTGCTGCCTTCCGGTTCCTTCCCCTTCCGCCGCGAAATCGGTTACATAGAGCCATTCCCCGTTGATTGCATAAGACCGGTCTGTCTTCCACTCGGCCAGGGCCGAATCCATTTCCAAATAATGAAAGTCCGCCACGGCCCTGATTCCGCCGCTGCCGTCTGTGGAAGCATCCGCATCCGTTTCCCCGGACTCTGGCCGCTGTCCGGAAGATGCCTGCTCTGTCCCTCCTTCCTCCACGCCGGAAACGGAGTCCGGGAGATCCCGGGCTCCGCAGGAAGCGGTTGCCAATGACAGCAGCAATAACATACCAATTTTATTCTTAATTACATTCCTGAAATTCATTTTCATTCTTATTCCCACCTTTTTCCTCTTGCTGCTTCCGATTCCTTACTGGCTGTTCTCTTAATTAACATGCCGATACTCAACTTCGGTGTGGGAGTCTATTATCTCGGAACGTCCGCAGGTCTTTTTAGGACATATATACCTGGTAACTACCGTAACATTAACTTTATAAACATAACAATTCGCCAGAACATGTGCCGGATCGTCACATTTATAGAGCCGTGTTGATGTTCCGTCATTCCTCATTACATCCACGTTCACAGCAGTTCCACATTCAGAGCATTTCTTCAGATCCATAGGTACAGCATTTGCTGCACTCACCGGCATCACGCTCTGCACACCAATTACCAGCCCCAGGGCTGCCGCAAACACCAGGTTCTTCCATTTTCCAGTTTCCTCCTTCAATCTCTTGTACACTTCCCGCGAAAAGTTTGTAATAACAGAATAACAGCTCATACTCCCTTTGTCCAGTGACAGAGTTGTTCAAAAATTACAAACTTTTTTCAACAACTCTGTCCCTTTTCATATAAGCCACAGCATGATACAATAAAGCCACATGCTTAATACGGCAAAATATCGAGAGCGGAGGAACACAAATGAAAAAACAAATACTCAAACAATTTATTCGTTTCGGCACTGCAATAACTTTGTGTGCCGCAGTTCTCACAGTACCTCATATACCTGGTGTACATGAGGCCGAAAGTGAAAACAGCAAATCTGAATGCAATATCACCGAGCCGGACTCGGAGAATCCTTCGGGAATCGCCCCTTTAAATGATCGTGATTATGAAAAAATCAGAGAATCATGATCAACCTGGCTTACCTTTCATTCCTGCTCTTAAGGATTCCAATTCTTTCAAATAAAATTTCTCATAGTATTTCCGCTTATCCAGCCTGCTGAAAAGCAGGCAGCGGGTAAGCTCTGTCTCTGCATTTAACGCCCTGTCAATTTCCAAACCCTCCTCTTTCCTTTTTTTATCATTCCACCAACGATCATATAAAGCTGCTTCAATGGAATGCAGCCTGCGAAAATGAAGACATTCATCAAGTATAATCCCGCTGTATCGATCTGCCTGATCGTAGTTTCCCTGGTTTCCCCTCTCGCTTCCCACATACTTCATAATGAACTCATACATATTGTTGACTGTCCCCATCAGTTGATTTTCCTCAAAGGGACGATACATTTCTTCAAAACCCTCCATACAGCGAAGAAATTCCCCGCCGCTCTTATCCATCTTCTGCATCATGTTCTGAATGCAGGACTGCTCTTCATGAGTCAGATATTTCTCCCCCTCTTTCAGGAAGACTTCAAAGGGCATTGTCAATTCCAGCGCGCCGCGCATCGCCCTGCAGTAGGCTTCCGCGTCCAGCTCTCCCCGATCCTCCCGCAGGTTAATCTCAAAGTGCAGCAATGACTGCTGGTTGCACCGCATCTCCTGGGGTACCAGCTCCCGAATCCGCGCGTACAGTTCCTTGGCCTCCATCCGCCGGTCATTCATGCATACCCTCAGCTGCCTCGTCAACGCCATCGCCTCCGGATCTTCTGCCACCAGCTCTGCTCTCCACACTTCCCTCGGAAGCCCCAGACGTTCCAGCAGCCTGTCCACAGTTGCCCTTTGAGGCACTGTCTTTCTCTTTTCCAGGCGTTCAAGGGTTTTGACATCGCAAAATCCCCCGCACAGTTCTTCCCTGCTCTTCCCAAGCATCTCCCTGCGGATTCGGATGACATCATTGATGCACGACACGCCTTTCTCTATATAGAAATAGCTATAGGAAAAGGTTTCCTTTCTGACACCAAATTCCGTATATACGGATTCCAGCACATCTTTCCATTGACCATTCTCCCGGCTCATCGGTTCCAGGTTCTCTGCCTTTCTCTCCTCTCCCCTCTGAACCAGCTCCTCCCTCATCCCGTCAAGAAGCAGTCCCCTCATTTCCAGAAGCTCCCAGAGATAGTACATCCTGGAATGATCCCGCAGACACTCTATCGCCAGGTTACAATACCGCAGAAGCCTCGCCCTGCCCTCCCTGCAATGAAATCTTCCCGGCTGCCCTTCTTCCGGTGCCTTCTCCCGCAGACATCTGCACAGGAAATATACTGCTTTGGGATATATCTTCGTTTTTCCCGTCCCGTCCAGCTCCGTCGCCTCTATGTAAGAAAGGATCTCCTCATAATGCTCCTCCAGGCCGCCTCCCTCCCGATACTGCTCCGCCTCCAGGATCAAATTCAGCTCCTTCAGAGAAAGCGCTCTCTGTCCAGGAGGCTTCTCCCAGAGCCTGGGCACAGTCATGCGCACCGCTTCCTCCAGGAGGGCATACAGCTCCCTTTTGCCCGTCCCCTCATAACAACGGATCCGGGCCAGCATACTGAGATAGAACTGTCTTTCCAGCCTGCCCCTGACATCGCGTGTTCCTGCTTTTTCTACATATGTCGCCCGGTACTGTTCCAGCAGTCTCCCTGCCGTTTCCATCTCTTCATATGTAATATAGTATAGAATACGCTGCCTTGCTTCCCAATGTATGTATTCGCTGTAATCCAGATAATGCTCATAGTCCTCCGCGCCCATCCCCAGACGCTCTAATACAGCATCCTGCAGCAGCTTGGGTGCAGACCGTTTTCCGTTCTCGTAATTGAACAGCGCCTGCTGTGTGCACAGCCCTTCGCTGACCTGTTCCAGCGAAAATCCCTTCTTCCCCCGCAGACTGCTGATATATGCGCCGAACTGCTTTCTCTCCATCCAATCCGCCATCACTTCACCTTCCATCCGTTCCTGTTTCACATTCTTCCACCAGCGAAGAATACGCCACATGGCCCCGTGGCCTTCACTTCAAGCCGCTCTCCGCAGCTGCAATGACACCCATGTCAGTATTTCTTTAATCCATTCTCCTTCTACGTCATGATACAGTGCCACTCCGCTTTGTCCACATCTGCAAAAAACGTACCTCGTCATCATTGGCCAAACACTCTGACATCCCCAAGCAATTTAACGCTTCCATTGTCCACAACAATTGCGCCGCGCTTGAGCGCTGTGGCATATACTGTTTTTCCGCGCTCTGCAAGGACACGCTCAATGGCCGCATCCTGTGCCGCTGTGCCCGTATAATGCACCTGCACATAGAAATCATCCAGGTATGGAAGCCCTTCATAATATCCAAATTCCGGATAGTCATCATCGGCAGGCAGATAATACTCCGCCAGCTGAATGACGGCACCGGCACTGTATCCCATATGGATTCCCTTATGCTTCCTGAGAGCGTCGTATAGATTGAACTCTTGGATTCGGTTCATCATTCTGTCAGGCAACCCGCCGAGGAAATAGACGATATCCGCTGCTTCGATTTTACGGGCGGCAGATTCCCTGGTGTCCGCAAAGTAGTTGATGAAATTTATTCTATCCTCCGGAATGCCATAGGCGGCAAATCCTCCAACGATTCCGCCATAATATATACCGCTCTCTTTGCTGTACAGCGCATTCCAGTCCGTTAGAGACTTTACGCGGTTTTCCCGGAAAGAAAACGCCACCACCGCGACGGATTGATTTGGTTTTATATAATGCCCCAACTCGCTATAGAGCCAGGAGGCATCGATGTCGAACCCTTCCAGTAGAATATTTACACTCATCTTATTACGCCCCCTTCACTTCAACGTCGGAATTCTCCTCGAGAGCTTTCGCCTGTTATAAAAGGTTACTCCGCTTCCTCTTTCCCAGGGTACTGTCCTCCTACAGCAATCATTCCACTTGTCAGGTTTTCTTCCACATCCCAGATTCTGCAGCTGCACGACATGATTCAGCATAGGATAAACGCCCAGCCACTCTTACTCCACCCCTAATGCTTTATAGACCGCATCCTCCGCGCTCTGATACGGTATCAGCTGGAAAGAGCTCATCAACTCCGGTGGCACAGTGGCAAAGTCAACAAAGGATGTACTGGGAAGCAGCACCCTCTTTGCCCCGCTGTCAAGGCAGACCTGCAGCACATTGGCCAGTTCCTCCACCCTGATCAGAGTACCGCTGATACTGATGTCGCCCAGAACCGCCAGATTGCTGACAACAGGCTTGCCAAGGGCAATAGAGCAAAGCGCTATCAGGGTAGGAAGCGCCAGCTTTCCGGTCATGCCAATCCCCTGCAGATCCTGGTAATTCACAATGTAATCTTTTATGGTGGTACTGATGGAGCCACTGATTCTCCCGCCATTCGCCTTCAAATAGTTAAAAGCTGTATTGGAGGCTTCCCTGGCATCCCGGTCTGAGCCAAGCCCCGTCCTCTCAAACTTACCATTCCCCGGCAGCATCTGAGACTCTAACCGGAAGACCCCAATCATGCCCGACTTGCCCTGGGAAACCGTATATACCTGTCCCGGGTTGCACATTCCATCCGGAATAAGCTTTCCGCCGCCCTGCTCCGGCACGGAGACATATCTCTCTTCAAAAGTCTCATTGTCTATGTAACTAAAATTCACATCATAAAATTCCATACCGCCCAGCTTCTTCAGCTGCTCCTTCACACGGCGGCGCATCTCCAGGG
>CANDMH010000130.1 GCA_947385785.1 uncultured Lachnospiraceae bacterium
TGGGAGCAGTGACAGATGTGTCATATGGCATTCTGTCCGTCCAGCCCAAGTTCGCCGACGGCACACCTGTCGAGAACATAGAAGATGCCATCATCACCGCAGACGGTCAGGAAATCAAGGCCTGGGCCGCCATCGCGGAATATCTGGATTCCATGGAAGATACCGACGGGGACGGCATCTCCGACGTGCCGCAGTCCTACGCTTCCGCCCAGGGGCGCAAGGTGGTGGAGGACAGCCGGGCCATCGGCGATCTGATCCGCAATCCCAATCGATACGCCTTTCTGATCCTGGGTGTCATCCTGCTGACGATCCTGCTGGCGGTACTGTTGATCGTCATGATCATAAAATGGATCGGGAAGCTGCGTCGGCGTTATACCCAAAGCCGCCGGGGTTAAACCGTTCCGTTCAAGGCAGGAATGTGAATGCTCTGCCGGACGGCACATCTATGCCGGGCATCCGGCTTCTGAAAATGAACCACCCCGCTGCAAGCAACGGGGTATCCAACCCTGGCTTCTTCTTTCTGAACGCTGCAAGCAGCGGGGTATCAGACCCGTGATGGAATGAACCGCTCCGCCGCAAGCAACGGGGTATCCGCTCCTGGCTTCTTCTTTCTAAACGCTGCAAGCACCGCGAAGGAATGAATGCAGGAAGGCGGGCTTTATCGTTTCATAAAAGACGCCCGCTGCACGGCATCCGCGCCAAACCGTTCCCGGATGCTGTCCATGGCGCGGTCAAGTCTCTCCAGCTTTTCATAATCCGTATCGTCGAAGAGGGACAGCTGCCTGTTCTCCCCCTCTTTGGTTACTTTGCCTGTCTGCACCCCCAGCAGGCGTATGGGGGCGCCGTCCCATAGTTCGTCAAACAGCCTGCAGGCCGCCCTGTAAATCTCGTCCGTAATATTGGTGGCATGCTCCAGCACGCACTGATGGGAAGTCCGGTTCAAATCAAAATAGCGGATCGTCACAGACACTGTCTCGATCCACACCCCGTCCCGCCGCAGCCGCCTTCCCACAGTCTCCGACAGGGAAAGCAGTATATTTTTGGCTGTATCCGCATCCTTCACGTCAAAGGCGATGGTCACGGAATTGCCATATCCCTTGTTATCCGGAGGTTCCGCTTCCACCAGGGCTACGTCCCGCCCGTTGGCAAAATTCCAGATCGCCTCCCCGTGCTTCTTCAGTGTGGCCCGCAGCATCCCCGGATCTGCCTGGGCCAGCTCACCAATGGTATTGATCCCCATCTGCTTCAGCCTCTTCTCCGATGCCCCTCCCACCAGGAACAGCTCCCCCACCGGCAGCGGCCACATTTTCTCCCGAATCTCCTCCGGAAACAGGGTATGTACCTTATTAGGCTTCTCGAACTCCCCCGCCATCTTCGCCAGAAGCTTATTGCTGGAAATTCCCACATTCACAGTAAACCCCAGCGTCTCATAAATCTCGTCCCGCAGGGTATATGCCGCCTCCAAGGGTTTTCCGAACAGCAGCTCCGTACCCGTCATGTCCACAAATGCCTCGTCGATGCTGAACTGCTCCACCGTATCGGAATATTTCCGGAGGATCTCCATCAGGGCCTTGGAATTCCTGCTGTACAGTTCCCGGTTGGGTTCCACGATCATCAGATTGGGGCATTTTCTCAGCGCGTCAACGATGGGCTCCCCGGTGCGCACATTGTATTTCTTCGCCGGGATCGACTTTGCCAGAATGACGCCGTGCCGCTTGGCCCTCTCGCCTCCCACAGCGGAGGGTATCTCCCGCAGATCCAGGGAGTCCCCAAGGCAGCGCAGCCTGTACACCGCCTCCCAGGATAGAAATGCGCTGTTTACATCAATATGAAATATCACCCTGTCTCCCATATGCCGCCCCTTCTATATATAATACCCAACCAACTATAATATCCTCCCAAAATCCCTGTACTGCCTCCCGGGGAATTGTCCGGGACCATATGGTCATTATACCAGAACATTTGTTCTTTGTAAATGGCTTTTATGAAGAATTTTTTGACTGTTTTTTCAGGTGTTTTTCAATATTTTCAGGTGTTTTTTCAATACTTTCTCCTGTTTATAAATTCACTTCCTTATGAAAAGCGGCCTGGAGACCCGGCTGCAGCCTGAATGACTCTGTCAGCAAATGCCGCTTCTTCCTCACGGTGAGTGGTGTAAATGACGGTAGCCCTGCTGCTTCTGATATAGTTCATTAACTTTTCGGCGTGTTCCCTGTCCAGGGAAGCTGTCGGCTCGTCGAGAAGGATGATCTTGGCATTGCTGTTGGAAAAGGCTCTGGCGGCATTGACCCTCTGCTGCTCCCCTCCCGAAAGCTCTGAGACGGAAAGGATTTCACGGCCTGAAAAATCAGAGACCCCTGCGGCATTTTTTATTTCCTCCAGGCTGATCTGGCTGAAGCTGCCCATTAATATATTATCGTCAACGGCAGTTTCGTAAAGCTGGGAGGCGGCGGGCATATAGGAGAAAATATGGTTTTCCCTGAAATATTCCGCATCATTTGCCGGAGATCTGCCAAATAGGGTGATGCTGCCGGATGTGGGAGCATACATGCCCATGATACAGCGAAGCAATGTAGATTTGCCGCTGCCGTTCTCACCCATGATTGCGATATGTTCCCCTTCTTTTACGCATAAGTTGAGATCCCACAGGATTTTCCTGCCATCTGTTTCAAAGCACAGATTGTGAATGGCCAGGGCGCAGCTATTGTTATGATCTTGCGGTTTTCTTTCCCGGGAATGCGTCTTTTCCTTGGAATGAATCTCTTCCCTGGAATGTGTTTCTCCCCAGGAATGCTTTTCTTCCTTGGAATGCTTTTCTTCCTTGGAATGCACTCCTTCCCTGGAATGCTTTTCTTCCTTGGAATGCACTCCTTCCCTGGAATGCTTTTCTTCCGGGGAATGTACCTCTTCCCTTTTCAAGCTGAAAAGCTCCCGGCCATTGTCAATCGGCACGGTATTATATGGGATATATGTCGCCATCTGCTGAATATCCCAGGTCTGATTTCCGGATTCTTCCATAATGCTTTTCACGGAAGCCAGGTTTCCTCCCGATATCCCTGCGCTGCCGGGCAGGAATCCCAGCATAGGATAAATCAATCCGCTTACCAGCTCGCTTAAGACTCTCTGCAGGGAGAGATAGAGATTATTCTGATGTAACTGCTGGGCCTGGACGCAGAAAATGTCCTTTCTGGTCTGGTCAAAACGGCTCTTTATGATGCCCTGCAGGCTGTTCATATTGATAAAATCCGCCTTATCCATAAGCTCCTGGGTATTGTTATTTTTGTCAGCTTCAAAGCCCTGGAGCTGGGCGGCGTATTTTTCAGATATGCCGTTGATCTTTCTTCCCGCAAAAACCGTGATGCCTATATGGGCGAAAACAAATAAGGGAAGCGTATAATGCACATTCACCGACAAGGCCAGCAGAACGCCCGTTACGACCACGCTGATCACAAGTCTGATGATCATGACCCATAATGAGAGGGCGGAATCGGTAAACGCGGTAATATTCTGGAGCAGATCTTCGTCCTTGTATTTTGCTTCCCTCTCGCCGTAGGGCAGGGCAAACAGGTCCCGGTACAGATCCGCCGAGCCTCTGTAAATCAGGTTCGCGCACATCACATTTCCATATACATTTATCACGTAATCCAATGCAAGCATGAGGAAAGCCGCCAGGATCAGCAGGAGGATCGTCAAAGGCGTTACGTTCATGCCTTTTTCTATTTTGCCGATCAGGTACTGTATCATAAAGGGCGCGGACAGCGGCAGCGCGAAGGATATGACGGAAAAGGCTGTCAGCAGGGCCGCAAATTCCAGCTTATGATTTTTTAAGATGATGGCGGTGGATCTCAGTCTGTTTAACATTTTCATTCCTTTATCCCCCCTGTTTTAGAAGTATCTCCCAGCCTTGTTTTAGAAGTTTCTCCCAGCTTGAGAATTTTTACAGAATCCGCGGAGCCAGGCTCAAAATCTGTGTGGGAGGACATAATGAGGATCTGAGATTTTTCCTTAAGCTGCGCAAGGAGTTTTCCGAATATCTTCCCTCGTGAGTCAGGGTCTATTGCGGAGAAGCTTTCATCGGAAATGATCACGTCATAGTCCCCGTAAAAGGCTCTGGCCAGACAGATTCTCTGCTTTTCTCCGGAAGACAGATTCAGCATGGAAATCGGGGTATCCTGGCCCATTTGAAATTTGGGGATCAGGTTTTTCAATCCTGCCTGCTCCAGCGCATCATTGAGTTTTCTTTCATCTGCATTCTGAAACATGGCGATATTTTCTTTGATGGTTCCTGAGATCAGCTGAGGCTCCTGGCTTAAATATAAAATCCTGTCCCAAAAGGCGTTTTCCCTGATATTTTTCAGATTTTTACCGTCGCAGGTGATGGTTCCGTTATAGCCTTTTAAGATATCCGCGAGAATTTTCAGCAGAGTGGATTTGCCGCAGCCTGACGCTCCTTTTAGGATCAGACATTCACCTGATTTTACTTCAAAATTTAAGTTTTCAAATAACTTCTTTCCATGGGATGTCACTCTTTCCTGGAATGCCTCTTCTCCATGGAATGCCTCTTTTCCATGGAATATCTCTTCTCCATGAGTTACCTCGTCTCCATGGGATGCCTCTTTACTTTCATAGGCAAAACTTAAATTTTCCACCGAAATGGACGTGATCTTTGCAATATCCTCGGATCCGTCAAACACTTCAAACTGCGGGGTCAGCAGAGTGTTTATCCTGCTGTCCATCCCCTTAAGCTGCTGATACTCCGAAATACAGGCGGGAATCTGATACAGGGTACTGGTCAAAGAGCCCACAGCCGCCAAAAGCACAATGAAATCGCTGATCTCAATGCTGCCCCTGGAAACCCCATATCCCCCGATGATCAGTATGGCGCAGGTATTCAGGACCGTGTTTGCCGAGCCTAAAATCCTCTGCATTGTCATTGTTCCCAGGATTTTTCCCTGGTCGGTTTTATAGGCGGCTATCTCTTTCTGATAGGGTTTGACGACTCTCTCGCCGTTGAGGGTATAGGCGGCTTCCCGGTTTCGTACCAGCTCCGCATTGTGATTATAGATCGCGCCCATATGATAATAAAGCTTTTCATTCTGTTCCGGCAGCTTCCTCCCCCTGTAGGCGCTTATGGAAATGGCCGCCGCTGACAGGAAAAGGGTCAGAGCCAGGAGCCAGGGCTCTATCATAAAGACATAGATGCCTGTCAGAATCACTGAGACGGCGGTTCCCAACGTTTTCAGGATCAATCCTGAGAGCTGCTCAGAATAGGTAAAAATATCATTTCGGATGATAGGCAGCATTTTTTCGGCATTTTCTTTGTTTTTATAATTTGAGCCAAGCCACACGTCTATGGCCTTTTGCTCCAGTGATTCTATCAGTCTCTGCTTCATTGTCAGGGCTCTGCCGTTCTGTATGCAGACAAGCAGCGCCGCTATGAGCAGGCTCATTGAAAATACCGCAAATATGCCCCATATTCTGCCCGAATTCCCTGTTAAAACACTGTCTGCCAAAAGCCTTATGCACTCCAGATAAATGATGCTCAGGCATGAACCCAGACAGACAGCAAGTCCCGCTGTAAACAGATTGCCGGCAGATTTTTTCAGTATGTTTTTTGATTCGGTATTCATTTTGGGTCTTCCTTCCTTATGGTATTTCGTAACACTGCCTTAACTGCTCAGAAAAAGGGGCTGTTCCGCCCCCATTTCTTCTCAATCGATTTTATGATATTTTTCTCTTCAGTTCCTTCACATCTGATTCCAGCATGCGGACTTTGATCGCCAGCATCTCCACTTCATTGCTGGGTTTCATGGCGTCATACAGATTTCTCGAAAGGTCAAGATGCCCTTCTGCCACCCGCTGGATTCCGCACCTGCCCGCTGTGGTTCAGGATGCCGCAAAACGGGTACATGCCGTGCATAAACTATACCACATTCCTGCCACAAAGTATATAAAAATGACAATATTTTCATCCGGGTATTTCATCGGTGTTTCATCCTATCAAAACCGTCTTCCCCGCAAAAGCAAATCCGTATTTCCTGATCTTGTCCTCGGGAAAGCCCCTGGCCAGCAAATCTGCGGCATAGTGCCTGTCCTCGATCTGCCGCAGGGCAGCCTGTACCGTTTCTTCCATGGTGCTCTCGCCCTTTTTTCCCGGAGTATGCACTTTAAATTCCATGATAAGAGCGTCATCTTCCCGGTTTAACGGCTCCAGCATCACGTCATAGCGTCCAAATCCGCTTTCACGGTTGGAGGTAATCGTATACCTGTCCGACAATTCCACCATGAGCCCCAAAACAAATCCATGGTAAAAGCGTTCCGGCTCCGAGGCTCCTGAAGTTTCGCTGCCCGTATCAAAATAGCTGAAAACTGCCACAGAAACTCTGTTCATATATGCATTCATGGCCTCCTTATCCCCCTGCAGCAGCGCCTTGATGAAATTGTTGTAGGCGGAAACCGATGGGGAGAACCAGCCCTTTATCATTTTCCGGAACATGATGCGGACTTCCCTGTTCGTCAGGGACAGATCATATTCCTCCTCCCCGTCCACCAGGGTATAGTTGTCCACCTTCAGATACCCGCTGGCCAGGAGCATGCTCCAGATGGCATTCTCATCCTGATCCAATTGGCTGAATACAATCTGCTCGTCTATCTGGGTGTGGAGCTTCCCTCCTTCCAGCAGGCTTTCCATCACCATCTTCACCTCCGGGCTTCCCTCCCGGATCAGCTTCCCCACCAGGCTGTTGGAGCTGGTGTTTGCCCAGTAAGTTGTCAACTTCCCGGTATCCAGGAAATTCAGGATTGACCACGGGTTGTAAATATCCCTCCATTTCCCGAATATAAAACCATCATACCAGCTTTTTACCTCTTCCTTATCTTTTTCTCCGAAACTGTACTCCTCCATCGCCGCGAACACTTCCTCTTCCGTAAAACCAAACGCTGTCCCATACTCGTCTGAGGTTGTGGTTACCACTTTCAGATTATTTAAATCCGAGAAAATAGATTCCCTGCTGATCCTGGTGATTCCCGTCATGATCGCCCGCTCCAGCCATGGATTGGTTTTGAAGGCGGCATGAAACATACTTCTGGTGAAGGCCACCATTTCTTCCCAATATCCATGCACATAGGCTTCCTGCATAGGGGTATCATATTCGTCCAACAGGATAATCACTTTTTTCTTGTAATAACGACATAAATATTCCGACAATTCGTTCAACGCCAATGTGGCATCCGTATCGTTCATATCCACATCTTTCCGAAGAAAGCTTTTCTTCTCCCTTTCCGTCAGGCTGCCTCCCTCCAACAGAAAAGCATATTTGTCATACTGCGAGGCAAGCAACGCACAGATTTTGGAACGTGCGTTCTGAAAATTTGTCTCCTTCACATTTGCAAAGGACAGGAAAATAACCGGCCACTTCCCCTGCAGCGAGCGGTACTTCTCATCATTCCACACAGAAAGCCCCTGAAACAGATCTCCCCGCCCCGCATATTCTATGGAAAAAAATTTCTCCACCATACTCATGGCCAGCGTCTTGCCAAAGCGCCGCGGGCGGGTGATCAGGGTCACCGCATCGCCGCCTTCCCACCACTCCCTGATAAAATCCGTCTTGTCTATATAGAAATAATCATTTGTAATCAACTGCTCAAAGTCCTGGTGCCCTATCCCGATCGTCCTTGCCATATACCGCTCCTTTCATGAGTATGCCAAAATTACGTGCGCGCCAGCGTACATGGGATCAGAAGTTGACCCGATGTCCTCTTATATCAACATTGTATCATACGACAAGCAAAAATAAAAACATAAATATTTTTTAAGAAGCCTTCCGGGCGCACCGGAAATTGTCTGCATTCTCATGTACGGTACCACTCCCTCTGCAGCGAATACATCTCCCGGTACAGTCCGCCCTCCTTCTCCATCAGCTCCTCATGTTTTCCCTGCTCCACGATCTCCCCCTGGTCGAAAACCAGGATCCTGTCCGTCTGCGCCGCGAAGCCCAGGCGGTGGGATATGAAGATCACGATCCGCTCCCCCGCCAGCCTGTAGATCATTCTATACACCTCAATTTCCGACAATGGATCCAGATAGGCGGTTGGCTCGTCCAGGATCCAGATGCCCGCCTCCTTTTTCGCCAGCAGCCTGGCGATGGCGATCCGCTGCCACTGCCCCCTGGAGAAATCCCCCTGGTCGTCCAGCTGACCCAGGCGGGTATCCAGTCCCCGCTCCAGGCCTTCCACCTTTTCCTTCAATCCCACCGTCTTAAGCAGCTCCCATATCTCCCCGTCCGTAAACTGCCTCCCCGGGTCTCCCATCTCTATATTTTCCCGGATGCTCATCTGGTACTGGTAGAAATCCTGGAAAATACAGGCGATGGAACGGTTCAGGCTCACCGGCTTCCCCTCTGCCGTCACTTTTCCCTCCCCGTCCGCCAGGAGGGATGCCAGAATCGTCACAAAGGTGGTCTTACCGCTGCCGTTTTTCCCCACGATCATGAGCTTTTCCCCCTCTTTCAGAACCAGGGAGAGGGGCTTCAGGGCCCGGTTCTGTGACTGCGGGTAACAGTATTCCGGCAGTTCTACCCTTATCTCCCCCTTCCGGTACAGGAAGGAAGAGGGTTCATATTCCCCGTAATCCAGAACCTTGCTGTAATTGGACACGGTTCTGGCATCCGCCCTGTTTTCCATCAGGTTCCACTGTATGTCGGAATAGGAGTCCAGGATATTGTTCAGAAGGGTGTTTGCCATGATCAGGAAGCCAATGGGAAGCTTTCCGTCCAGCACCTCGAAGGACAGCAGCGCCAACATGGTGATATAGGGAATGTTGAACAGGATCCGGGACACCTGGAGGTTCACCTCGAATTTCCGGAAAATCTTCATCCGCTCCCTGTGGCACTCCTGGAACGCGTCCTCCCAAAGCTTGGTAAAATACCCGAACAGCCGGTTCGCCCTGTATTCCTGATGGGAAACCTTATCCCCGCAGAGACTGAAATAGTACTTCTGTTTCTGGTCATATTTCTGCACCGCGTCCCAGTATGACCAGATACCGGTAAATTTCCTGGTGAGCACTCCGTTAAAGACGGCGAACAAGGCCAGATACACCGCCACATACCAGGGGTTCACCCGGGACAGATAGACGCTGTAGATCAGAAGCAGCGGGACCGCGGTGATGTAAGTCACAATGCTCCGCACATATTTGGGAAAAACTTCCTGCATCCTGCTTTTCACATCATGAATCCTTACCATGGACTGGTGGGTCTCGAAATATTCCATTTTAACGTCTGCAAGCTTACAGTTGAGCGTATTCCTGATACTGTAATTCAGCGAATACAGAAAGCCAAGCTCCACCCTGTCCTTCACAAGCCCCAACAGCATAAAAATCCCTTCCAGCGCCCCAAATATAATGATAACGCCCGCCACATACTTCCATTCCCGCTCTCCCAGCGCCAGGGAATAGACGCTGTTGACGATCCATTCCGTGGATGCCAGATGGACAAATGTCTGCAGAGTACACAGGATAGAGAGGAAAAGGAACAGATCATATCCTTTCCTGTCCGCCCTGCGGGCCGTGTCATGTACCGTCTTCAATGCGCTTACAAATCCGAGTTTTTTCATCCTTACACCCCATTCCGCCGCTGCGGGCGCTGATTTCAATATATCGAAGTTTTACGCGTGAACGCATTCATATTTCTGTTCTACACAACAGAAACGCTCACTCGTTATACAATTTAAACTGGCAAATGCCGCACTTGCTCCCTATAATACCGTCTTACCCCGCCCCTTCGTACAATTTCCGCTGCTCCTGGAACAGGTGGTAATATTTTCCCTTCTGCTCCAGAAGCTCCTGATGGGTGCCTTCCTCCACGATGCGCCCCTTCTCCATGATGCAGATCCTGTCTGACAGCCTGGCGAAGCCGATGCGGTGGGATATCAAAATGGCAGTCCTCCCGGCAATGATCTCCCGGAACCGCCCCAACAGCTGTATTTCCTCTATTGGATCCACCGAAGCCGTGGGCTCATCCAGTATCAGGATCTCCGGATTTCCCATATAGGCCCTGGCCAGGATGACCCTCTGCCACTGCCCTCCCGACAGCTCCCGCCCTTTTTCGTCGTAGACTTTGCCCAATACGGTATCCAGTCCCCGGGGAAGCTCGCTCACCAGTTCCTCCAGATGGCCCTTGCGCACCGCCTCCTGGATTTTTTCTTCCTCTCCGATTTCTTCTATGG